>NZ_JAMNXL010000174.1 GCF_023653175.1 Erythrobacter sp. | reverse complement strand
GCGGGCGGCTATGCCTATGCGGCGGCGATCTTCAGCTTTCTGGGCGGGGTGTGGTGGGGGCAGGCGCTGGCGAGTGGCCGCGCGACCACCGGCGCTTATGTGCTCGCGGTCATGCCGAGCCTGATAGCGGTGGCTCTGTTCCTGCCCTGGACCTTCGGCTGGGAGTGGCCGGGCCCGGCGCTGCTCTATCTTGGCGCTCTGATCCTCGCCTCGCCGCTGGTCGATCGGGCGCTGGGCTATGCCGCGCCCGACTTCCTGCGGCTGCGCTGGCACCTCTCGATCGGGCTGGGCGTGCTGTCGATCGCGCTCGGCCTGATCGCGCCGCAGGTCATTTAGCGCGCCAGGCGCGCGAGCGGGCGAGGGTGCGCTGTTTGCAATAAATTAACCAACGCGGCCTAGGGAGAAGCTCGGGGTTCCCCACGGGATGGCGCGTTTGATGATCGCATCGCTCAAGTCTCTGGCCGACAGGATGCGGCGCGCTTTCGGCTCGTCCGAACGCGAAGAGGTCGTGCTCAAGGCCAGATTGGACCGCCGCTCGGGCGCCGACCTGCTGCGTCGCAAGCGCATCAAGGTGGCGGCGATGGCGATCCTGTTCGGGGTGGTCTCGGCGGCGATCGAAATGCCGCTCCCGGCCGAGGACGCGTTGCGGCTGGCCCGCGCGCAGCTGCGCATGCGTCCAGCATCGCAGGACATCGTCTTGATCGCGATCGACGATGCGACGCTGAACGAACTCAAACAGCCCGGGACGAACCGGTATCAGGACAGCGCGATCATTGACCAGCTCGTGGAGGCCGGGGTCAAGCGCATCGTTTTTGACCGCGCTCATGCGGATCCTGAAACGCCTGAAAGCGATGCGGCCTTCGCGCACGCACTTGCCAGGCACCGCGGCAAGGTGTGGCTGGCCATGGCACCGGGCAGTGAGACAGGGTTTCAGAGAAGCGAACCCATCCTTCCGGTTGCAGCATTCGGCAAGGAAGCTCGGCTAGCGTCGATGGTGAGCTTCTTCAGCCCTTTTGGCCTGTCCATGTTGATACCGACCGATGTCGAATTCGAAGGAGCCAAGTACCGTTCGATCTCGGTCGTGCTCGCCGATTACCGCGGCGGGGCAGCACGCTACCGTCCCGATTATGCATTCAACCTCAATTCCATCCCGACCTATCGCTATGTCGATGTCTTGCGCGGACGCATCGGGGCGAAGGAACTCGCGGGCAAGTCTGCAATCATCGGAACGACATTCGTCGATTCTCCGGACATGCATCGCCACCCCTTCTACGGGAAGGTCTCCGGATCATACTTCCAGATCCTCGGAGCCAATACGCTGAAGCGTGGGCAGCCGCTCGACCTCATGTGGTTCCCGCCGATCCTGCTCGCCGCCGCCGTCATTGTAGCTCAGGCGCTGGGCCGCCGCAGAACGATGGGGGTCTTGTGGCTGCCTGTAGCCGTGCTGCCGGTGGCCGCTTTCTTTCTCGACGAGTTCACGATCAACATCGACATGATGTCGGCCATCCTCGCGATCCTGTTTGCCGCGATCGGTTTCAGCCGCATCAATCACAAGTATTTCAGCGCCGGCATCGACGCGATGACGACGACGGCGATCAGCTCCCATAAGGCCAACGCAGACTGGGACGTGTTTGCGCTCAAGATCGCCAATCTGTCCGAGCTTTCCGAAGAATGGAGCTCGCGCGACATCGGCGACTTCGTCAACACGCTGATCGGCTATGTGAAGGGCCCGGGCGAGGTCGGCGATATCGCCTTCGAGCGTGACGTGCTGATCTGGCTTGCGCCGCGGATGGAGAATGTCGAGCTCGAACGCCACACCGATGGCCTTGCGCTGATGCTCAAGACCGCGATCAGCCATGATTGGCAATCGTCCAACGGTGCGCCCGCGATCGGGGTCGATACCAATTACGACCTGCCGATTGCCTTGCGCATCAAGAAGGCCATGCAGGCGGCCGACGAGGCGGCAACCCGCGGGGTGCGCTTCATCATCAATGATGCCGCGCATCTGGAAGCGCGCAACCAGCGGCTCGAGCTGATCCGCGTGCTCGAGAAAGGCCTGCGCGATCGCAACATCGGGGTTGCCTACCAGCCCAAGATCGATCTCGCCTCGGGCCGGATCGTGGGCGCGGAGACGCTGATCCGCTGGCGACCCGACGGGGGCGAGTTCGTCAATCCGCAGGATCTCGTGCTCGCTGCTGAAGCCGGCGACCGGATCAACGAGCTCACCCTGGTGGTGATGGAAACCGCGCTGGTCGAAGGCAAGCAGGCGATCGCGCTGGATCCGCGCTTCAAGCTGGCGGTCAACATGTCGGCCAAGAGCTTGTCGGACACCCACCTGCTGTTCGACATCATGACCATGCTCGGGCGTTACAATTTTCCGCCGGAAAACCTCACGCTCGAACTGACCGAGACCGCCAAGCTAGAGGACCACCGGATCGCGCCTCAGATCGCTGCCCTGAAGGCGCGCGGCATTTGCCTGTCGATCGACGACTTCGGCACGGGCGAATCGAACCTCGAATATATTGAGAAGCTCCCCAGCTCCGAACTCAAGATCGACAAGAAGTTCGTTCAGCACATGGCGAAGTCGGAAGAAAGCCGCGCCGTGGTACGTGCGACGATCGAGATCGCGCATTCACTCGGCAAGGTGGTCGTCGCCGAGGGTGTCGAGGAACCCGAGGTGGCGGCGGCGCTGCGTGCGATGGGATGTGACCAGGCGCAGGGCTATCTTTTTTCGCAGGCGATCGGAATGCCCGAGCTGCTCGCGATGATGGGCGGCGGGAGGGCCGCAGTTAACGCTTGATTAGGGTTAATAATGTGTTACACATCCGGGCATCGGGTTAACAATGCTACGGAGGCCTTTATGTGGGCATGGTTTTACGAGATCACTGGCACCCGTTAATAGGCTGCCGCTGAGATGACAGGAAAGCCCCGGGAAACCGGGGCTTTTTTTGTTTTCGGAGGTCATTCGCATCGGCTGCGCCGCGTGCGGCGGTCGCTCCTGTCTGGCAACCCAAATCCTCTCGAATCAGGGTTAACGCGCATCGCGTGCAGTGTGGCAGCCAGCGCAAGCCCGATGCCGGGCCGCGCTTTTGCCGCAAAAATGAACAAGGAAATTGGTCGGGGAGAGAGGATTCGAACCTCCGGCCCCTGCCTCCCGAAGACAGTGCTCTACCAGGCTGAGCTACTCCCCGACCGTGTCGGTCCCGCGTCACGAAAATGCCACGCGGGTCGAGGCAAGGCGCGCCCTATAGGTGGCGATGGTCATGGTGGCAAGCGGGCAATTGCGCGCTATGGTCGCGGGCATGGCCCGCCTCGCGAATCCCCTCTCAGCCCCGGCGAAACCGCATCCCGAACAGCAATATCTCGATCTGATGCGCCAGATCTGGGAGACGGGCAGCGAGCGGATCGACCGCACCGGCATCGGCACACGTTCGGTGTGCGGGAGCATGCTGCGATTCGATCTCGGCGGCGGCGCCATGCCGCTGCTCACCACCAAGCGCGTCTACTGGAAGACCGCGACGCGCGAACTCCTCTGGTTCCTGACCGGCGAAACCAACATCCGCCCGCTGGTGCTGCAGGGCGTGAAGATCTGGAACGAATGGCCGCACGCGAAATATGTCCGCGAAACGGGCGATCCGATCGGGCTCCATGATTTTGTCCAGCGCATTGCCGAGGACGAGGCCTTCGCCAACCGTTGGGGCGATCTCGGTCCGGTCTATGGCAAGCAGTGGGTGGACTGGCCGACCTTTCGCTATCGCCCCGACGGGCTCTATGAAAAGGGCGAGGGGATCAATCAGGTCGCGTCCGTCATCGAATCCCTGCGCACCAGCCCCGGCAGCCGCCGCCACATCATCGAGGGCTGGAACGTCGCCGAGCTCGATCGCATGGCGCTCCCGCCCTGCCACAAGACCTACCAGTTCCATGTCGCAGGCGAGGGTGAGAGCGCCCGTCTCAATTGCGTGCTCTACCAGCGCAGCTGCGACGTCGCGCTGGGCCTGCCCTTCAACCTGTGGTCGGCCGCGCTGCTGACCGCGATGATCGCCCAGCAGGTCGGCATGGAGCCCGGCGAGCTCGTCTGGATGGGCGGGGACGTCCACCTCTATCTCAACCATGCGCATCTGATCGAGGAGCAGCTCTCCCGCCAGCCGCAAGGCCATCCGCGGCTCGAGATGACACGGCAGCCCGAAACAATATTTGGATATCGGATCGAGGACTTCGTGGTGCATGATTACGCGCCGCTGCCGCCGATCAGCGCACCTGTTGCGGTGTGAGGCCGCGGTGCTCGCCGTGCTTGACCGTTCACCAGTGGTGAAATAAAAATACGTATTCAAGCAATGATCGCACCCGCCTCCAGAAGCGGTGTGCCGGCACGGGGAGAGCGCGCAGAATGGCCGATCCAGCGAATCCGGGGGCCGGGGGAGACGGCGGCGGCAACCGCCCGGCGCTCGCGCTGCATGTCCCCGAGCCGCGCTACCGGCCCGGCGACAAGGCCGATTTCTCGCATATCGACATCGGCCAGCCCGGCGACCAGCCGCGCCCGGACGAGGGCGTGCATCCAAGCACGATGGCGGGCCTCGCCTATGGCCTCGTGAGGGTGCTGGGCGATGACAATCAGGCGCACGGGCCCTGGAACCCGCGCCTCTCGCCCGACACTCTGCGCGCCATGCTCGGCCACATGGCGCTGGTGCGGGCCTTCGACGAACGCATGTTTCGCGGGCAAAGGCAGGGCAAGACCAGCTTCTACATGAAGTGCACCGGCGAGGAGGCGACCTCGATCGCCCCTGCCATGGCGCTTGCCAGCGACGACATGGTGTTCCCCTCCTACCGCCAGCAGGGCATCCTGATCGCGCGTGGCTATCCGCTGATCGAGATGATCAACCAGATCTATTCGAACAAGGCCGACAAGCTGAAGGGCCGCCAGCTGCCGATCATGTATTCGAGCCGCGAGCATTCGTTCTTCAGCATCTCGGGCAACCTTGCGACGCAATGCCCGCAGGCGGTGGGCTGGGCGATGGCGAGCGCATGCCGGGGCGACAGCCGCATCGCAGCGACCTGGGTGGGCGAGGGCTCGACCGCCGAGGGCGACTTCCACTCGGCCTGCACCTTCGCCGCAGTCTACAACGCGCCGGTAATCCTCAACGTGGTCAACAACCAGTGGGCGATCTCGAGCTTCAGCGGCTTTGCCGGGGCCGAGCGCACCACCTTTGCCGCGCGCGGTCTTGGCTATGGCATCGCGGCGCTGCGCGTCGACGGTAATGACGCGCTGGCATGCTATGCCGCCACTGAATGGGCCGCGAACCGCGCGCGCGGCAATCACGGCCCGACGCTGATCGAATACTTCACCTACCGCGCCGAAGGGCATTCCACCTCGGACGACCCGTCCGGCTACCGCTCGGCTCAGGAGCGCGAGGAATGGCCGCTCGGCGATCCGGTGACTCGTCTCAAGAACCACCTCATCGCGATCGGCGAGTGGGACGAGGAACGCCAGAGCGCGATGGACCTCGAATGTGCCGAGCGCGTGAAAACCACCACCAAGGAGGCCGAGAAGAACGGCATCCTCGGCCACGGCCTGCACCACCCGTTCCACACCATGTTCGAGGACGTCTACGAGGAGCTGCCCTGGCACCTCGAGGAACAGGCCGAACAGGCGATCCGCGAGCGCATCGCCAAGTTCGGCACGGAAAGGCCCTTCGGATGAGTGAGGAACCCGCAACCGTGGGCGATAACGTCCTGACCGAACGCCGCCTCAACATGATCGAGGCGATCAACGAGGCGCTCGACATCATGCTCGAGCGTGATCCCGACGTGATCATCATGGGCGAGGATGTCGGCTATTTCGGGGGCGTGTTTCGCGCCACTGCCGGCCTGCAAGCCAAGCACGGCAAGACCCGCGTGTTCGACACCCCGATCAGCGAATGCGGGATCATCGGCGTCGCGGTGGGGATGGGTGCTTACGGCCTGCGCCCGGTCCCCGAAATCCAGTTCGCCGATTACATCTACCCCGGCCTCGACCAGCTGATTTCCGAGGCCGCGCGGCTGCGCTATCGTTCGGCGGGCGACTACATCGCGCCGATGACGGTGCGCTCGCCCTTCGGCGGAGGCATCTTCGGCGGCCAGACCCACAGCCAGAGCCCTGAGGCTTTGTTCACCCATGTCGCGGGCCTCAAGACCGTGATCCCGAGCACACCCCACGATGCCAAGGGCCTCTTGATCTCGGCCATCGAAGACAATGATCCGGTGATCTTCTTCGAGCCCAAGCGCATCTATAACGGCCCCTTCACCGGCTTCTACGACAAGCCGGTCGAGCCGTGGAAGAAGCACCCCGATTCGGTCGTGCCAGAAGGCTACTACAAGGTGCCGCTCGGCAAGGCGCGCAAGGTGCGCGAGGGTGAGGCGCTGACGGTGCTCGCTTACGGCACCATGGTCCATGTCGCCGAAGCGGTGTGCCTCGAGAAGGGGGTGGACGCCGAAATCCTCGACCTCAGAACGCTGGTTCCGCTCGATATCAAGGCGATCGAAGCCTCGGTGGAGAAGACCGGGCGCTGCCTGATTGTCCACGAGGCGACCCGCACTTCGGGCTTCGGCGCGGAGCTTTCCGCGCTGGTCACCGAACGCTGCTTCTACCACCTCGAAGCGCCCGTCGAACGCGTCACCGGCTTCGACACGCCCTATCCCCACAGCCTCGAATGGGCCTATTTCCCCGGCCCCGTCCGCATCGGCGAGGCGATCGACAAGCTTCTCAAGGACTGACCCGACAATGGCCAAGTTCATTTTCAAGATGCCCGACGTGGGCGAAGGCGTGGCCGAGGCGGAAGTCGTCGAATGGCACGTGAAGGTCGGTGACCGGGTCGAGGAAGACCAGCACATCGTCGACGTGATGACCGACAAGGCGACGATCGACATCGAAAGCCCCGTCTCTGGCGTGGTGACGACGCTGGCGGGCGAGGTGGGCGACACCATCGCGATCGGCGGGATGCTGCTGGTGATCGAGACAGAGGGTGAGGGCGAGGCGACCGAAGAGGAAGCCGAGGCCGCCGCCGGGCAGATCGAGGATGACATGTCCGATGCGCCGACTTCGGAAGAGGTGGCCGAGCGGATCGATGCCGAGAACCCCGATGCAAGCGACGCCGACGCGGCGATCGCCGCTACGCCTGCGCCCGTTCCGGCCCCGGCGCCCGTGCCCGAACCCGAACACCGGGCCGAAGCCAAGGTCCTCGCCAGCCCTGCGGTGCGCCAGCGCGCGCGCGATCTCGGGATCGACCTTGCCGAGGTGAAGCCCGCCGCCGATGGCCGCGTGCGTCATGCCGATCTCGACGCCTTCCTCGCCTATAATGCCGGCAGTGGCTTCGGTGCGGCGAGCAAGATGCGCGGCGACGAGACGATCAAGGTCATCGGCTTGCGCAAGCGCATCGCCCAGAACATGGCCGCCGCCAAGCGCCACATCCCGCACTTCACCTATGTCGAGGAGTGCGACGTCACCGATCTGGAGGAGCTGCGCGCGCAATTGAACGCGGCGCGGGGCGAGAAGCCCAAGCTCACCCTGCTGCCCCTGCTGATCACCGCGATCTGCAAGGTGATCCCGCAATACCCGATGATCAACGCGCGTTATGATGACGAGGCCAATGTCGTCACCCGCTACGGCGCGGTG
>NZ_JAMNXL010000173.1 GCF_023653175.1 Erythrobacter sp. | reverse complement strand
TGGGCCGCGAGCCGAGCCGCGCCGAACTCGCCCGGGCGATGCAGGTGGGCGATGCGGAACTGCTCGCCATCGAGGCCTCGGGGATCAGGCTGACCCCGATCGATGACGCCTATGACGAGACCAGCCTTGCCTTCGCCAGCGACGATCCCGACCCCTTCGAGGCGCTGTGCGCCGCCGAGGACCGCGAGCGGCTGATCGCGGCGATGGTCAAGCTTCCCGACCGGCTGAAGCTGGTGCTCCAGCTGTTCTTCGTCGAGGAGCTGAACCTCACCGAAATCGCCGCGGTGCTGGAAGTCAGCGTGCCGCGCGTCCACCAGCTGCGCGCCAAGGCGCTCAAGGATCTGCGGGGGCTGCTGGAGGGGAAGTAACGCCCCCTCCAGCCGTCCAACGATTACCCCGCATCCCCATCGGCATGCCCACGTCCCTCGTTGGTCGTGCGCATCGATCCGGCCGCGCCGGTCGCGCCTTCGCCTTCCCAGAAATAGGGGCGGCGCTTGGCGTCCCCGGTGCCCACCTCGTTCATCGTCCGCGCGTCATACAGCCGCCCGCCGACCATCACCTTCTCGATATTGTCGGAATTGGCGATGTCCGCGCTCGGATCGTCCGAGAGGATCACCAGATCGGCAAGCTTGCCGACTTCGATGCTGCCGATGTCCTTGGCCATGCCGAGCGACTGCGCGGAGGTGATGGTGCCCGCCTTCAATGCCGCCACCGGACTCATGCCGCCGCGCACGAAGCTCCACAGCTCCCAATGCGCGCCGATGCCCGCCTGCTGGCCGTGCGCGCCGATGCTCACCTTCACGCCGCGCTGCGCAAGCTTCCTTGCCTCGCGCGCGTTGTTGTCGTCGACGAAGGCCCACTCGGGTGCCTTGGTGCGGCGCGCGGTCTCGGCGAGCAGCATCTTGGGCGGGGTGTGGACCATCAGCGGGTTCTCCCACACATTGGTCGCCTGCCGCCAATAGGGATCGCCTGCTAGGCCGCCATAGGTGACCACCAGCGTCGGCGTGTAGTTGGTGCCCGACTGGCTGTAGAACTGCAGCACGTCCTCGTAGAACACGTCGACCGGGAGGTTGTGTTCCAGCGTCGAGTTGCCGTCGGCGGCGATGTTCATGTCCATGCCGAACAGCGATCCGCCCTCGGCCACCACCAGCATGTTCTCGGCCGCGGCAGCGCGCACCACCATCTGGCGCTGTTCGCGGCGGGGCTGGTTGTAGTTCTTGACCGAGATGCCCCCCTGCGCCTTGATCCGGCGCACATGCGCGAGCGCGTCCTCGTAGGAGTCGATCCGCGCATACACGTCGGGGGCCTTGGCGCCGTAGATGATCTCACCGGTCGAGAAGATGCGCGGGCCGAGCGTCAGCCCCGCCTTCTGGCGCTCGGCCGCGGCGAAGACGGTGCTCGCCTGGCTGGAGGGGTTGTGGATCGTGGTCACGCCCATCGCCAGGTCCTGCAACAGTGACCAGTTCTGCTGCGGGATCAGGTCGCCGACCCCGTAGGCCCCGTGGGCGTGGGCATCGACAAGACCGGGCATGATGGTCTTGCCGCTGGCGTCGACGAAGCGGGTGCCTTCGGGGAAGGTCATCGCCGCGATCGAGCCTTCGCTGACGGAGGTGATGCGGTCGCCTTCGATCACGATCACGCCGCTTTCGATCACCCCGGCATCGTCCGCGCCGAGCCCTCCGCGCATCGTCAGCACCCGCGCGCCGTGGATCACCGTGGTGCCGGAGGGCTTGGCCTTCTGTACCGTCACTTGCAGCGGAATGCCGGTTGTGGGCGGGGTGAAGGCAGGCGTCTTGTCGTCCTCCGCCTTGGGGGCGGCCGCGAACAGCGCGGGCACGTTGGCGCTCTGCAAGGAGGGCCCGATCGACCAGAACAGCGTCTCGCCGCCATTCGCCCAGCCGAGGTAATCCGCGCCCCCGGTGCTGACCTTGGTCACGGGGAGCGAGCCGCCCTTCTCGCTGACGTCGACCGGCTTGCCGCCGGGCACCAGCGGCATGGCGAAGACTTCGTAGTTCTGGCGGAAGGCGATGGTGCGGCCATCGGGCGCGATGCGCAGGTCGTTGGCGAGATCGCCCTTGGCGTGGGTGCGCTTGGCCTTACCATCGAGGTCGGTCGAGACCAGCGCGAGGTTGCAGCCGTCGCGCGCGACCATGAACAGGCGGTCATTGCCTGCGCCCCATTGTGGGTTCGCCCCGTCACGGGTGACGAGCTTTGCCTCCCCTCCGGCGACCGGCATGACATAGATGCCGGGGCCTTCCGAGAAATCGGGCGAGGTGAGGTAACCGCCCTCGCGCTTCTCGAAGGCGAGCATCGTGCCATCGGGCGAAAAGGCGAGATTGCCGAAATGCCCTGGCCCGGTGAGCACACGGCGGTTCTGGCCCTGCGCATCGGCGACAATGATCTCGCCGAGTGTAGCGTCGCTCCAGCGGACATAGGCGAGGCTCTGCCCGTCGCGGCTGAAGGCGGGGAAGGCTTCGAGCACGTCGACGCTGTCGCCCGTCAGCGGGGCGGGCGCGTCCTTGCCCTTGGCGGATTTGGAATAGAGCCGCCCAAGGCTCTCGAACACCACGCGCGACCCATCGGGGACAAGCGTGGCAAAGCGCGGCATGGTGGTGGTGAAGCTGTCGGGCGCGACCGCGATCACCGGGTGCGGCGCATCGGCTACGCCGCGGGTGTCTTTGACGCGGAAGGGGATCACCGCATGGCCGCTGCCGTCGCGGGCCACACGGTTGAGCTTGCCGCCGGCCCAGAAGACGATGCCGCTCGAATCCGGCAGCCAGTCCATGTTGGGATAGACCCCGGTAACCGCCCAGGTCTCCTGCACGTCGAGATCGAGCTTGCCGTAGATCATCCGCTCGCGGCCCGAGGCGATGTCCTTGACCCACAGCTGGGTCTGGTCCTTGTCGCGGCGGACGAAAGCGATCTCCTTGCCATCGGGCGAGGGCGAGGGGCGCACCGCGCCGCCGTAGCCGCTGACCGCGGTGGTGACTTCGCCGGTGGCGAGGTCATGGCGCTCGATGGCGAAGATCCCGGCCTGCGAGTCCTGCGCATATTCGAAGATCGGGCCAGACGTGGTGTTGCGGGTGTAGTAGATCGCGGAACCGTCGGGGGCGAAGACCGGCTCGCCCAGCTCCTTCTGGAGGCGTTCATTGGCGCGCTCGACCACCTGCACCCCGCCGCCGCCGCTGACGTGGTAGAGCCACACCTCGCCCGTCCCGGCGCTGCGTTCGGTGGTGTAGTGCTTCTTGGCCGCAATGAACCGCCCGTCAGGCGACCATGCGGGCTGGTTCAAGAGGCGGAAGTCCTCCTTGGTCACCTGCCGCTTGTCCGAGCCGTCGGCGTTCATCACCCAGATATTGTCCCCGCCGCCGCGGTCCGAGGTGAAGGCGATGCGCGTGCCATCGGGCGAGAAGCGCGGCTGCACGTCCCACGAGAGGCCTTCCGAAATGCGCTTGGGCGTCCCGCCCTCAATCGGCAGCGTGTAGATATCGCCCAAGAGGGTGAAGGCGATCGTCTTGCCATCGGGCGCGACGTCGACATCCATCCAGGTGCCTTCATCGGTGTCGATCGCGACCTGCTTGATCGTGGCGCCCTTGGGCGCATCGACGCTCCACTTCTCCTCCGCCTTGGCGTCCTTCTTGGCAGGCGCGGCGGCGAGCGGTGCGGCGATGCAAGCGGCCCCGGCGAGCAGGGCGGCGGCGAGATAGCGCATGGAAAGTCTCCCTCTGTCGGCGCGGAAGACTAGCGGCGCGCAAGGATATTGCTAGGGGCGGCAATGTCGTTGGTCGATTACAGACGGCGGCTCAGGGGGCCTCGAAGATGCTGCAACGGATCACCAACAATTTCGCCGCGCTGACGGTGGGGGGCGTGGCGCTCGCGTGGTTCTACCCGCCCGCCTTCACCTGGATGACCGACGGGAGCATCCGCTTCGCCGGGCAGCCGCTGCTGAGCCTCGCGCTGGGGGTGGTGATGCTCGCCATGGGCCTGACGCTGACCTTCGAGGATTACCGCGGCCTTGCCCGGATGCCGCGCGCGCTGTTTGCCGGGGTGGGCTTGCAATTCGCGGTGATGCCGCTGTCGGGCTTTGCCGTGGCCAAGGTGCTGGGGCTGGAGCCGGGGCTCGCCGTCGGCCTCATTCTGGTGGCGTGCTGCCCGGGGGGCACCGCGTCGAACATCGTCACCTACATCGCGCGCGGGCATGTGGCGCTGTCGGTGGCGATGACCATGGCCTCGACGCTGGCCGCGGTGGTGATGACGCCGCTGCTGACGGGGTGGCTGGCGGGGGCCTATGTGGAGATCGACCGACTGAATCTGCTCGTCCAGATGGTCGGCGTGGTGCTGGTGCCGGTGGTGCTGGGGACGGTCCTCAATCGCCTGTTCCCGCGCGCAGCGGAGCGGGTGAGCGCAGTGCTGCCGCTGGTCGCGATCGTGCTGGTGATCCTGATCGTGGGCGGAATCGTCGGCGGGGCGAAGGCGCAAATCGCTGAGCACGCCGGCGTGCTGCTGCTGGCGACCTTCCTGCTCCACGCGCTGGGCTTTGCGCTGGGCTATGCCCTCGCGCGGCTGCTGGGACTGGGCGAGATCGAGGCGCGGACGATCAGCATCGAGGTGGGGATGCAGAATTCGGGCCTCGGGTCAGGGCTGGCGAAGACCCCCGCCTTCGCCGCGCAGTTCGCCGATGTGGCGCAGGCCGCCCTCGCCCCGGTCCCGGCGGCGATTTCGGCGGTGTGGCACGTGGTGATCGGGAGTGTGCTTGCCGGGTGGTGGCGGCGAGGGAGTTAGCCCTTCTTCCTCCCCTCCCCATGGGGAGGGGCTGGGGGTGGGGGTTGGGCATCAGCGTCCGTCGTACCCCCATCCCCAACCCCTTCCCCACGGGGAAGGGGCTAGTCAAACATCCCCCGCTTCGGCCCCAGATAGCCGAACAGGTAGGCCCCCACCTTGCGCATCTGGATCTCCTCGCTGCCCTCGGTGATCCGATACCGGCGGTGGTGGCGATAGATGTGCTCGAAGGGCTTGTGCCGCGAATAGCCGATGCCGCCGTGGACCTGCATCGCGCGGTCCGCCGCCTCGCACACCAGCCGGTTCGCCCAGTAATTGCACATCGAGACCTTGTCGCTGATCGTCCGCTCGATCGCTTCGTGGGGCATATTGTCCATCTCCCACGCGGTCTTGAAGATCAGGAGGCGCAGCATCTCGGCCTGCGTCGCCAGCTCCACCAGCGGGAACTGGATCGCCTGGTTGCGCGCCAGCTCCTCGCCGAAGGGCTTGCGTTCCCGCGCGTATTTGACGCTTTCATCAATGCAATAGAGCGCCGCGCCGCAGCTGCTCGCCGCCTGCCGGATGCGGTTCTGGTGGACGAAGCTTTGCGCCAGCGCCAGGCCGCGGCCTTCGACGCCGAGGATCGCTGAGTCCGGCACCCACACGTTCCTCACCGAGAGGCGCGGGTGATCGGTGGGCATGTTGAAGGTCCACATCCACTCCTCGATTTTCAGCCCCTCGGTGGGGTTGGGGACGAGGAAACAGGTGATCCCGCTCGCGTCCCCCGCCTTGCCCGCCGTCCTCGCGAACATTGCGCAATGGGTGGCGGTGTGCATCCCGGTGATCCACATCTTCTCGCCATCGATCCGCCAGCCGTCGACCCCGTCACGGGCCTCGCGCACGGCCACCGTCTCCATGTGGGTGGCGTCGGAGCCGTGGTGCGGTTCGGTCAGCCCGAAGGCGACGCGGCGCGTGCGCTCGAACCCGCCGAGGATGAATTCGGCTTTCTGTTCTTCTGTCCCCCACTGGTCGAACATGGCGACGAAGGGGAAGTTGCCGACGATGCTGTGCTCGTTCTGCAGATCATTGTGCAGCCCGAGACCCTGACGGGCAAAGTGTTCGCGGATCACCGCCATCCAGAGGTTGCTGCCGTCCTTGCCGCCATAGCGCTTGGGCGCGGAGAAGCGCCAATGGCCCGCCTTGTCCGATCGGCGGGTGGCTTCCTTGAGCAGTTCCTCCCACTCGTGCCTAGGCAGCCCGCCCGCCTCGAAGTCCGTGCGCGCATATTCGCGGCGGTGGTCGAAGAAGCGGATGTTGTCGTCCTGCTGTTCGAGCGGCTTGATCTCGGCGGCGATGAAGGCGTCGAGTTCGGCGAGATAGGCCTGAAGGTCGGCGGGGATGGCGAAGTCCATGGGTTACTACTCTCCGGTCCATTTCTTGCGCGCGTGGGCCAGCGCGGGATATTTCGGCACATCCTGCGCCACAGCGGCGAGAATGCCGCCTCGCAATTCCGCCAGCGTTCCGGGTGCGGATAGGTTTGCGTCGCCTGCCAGCATCTTCGCGGCAAGATCGGGGTTCTCGACCGCCGGGATCGAGGCGTGCGTGTAGCGGGAAATCATGCCGAGCGCATTGCGGGCCACGGCATACTGGAAGCGGTCATGCCCTTCGAAGCGATCCTTGACAGTGCCGAGCCATTCGAAGATTGCCTGCGCGAGTTCGCCATCGGTCGCCTCGCCCTGCGGCGCGGGCGGGATTTCGAACGCGATCGGCCGCGCCAGCTCATCTTCCGGCGCATCCTCCTCCAGCAGCAGCAGCAGATCCAATTCCTGCTCGCTCGTCCGGCGCGAGATCACCACGCGTTCGAGCATCCGGTCCGCGCCCGAGCGCCATTGGGCGGCCATCTTGAGGCAGCCGAGCGCCCACCACACCGTCCGATAAATCGTCCAGAAGCGGAAGCGCGCAGGGTCGACGGTCACCCCCGCCTCGGTCTCATAGGCGGCGATGTAGTCTGCGATGCTCCCCAGCCCCAGCGCCGGACGATCATACCGAGCGAAGCGCCACACCGCCATGCAGCCGAAGGCCAAGTCCTCGTGGCGGTCGCCGAAATGGGCGATTTCCCAGTCGAGCACGCCGGTGAGGTGTGAGCCCTCCACCAGCAGGTTACCCATGCGGTAGTCGCCGTGGTTGAGGACGGGCTCGACCTCGGGCGGGCAATTGTCCTCCAGCCACCGGAGGCCGAGCGCGATGATCGGACGATCCCCGCCTGCGTCCATGAATTGCTGTTTCAGGTCAGCGATGGCCGCGCGGTAGTCCATCACCGGCACGCCCTCGGGCACGTCGCCGGGGCGCAGCCGATGGATGCGGGCCAAATCTCGCGCCGCCTCGCGCAGCAGCCCATCGGGATCGTCGCACGCCAGAATCACTTTGGGATCAGCCGTCCCCGGCAGCGCGCGCATCACGAACCCGCTGCCCAGCGCGTCCGCCGCCTCCAGCACCGCCACCACGTGCGGCGCGGTGACGCCCTTGGCCCGCGCCGCTTCTATCAGCGCCGCCTCGGTGGAATGCCCGTAAGGCCGCCCCTCCATGAAGGCGAGGCTCGGCGCGCGGCGCAGGACGTAATTTGAACCGCCCGCGCCAAACCGCCAACTCTCCATCACCGCGCCGCCGGTAAGCCGCTGCGGCTCCAACGACAAAGCGCCGAGGCCGACGCGGGCACAGACCCGCGCCAGCCCGGCGCTCAATTCGTCAGCAGAAATGCCCACGCGGCTTTACGCGAGGACGCTGTCCTTCTTCACGGTGATCACCTGTGCGTAGGTGAACTCCTTGAGGCCTTCCTTGCCGTATTCGGCGCCGAAGCCAGACTGCTTGTGCCCGCCAAAGGGCGCAAACGGGGACAGGTGGAGGTATTCATTGACCCACACCGTGCCGGTTTCGAGCTGCTC
>NZ_JAMNXL010000172.1 GCF_023653175.1 Erythrobacter sp. | reverse complement strand
GCGGGGATGCCCTACAAGCTCGCCGAGATCGCTGCGCGCTTCAACGTCAATTACCTGCCCATCGTGAGTTCTGGCCGCGCCTTCCGTGCCTTGTGGAAGCGCTCCTACCACAAGGTTGCCGACCTGATGGCGGCGGTGGTCTATGAAGACCCGTGGCTTGCGGGTGGTCACAACGGCCTCTCCAATGCCGAGGACCCGACCAAGCCCGAAGACCCCTATCCCCGCGTGAAAGTGCTGCGCGACACGATGCGCGCCGAGGGCGTCTCCGACGACGTGCCGATCGTGATGGCGGGCGGGGTGTGGTACCTGCGCGAGTGGGAGAACTGGATCGACAATCCCGAGCTCGGCAAGATCGCCTTCCAGTTCGGCACGCGTCCGCTGCTCACGCAGGAAAGCCCGATCCCGCAGATATGGAAGGACATGCTGCGCACCGTCGAGCCCGGCGATGTGCTGCTCCACAAGTTCTCGCCCACCGGCTTTTACTCCAGCGCGGTCAAGACCCCGTTCCTTTACGACCTGATGCACCGCTCGGAGCGCCAGATCCCGTTCTTCAAGCGGGGCGAGGAAGAGGGCACGGTGCAGCTCGGCGAAGACGGCAAGGCGCGCAGCTTCTGGGTGCGCCCCGAGGACAAGACCAAGGCCGAAATGTGGATGCGCGCTGGGCACACCGAGCCCCTGAAGACGCCTGAGGGCACGATCGTCTTTGTGACGCCGGAGGCGCGCGACACCATCCGCAAGGACCAGCAGGACTGCATGGGCTGCCTGTCGCATTGCGGCTTTTCGGCGTGGAAGGATCACGACGATTACACCACCGGGCGCCTCGCCGATCCGCGCAGCTTCTGCATCCAGAAGACCTTGCAGGACATCGCCCACGGCGATGATCCCGACAACAACCTCGCCTTCGCGGGCCACGCTGCCTATCGCTTCAAGACCGACCCGTTCTTCTCGAACGGCTACACGCCGAGCGTGGGCGAGCTGGTCGAGCGGATTTTGACCGGCGACTGACGAGACGCTAGGGCGGCGCGATGGACGATAGCGCTCCGCCGCCCCTCTCGCTCTGGTTGCGCGAGCTGCCGATCACGGTGCCGATCGTGCTCAGCCCGCTGCGCCGCCCCCGTGCGGTCGCGGGGGCGCGTGACGGGGGCGGGCAGCCGGTGATGGTGATCCCCGGCATCCTCTCGAGCGACAGCGCGACCGCGCTGCTGCGCCGCACGCTCGATGGCAGCGGCTACCTTGCATATGCTTCCGAGATGGGTTTTCTGACAGGCATCAAGCCCGCGACACTCGCCCGCGCGGTGGACCGCCTTGCCGGGATCGCACAGGCCGAGCAGCGCAAGGTTGCCTTGGTCGGGTGGAGCCTCGGCGGGCTTTATGCCCGGGTTCTGGCGCAGCGCCATCCGGAACTGGTCGAGCTGGTGATGACGCTCGGCACGCCCTTTTCCGGCGACCGGCGCGCTAACAATGCCTGGCGGCTCTACGAGGCGATCAACGATCACACAGTCGATGCCCCGCCGGTGCCCGATGATCCGGCGATGAAGCCTCCGGTGAAGACGGTTGCCCTATGGTCGAGAAAGGACGGTGTGATCGCCCCCGCCGCCGCGCGCGGATTGCCGCATGAGCGCGATGCGGAGGTGGAGGTGCCCTTCCACCACTTCGCGCTCGCCTCGACCCGGCCCGCGATCGAACGGGTGGTGAGCGAGTTGGGGCGGGCGCTGGCGGGTTAGCGCACCAGCGCTGTCAGCACCTGATCGGGCGGGCGGTGCCCATCGGCCCACATGCGGATGTTGGCGATCACCTTGTGGCCCGAATCCTCGCGGCCCTCGGCGGTCGCGCTGCCGATGTGGGGGAGGGTCATGACGTTGGGGTGAGCGATCAGGCGCGGATCGACGTTCGGCTCATCGGGATAGACGTCGAGCCCTGCGCCCGCGAGGTGGCCCGATTCCAGTGCCGCGATCAGCGCTTCCTGGTCGATCAGCTCGCCGCGTGCGGTGTTCACGATGCTGCTGCCCGGCTTCATGAGCGCGATCCGCCGAGCGTCGAGGAGGTGGCGGGTCTCCTCGGTCAGCGGGCAGTGGAGCGTCAGGATGTCGGCCTCGGCCATCAATGCATCGACATCTGCGACATAGCGCGCACCGAGCATTCGCTCGAGCGCCTCGGGCAGGGGCTTGCGATTGGTATAGGCGATCTCGAGCCCGAAGGCCCGCGCGCGGTGGGCGACCGCTTGGCCGATGCGGCCCATGCCGATGATGCCGAGCACCTTGCCGGCGAGCTTCCTCCCGAGCAGCCCCGAGGGCGCCCAGCCGGTCCACTTGCCGCTGCGCACCAGCGCGGTGCCCTCGCGGATGCGGCGCGGCACGCCGATGATCCCGGCCATGGCGAGATCGGCAGTGTCGTCGGTGAACACGCCCGGGGTATTGGTGACGATGATCTTTCGCGCGGCGGCGGCGGCAAGGTCGATATGCTCGGTGCCGGCGCCGAAGCTGGCGATCAGGCCCAGGCGCTCGCCCGCCTGTGCGATCAGGTCGGCGTCGATCCGGTCGGTGACGGTCGGCACCAGCACGTCGCAATCGCGCATTGCGTCGGCCAGTCGTTCGCGGGTCATGGGCATGTCGTCGACATTAAGCACCACATCGAACAGCTCGCGCATCCGCGCCTCGACCCCCGGCATCAGGTGGCGGGTGACGATCACGCGCGGAGGGCTGGCAAGCGGGCGGGGGGGGCGCTGGGTCATGCGGGGAGGGCTAATCCGTCAAGGCCTCGGCGGTCAAGGCGCGGATCGTCACGCGAGGCTTGAATCGGTGAAGCTTAAGGCGCTATCGCCTGAGGAATGCAGGGATTCCGCCAGATCATCGCTTGCCTCCTCGCGCTGGTGCTTGCCGCCGGAGCGCTGGTCGCTCCGCTCAGCGCGCAGGACAGGGTGCTGCCCTATTGGGCGGCGCTGCGCTTCGAGAAGGTCAACATGCGCGTCGGGCCGAGCGCGGAATATCCGGTAACCTGGGTTTACCTGCGCAAGGGGCTCCCGGTGAAGGTGGTGCGCGTCCGCGAGGGCTGGCGGCTTGTCGAGGATCACGAGGGCACGCAGGGGTGGATCTCGGCGAGCCAGCTCGATCCCGAGCGCGGCGGCATGGTGATCGGCACCGGCCTTGCCGAGGTGCGCGCCGCGCCGAGCGCCGGGGCAGCTGTCAAGTGGCGCGCCGAGCCGGGGGTGATTGCGGGCATGAAGAAGTGCAAGGCCGGGTGGTGCGAGGTCGATATCGCCGGCCGCAAGGGCTTCATGGCGGCCGAGCGCCTGTGGGGCTCGCAGGATCTGCCGGGCGACGCTTAGGCACGCCGCCCGGCCATCAAGTCTCAGACCAGTTCGATCGCCACCGCGGTCGCCTCGCCGCCGCCGATGCACAGCGAAGCGACGCCGCGCTTCAGCCCTTGCGCCTTGAGCGCGGCGATCAGCGTGACGATGATCCGCGCGCCGCTCGCCCCGATCGGGTGGCCGAGCGCTGTGCCGCCGCCGTTCACGTTGATCTTGTCATGCGGAATGCCGAGATCGCGCATCGCGAACATCGCCACGCAGGCGAAGGCCTCGTTGACCTCGAACAGGTCGACATCGTCGACCCCCCAGCCAGCGCGGGCGAGCACCTTCTGGATCGCCGGGATCGGTGCGGTGGTGAACTGCGCGGGCGCGTGGGCATGGGCCGCGGTCGCGACCACGCGGGCAACGGGGGTCAGGCCCTTGGCCTCGGCGACGCTCGCGCGGGTCAGCACCAGCGCGGCGGCACCGTCGGAGATCGAGGAGGAGGTCGCCGCGGTGATCGTCCCGTCCTTGGCGAAGGCGGGCTTCAGCTGCGGGATCTTGTCGGGGCGGCCCTTGCCGGGGGCCTCGTCATGCTCGACCACCACATCGCCAGCGCGGGTGCTGACCGTCACCGGCACCACCTCGTCAGCGAAGGCGCCGCTCGCGATCGCCTTGTTGGCGCGGGCGAGCGATTCGATCGAATAGGCGTCCATCTCCTCGCGGGTCATCTGGTAGGCATTGGCGGTGTCCTGCGCGAAGGTGCCCATCGCGCGGCCCGGCTCATAGGCATCTTCCAACCCGTCGAGGAACATGTGGTCATAGGCCGTGTCATGGCCGAGCCGGGCGCCCGAGCGATGCTTCTTCAGCAGGTAAGGCGCATTGGTCATGCTCTCCATCCCGCCTGCGACCACCACGTCGATGGTGCCGCTGGCGAGCGCCTCGGCGCCCATGATGACGGTCTGCATGCCGGAGCCGCAAACCTTGTTGACGGTGGTCGCCTCGACCGAGAGCGGCAGTCCCGCCTTGATCGCGGCCTGACGCGCCGGGGCCTGGCCGAGGCCGGCCGGCAGCACGCAGCCCATATAGGCGCGGTCGATCTGATCGCCGGCAACGCCTGCGCGCTCGACCGCGGCCTTCACCGCCACCGCGCCGAGGTCGGTCGCCGAAGCGTCCGACAGAGCGCCCTGCATCGCGCCCATCGGGGTGCGGGCATAGGAGAGGATCACAACCGGATCGGCGGGGGAGAGCTGAGTCATGGCAAAGTCCTTTGCGTGACGGGGGGAATATCGGCCGCGATGTAGTCATGGCAGGCGCGCATGGCAATCGCGGGGCACCCATACGCCTTGCGCCCGGGCGCGTATTCCGCAAGAACACGTCGCAAACAAAAACGCATATGTCCGAACGGGAGAACGACATGGCCGATGACCGCCGCGCTGAACTCGAGAGCCTGCTGGCGCGCCAACGCGCCGCCTTCACCGCCTCGCGCCCCGAGCCGCTCAGCCAGCGCAAGGACCGCATCCGCCGCGCGATGGCGCTGGTCAAGGAGCATGGCGAGGAATTCGCCAAGGCGATGAGCGCCGATTTCGGCAGCCGTTCGCACCATCAGTCGATGCTCACCGATATTGCTGCAACGGTGGGCGCGGGCAGTCATGCCCTGAAGCACATCGACCAGTGGTCGAAGCCGGAAAAGCGGAAAGTTCAGTTCCCACTCGGGCTCATGGGCGCGCGCGCCGAGGTGCGTTACGAGCCCAAGGGGGTGATCGGCATCCTTTCGCCCTGGAACTTCCCGGTGCAGCTCGCTTTCGGGCCGCTGATGCAGGTGCTCGCCGCGGGCAACCGGGCGATGATAAAGCCGAGCGAATTCACCGAGCGGACCAGCGAATTGATGGCTGAACTCACCGCGCAATATTTCCAGCCCGAGGAAGTGGCGGTGATCACCGGCGGGCCGGAAGTGGCCGCGGCGTTCTCCTCCCTGACCTTCGACCATCTCGTCTTCACCGGATCGACTGCCACGGGCCGCCGCGTGATGCAGGCGGCGGCCGCGAACCTCGTGCCGGTGACGCTGGAACTGGGCGGCAAGTCGCCGGTGGTGATGGGCCGCAGCGCCGATTTCGCCAAGGCGGGTGAGCGCATCGCGATCGGCAAGATGATGAATGCTGGGCAGATTTGCCTCGCGCCCGATTACCTGATGGTACCCGAGGACAAGGCCGACGAGGCGGTCGCGGGCGTTACGAATGCGGCGGCGGCGATGTATCCGCGTGTGCTCGACAATGACGACTACGCCTCGATTGTCTCCGACCGGCACTTCGAGCGCCTGCAAGGCCTCGTCGCCGACGCGCGCGACAAGGGCGCCGAGGTGATCGAGGTCAATCCGGCGGGCGAGGATTTCGGCAACGCCAACCAGCGCAAGATGCCGCTTACCGTGCTGCGCGGGGTCAGCGACGACATGACCGTGATGCAGGAGGAGATATTCGGACCCCTTCTGCCGGTGATGACATACAAGTCGGTCGATCAGGCGGTCGACTACATCAACGAGCACGACCGCCCGCTCGGCCTCTATTACTTCGGCGAGGACAAGGGTGAACAGGAGCGGGTGCTGACCCGCACGATCTCCGGTGGCGTGACCACCAATGACGTGGTGTTCCACGTCTCGATGGAGGATCTGCCCTTCGGCGGGGTCGGGCCTTCGGGGATGGGTTCTTATCACGCGATCGAGGGTTTCCGCGAGTTCAGCCATGCCCGCGCGGTCTATCACCAGCCCAAGATCGACATTGCCAAACTGGGCGGATTGAAGCCGCCCTATGGCAAGGCGACCGAGGGGGCGGCAGCGCGCATGATGAAATGAGGGCGCTTGTTGCTGCGCTGGTGCTGTGCCTCGCTGCGCCGCTGTGCGCCGGGGAGGCCTCGCCGGCATGGCGCGCGGTCGATGCGAGCACCGGGCAGATTGCCGATGTCGCGGGGCTCGAGCAACTCGCTAGCGACTTTCCCGACAGCATCAGCGTGCGGGTGCGGCTGCTCAACGCGCAGCTTGAAGCTGGTCAGGGCGAGGGGGCGCTTGCCAGCCTGCGCTGGCTTGCGGCACGGGGGCATGTGTTCAGCGAGCGGGCGAAGGCACAGATCCCCGCGCTGATCGGCCCCGCCCATGCCGAGGCGGCGCGCACATACCTCGCCCGCCCGCCGTTCATCATCGCCGCCAGCACCGTATTCAGCACACTCCCTGCCGAGGCGGGGCTGATCGAGAGCGTCATCGTGGTCCCGGGCGAAGACGGCGCTTTGGCGAGCTCGGTGTCGCGGCGCACGCTGTTCGCCCTCGCCCGGCTGAGCCAATGGATCGAGGTCCCGGTCCCGCGTGCGCAGGCCTTGTCGGGCCTCACCTATGCACCCGACGGAAGTTTGGGCTGGGTCGCCTCGGCCAACATCGACGGGTTGGCGCCGGAGCCTCCTGGCTTCAACGGGCTGATCGGCCTGACCGGCGACACGGACGATCTGCTGATGATTCCCGCTCCCGCCGGGGTCGCGGTCTCCGATCTCACGGTAGGGCCGGACGGCACTGTCTATGCCAGCGATCCCATCGGCGGCGGGGTCTATCGGGCAAAGCCCGGTGCCAAGGCGCTCTCCGCGCTGGTGCCCCCCGGCATCTTCCGCTCCCCGCAGGGGCAGGCGGTGAGTGCGGACGGGGCGCGGCTCTATCTCAGCGATTATCGCTATGGCCTTGCCGTGATCGACCTTGCCAGCGGCACGGTGACGCGGCTTGCCAGCGACGTCGAGGCCGCGCTCGACGGGGTTGACGGGCTGTGGCTGCACGGCGGCGAGCTCATCGCGGTCCAGAACGGCACCAGCCCGATGCGGATCAGCGCCTTCCGGCTGTCCGAGGACGGCACGCGCATCACCGCGCGCCGCGTGCTCGAACAGGCCCATCCCGATTGGACCGAGCCGCTGGGCGGCAGCATCGCCGACGACGTGCTTTACTATGTGGCGACTGGGCAATGGGACCGCTACGACAAGGGCGTCTTGCGCGAGGGGATGGAGGCGCTTCCCACGGTCATCCGCCGCTTGCCGCTTGGGCCTCGCTGACGCGGACACCCGGCCGCAACGACTGTTCGATTTCCTGCAACACCGCTACTGGGTTTTCCCCGAGTCGCAGGCTTGCGCGGTGCGCGCGACAGGCCTAGGGCGACCGACGGGATTAATAGCTTGGACATCGTCGTGATCGACCTCAGTCAGTATCTGCCGATACTGTTATTCGTGCTGGTCGCCTTCGGGCTGTCGGTGCTCTTCGTCGTGGCCCCGATGGCGGTCTCGCGCCTCACCGGCACGCATAATCCCGATGCCGAGAAGCTCTCGGAATACGAGTGCGGCTTTCCCGCCTTCGAGGACGCGCGCAGCCAGTTCGACGTGCGCTTCTACCTCGTGGCGATC
>NZ_JAMNXL010000171.1 GCF_023653175.1 Erythrobacter sp. | reverse complement strand
CGGGCGAGGTAGTGCGGGCCGCCCGCTTTCGGCCCGGTGCCCGAGAGGCCCTCGCCGCCGAAGGGCTGGCTCTCCACCACAGCACCGATCTGGTTGCGGTTGACGTAGAAATTGCCGACCCGCGCGCGGCCTTGCACGAAGCGCCGCGTCTCGGCGATGCGGCTGTGGAGGCCCAGCGTCAGGCCGAAGCCGGTGGCGTTGATCGCGTCCACGACCGCGCCGAGCTCCCCTGCCTTGAAGCGCATCACGTGCAGCACAGGGCCGAAATTCTCGCGCTGCAGCGCGGCGATCGAGGGGATCTCGATGATCGTCGGCGCCACGAAATGCCCGGTGGCGGGGGTGGCGGAGAGGCGCTCCACGGGGAGGCCCTTCGCGGTGCAATGGGCGACATGGCTTTCCAGCAGCGCCTTGGCGTCCGCGTCGATCACCGGGCCGACATCGGTGGCGAGGTCCGCCGGATCGCCTACGGTCAATGCCTCGAACCCGCCGCGGATCATCTCGAGCAGCCCTTCGGCAATGTCCTCCTGCACATAGAGCACCCGCAGCGCCGAGCACCGTTGCCCCGCGCTCTGGAAGCTGCTCGCCAGCACATCGCGCACCACCTGTTCGGGGAGCGCGGAGGAATCCACGATCATCGCGTTCTGCCCGCCGGTCTCGGCGATCAGCGTGGCGATCGGCCCGTCGCGGTGCGCCAGCGCGCGGTTGATGGCGCGCGCGGTCTCGGTCGATCCGGTGAAGGCGACACCCGCCAAGCGCGGGTCGGCGGTGATCAACTGGCCGACCTCACCCGCGCCGGGGAGCAGTTGCAGCGCCTCGGGCGGAATGCCCGCCTCGTGGCACAGCTTGACCGCGAGCGCGGCAATCAACGGGGTCTGCTCGGCGGGCTTGGCGATCACACTGTTCCCCGCCGCCAGCGCGGCGCTCGCCATGCCGATGAAGATCGCGAGCGGGAAGTTCCAGGGGCTGATCGTGGCGAACACCCCGCGGCCGTGAAGGGTGAGGCTGTTCTCCTCCCCCGTCGGCCCGGGCAACATCACCGGCGCGGCGAATTGCCGGCGCGCCTCGGCGGCATAGTAGCGCAGAAAATCGACCGCTTCGCGCAGTTCCAGCACGCTATCGAGCAGCGTCTTGCCCGCCTCGCGCTGGCACAGGCTGAGGAATTCCGCCGTGTGCGCCTCGAACAGATCGGCGGCGTTTTCGAGCAGCAGAGCGCGCGCCTCGCCGCCGAGAGCGTCCCAGCCGGGCTGGATCGCGGCGGCACGGGTGAAGGCGGCCTCGACCTCTTGCGGCGTCGCATCGCGGCGGGTGCCGACCACTTGCGAGGGGTCATGCGGCGCGGTGATGTCGACGACCGGCCCGGTGCCCCCCAAGGTCGGCTCGGCGCTCCACTGGCGGCCTGCCAGCGCGCGCAGTTCCTCCAGCAAGGGCTCGCGAACCAGCGGATCGCTGAGGTCGATGCCCGCGCTGTTCTGGCGCTTACCGAAAATGTCCTTGGGCAGCGGGATCGCCGGATTGCGACGCGGGCGCATCGCGGCGAGCTCCGCAACCGGATCGCCGACCAACTCTTCCGCCGGAATGTCCGCATCGCCCATGCGATTCACAAAACTGGTGTTGGCCCCGTTCTCGAGCAGGCGGCGCACCAGATAGGCGAGCAGTTCCTTGTGCCCGCCGACAGGGGCATAGATGCGCACCGGCGTGCGCTGGTTGCCTTCCAGAGCGTGGAGCGCGTCGTAAACCTCCTCGCCCATGCCGTGGAGGCGTTGAAATTCGAACGGCTTCCCGGCGGCCAAATGCTTGATCGCTCCGATCGTGTAGGCGTTGTGTGTGGCGAACGCGGGCCGGATCACGTCCGAATGCTCGAACAATCGCGCGGCGCAGGCGAGGTAGCTGACATCGGTCGCGACCTTGCGGGTGAAGACGGGGTAGTCGGCATAGCCGCCCACCTGCGAGAGCTTCACCTCGCTGTCCCAATAGGCGCCCTTGACCAGCCGCACGAACAGCTTGCGCCCGTGCCGCCGCGCGACCTTCCCCGCCCAGTCGCACACCGCCACACCGCGCTTCTGGTAGGCCTGAATGGCGAGGCCGAAGCCCTCCCAGCGGCTGCCGTCGGGGCGGCGGAACAACGCGTCGTCGGCGACCAGTTCCTCGATGATGTCGAGGCTGAGTTCGAGGCGTTCGGCTTCTTCGGCGTCGATGGTGAAGTGGATGTCGGCGTCGCGCGCCTTCACCGCCAGCGCGCGGATCACGGGGATCATCGCCGCCTTGGCCTCGTCCGCATGAAAGTAGGTGTATTTGGGATGCAGCGCCGAGAGCTTCACCGAAATCCCCGGAGAACCCGCCACGCCCGCCCCGGCCTCGCGCGCCAGCCGGGCCAGCGCCGCCTCATAGGAAAGCCGGTATTTCTCGGCATCGGCGAAGGTCATCGCCGCCTCGCCGAGCATGTCGAAGGAGTGGGTGATCCCCCGCGCGCGTTCCGGCGCGGCGCGCTTCAGCGCCTCGTCGATCGTCCGGCCGAACACGAACTGCCCGCCGAGGATTCTCATCGCTTGACCCGTCGCGGTGCGGATCACCGGTTCGCCCAGCCGGTTCATCGCGCGGCGGAAGGCGCTCCCCAGCCCCTTCTGCCGCGCGTCGGGCGGATCGAGCACTTCGCCGGTCAGCATCAGCGAGAAGGTCGCGGCATTGACGAAGGTGGAACTGCTCTCGCCCAGATGTTCGCCCCAGTCGATCTGGCCGATCTTGTCCTTGATCAGCGCGTCGGCGGTGGCCGCATCGGGCACGCGCAGCAGCGCTTCGGCGAGGCACATGAGGGCAATGCCTTCCTCGGTATCGAGGCCATATTGCTGGAGGAAAGCGTCGATCCCGCTCGCCTTCTTGCCGCGCGCGCCCTCGATCAGGTCGATGGCGAGCCGCGCCGTTGCGTCGTGCACCTTCGCTGCCGGAGCCGCCTGCTCGAGCCGCTCGGCGATGGCCGCTTCCTCGTCCTGCCGATAGGCGCGCCTGAGGTCGGTGCGGTCGATCTGAGGGGCGGCGGTAAAATCGGCCATCTGGTTTCACCTGAAACGATTCGAGAGAGCAAAGCGGCCCTCTGGACGCACCAAGGCTGCGCTTCAAGCGCGGGTTTTGCAACGCCCGTCCTTGCCGCGCGGGCCCCTTGCGGGTAGCCTTCGCCCCGCGCGATCAACAGGGGTCATAACGATCATGCGGATGTTCTGCTTCCACTGCCGCGACGGCGAAGACGGCGGTCGGCTGCGCGCGATCCATCGCCCCGCGCATCTCGAATTCGTCCATGCCAATGCCGAGCATTTCGTGATCGTCGGCCCGCTCAAACGCGCCGACGGGCTGATCATCGGCTCGCTGCTGATCGTGAAGGCTGAGGACGAAGCCGCCGCGCGCGCGATCCTGGCGGGCGATCCCTATCTCACCGGCGGGGTATGGCAGCTGATCCGGGTCGATGAATTCACCCCGCTGCTGGGCGACTGGGCGTAACTTACCGGAACGGATCGCCGTCGCTGTAGCGGCGGCTGATGAAGGCCGCGTTGCTCGAAAAGGCGTCGAGATCGTGCTGCGCCAGGTTGCGGGCGATCTCGTCGATCCGGGCTTTCATCGTGTCGAGGCTTTCCTCGAGGATGAAGCTCGCCGACTTGCCGGTCTTGCGGAAAATCTCGGCGCGGTGGGCGGGCGGGATGTCGATATAGCTCTTCACCAGCTTGGGCAGGTGCTCGTCGCGCATCAGCTCGATCTCGGTGCGGCTGACGGCCTGAACCTGTTCGCGGTCCATCATCGTAGCCACGTCCTCGAGCGCGGTGAGGATCGCGGCGATTTTCTTGCGGGCAGGCGTCGGCACGCGCTCGTCGTCGTAGTCGACCCCGTGCGCAGGCGCAGGCGGAGGCGACGCGGCAGGCGCGGGGCCGGCCTCGGGCTCGGGTGCGGCAAACATCTTCCTGAGCGAATCGAACAGACCCACGAACTTCCCGTTTCGGCTTTCGGGCCCTTACGGCCCGAAAGAGTGCTTTAGACCCTGTTTCAGCGGGGTGGAAGCGCCGGAATCGCCGCGCGCTCGCTCTCCAGCCGGTCAAGCGCGTCGTAGAGCCGGGCGAAAGCGGCCTGGAGCGCCTGGGTCTTGTCGCCATCGGGCGCGCCGTCATCGCTGATGAGGTTGCTCGCCGCGCGGTTGAGGCCCGTGATCCGGTCGAGCACCAGCCGGTCGCGCGAGAGCATCCGCGCGGCGTCCATCGCGGTGCGCAAGACCATCAGCATGGTGGCGGTCGCCTGCTCGATGGCGGCGATCAGCTGGGCGTTGGTGCTGCTGATGACCTCGCGCGCGGCCAGCGCCTGGGTGGTGAGCGCGCGCGCCTCGGCAATGTCGCGGGACCGAGTGCGGACGGTGTGGAGCGCATCGGCGGTCAGGCGGCGCGCCTTCATCGGCTCGCGGGGTGCGATGGCAGCCGCGCGCGCCTCGATGGTCAGCGCGACCTCCTCGGCAAACAGCGCGTGTTCCTCAAGCGCGGCGACCAGCGGGCGCAGCGAGGCCTCCTCCCCTTCGAGGCCGATATTGGCGCGCAGCAGCGCGTCACGCTCGCGTGTCAGCGCGGTGAGCGCGGCTTCGATCTCGGCTTGCGCGGCGGTGTAGCGGCGGAAATAGGCAGACGGGCCGGAGGGCACGGGGAACAGCCCGAACCCGCGCCGGGGGGGCAGGGCAAGATTGCCCGGCCGCAGCGGTTCGAGCGCGGCAGCGATGGAGCGCAGCGCGGCGCTCGCCTGTGCGATTGCCCCTGTGGGCGGCGGGGCGACATGGGCGAGGCTCCCGGCATGGCGCGCCGAGACCTGCGTGATAGTGTCGCGCCCCAGCGCTTCGATGGCCTCCAGCTTGTGGTCGAAAGCCGGGCTCAAGGGCTCGATCAGCAGCAGCTCGGCGACGAATTTCGCCGCCTGTCCGGCCAGTTCGGCGTGGCGGCGCTTGGTGATGGCGGGCACGGTCAGCTGCGTTTCCAAGGGCTTCAGGCGACCCGCGTCGGCGCCTGCGGGCGGCGGGGCGCGGGGGCGCGGGGCGCGGCGGTGCGCGGCGCATGGACCCGCGCGCGGTCGAGCACGCCTGCGGCCCAGCGCGCGTGGGTGGTGGGCTCCAGCATGCTCCCGCCATGGCCGAACACCGCCCGCGCCTCGGCCGCGAGGATTGCGCGCGCCTCCTCCACCTCGGCAGGGGCCGGGCGCAGCAAGTCGTGGATGATCGGAACCTGCGAGGGGTGGATCGCGGTCTTGGTGAGCAGCCCGTGCTCGATATCGCGCGCGACCTCCTCACGCAGCAGATCGGTGAGGGCGTAATGCTCGAAGACGGGGGCGGAGAGCGCGAGGCCCTCGGGAAGGAACACGGATCCCATGGTAGCGATCGCGAGGCCGAGCGGTGTGTCATAGGCAGTCCGGGTCCGCGAGCGGCGCACGCCCAATTGGTTGAGGATGTCGTTCCCCCCGATCCGCACCGCGTGGACGCGCTCGCCCAAGGGTGCGAGCGCACGGGCCATCTGCATCATCGCCGCGCGGTCGAAGGCCTCGGTGCTCTCGATGGTGGGCATGATGCCGTGGCGCGGGCTGTCGAGCCGTGCCAGCCAGTCGGCGAGGTTGGCGGTGGTGATCTTGGGCAGGACGAAGCCCGCCAGCCGCTCGATTCCCGGCTGGGCGAGCATCCAGCCGAGCATCTCCGGCCCGCGCGGACGGGCATAGGCGATCAGCTTGGGCGGGGCGCCTTCGAGCATCCGCAGCGTGGCGCGGAACACCTCCTGCGCGGCGCCGACCTCGGTCTCGTGCAGCGAATCCTCGAGGCAGATCACCACCGAGCGCAGATCGGGATTGGCCCCCGCCAGCACTTCGGCAAGGCGCGGGTGCTGGACGGGAATGTAGAGCGTTGCCCCCAATTCGACCGCTTTTGTCATTCAGCGTCTCCTGCCTTGGCTATCAAGGTTACGGCGCGGTAGTTTCCAAGTTCCCGTTCCTGCACGGGAACCTCCATTTGTGCGGCAAGGTGCAGCAAATGCGCCACTTCCTCGTCATTCCGGTCGCGCACAAACACGGCTTGCGGAAGGCGGCGCAGCACGGCGCGGGTCGCCTCGGCGATGCCGGGCTTGATGCGGTTCACGTTGGTGACGGCGAATTCGACCATCAGCGCCTCGACCAGCGCACCGCACGCGGCGCGACTGGCGGCGGCCTTGGCGGGGCTCCATGCGGGGTGGGGGTCAGCCGAGGGTGCAGCATCTGTGATGGCGGCGATGAACGCGCGGCTCCGGTCAGCGTGGGCGTGCTCGGTGAGGTGGCGGCAGGCGTGGAACTCGCCCTCGCCCACCAGCTCGTCGCTCAGCACCGAGCGGCTGACCAGCCCCGAGGCAATCGCGCCGAGAATGCCTGAGGGGATGAGATAATCCTCGGGCGTGGCGGCAAGGCTGGCGCAGCCTGCGGGATCGGCGACCACGGCGAGGAAGGGGGCAAAGCCGGTGCTGCCATCGGCAAGGCTCGCCTCAAGCTCCTGCGTGATCGCGCCCTTGCCGGTCCAGCCGTCGACGAACACCGCGTCCCTGGTGCCCCGCGCGGCGGCGATGTGGGCGAGCGCGACGCGGTCGATCCCGCGCCCGCGGATGATGCTGACCGAATAGTGCGCCACGTTCACCCCGCGCGCGGCCAGTTCGCGGCGCAGCAACACGCCGATGGGCGTGCCCGCGCGGGCGAGCGAGATGATGGTGCAGCTTGTCGCGGTCTCGGGCCGCGCGGTGATCGCCTCGGACAAGGCTGCGATGTCGCGCTTCAGCCGCCCCGCATTGCGCGCCAGCGCCGCCTCGAAAAGAGCGAGGTAACGCGCATCGGGCAGGCGCTCTTCCGAAAGCATCTCCGAATAGTGCCGCGCGCCCGACTGGATCAGCGCCTCCTTCTCCGCCACATCGGTCAGCGCGACCGCGGCGGGCTTGAGGAGGAAGGTCACATCCTCGGGGGCGTAGGAGCCATGGAAGGGGACCTGCGTCATCGCCTCAGTCGATCCAGTCGTGTCCGCGCGCGATGTGCTGCCACAGCTGCGCTTGCGTCGGGATCATCGCCAAATGGCAAAGGTCAAGGAAGCCTGCATCCGACCAGCTGTCACCGATGCCGATGACGAGCCGCCCGGGGGTCTCGGTGCGGACCGCTTCAAGCAGATAGCGCACCGCCGCGCGCTTGCTTAGCCAGGGGGGCAAGAAGGCGAGGTTGTTGCCGTTGGCATGGATGCGCCAGCCTTGGGGGAGGCCAGCGCGCAAGGCTTCGGCGAGCGCGGTGAGCGCGGGAACGTCGCCCGCGTTACTCTTGATGACGATGTAGAGATCAAGGCCCTCCTCGCTCACCAGCCAGTGGCGATATTCTTCGCCAAGGCCGTGGGTCAGCGCGGGATAGAGCGCTGCGGGCGCCTCGCAGGCTTCCGCCTCGGCGGCAAGGCGGGCGTGCCAGACCGGATCGGGCGCGCCATCGGCCATCAGGATGCAGCCGCCATTGGCGCAGATCGCGGGGGCCTGCGCGATGTCGACCCGGGCGAGCACTTCTCGCGAGCGCGCTGTCACCGGCACCAGCTCGCCATGCGCCAGCCAGCCGAGCAGCGCCTGCTGCGGCGGTGTGGCGTAGCCGCTGGGGCTGCCGTCGACGAGGCGGCTCATCAGGCGCAGCTGCTCTTCCGGCCAGTCGCCGCATTTGGGGCGGGTCTGGAACAGGCTGTCATCG
>NZ_JAMNXL010000170.1 GCF_023653175.1 Erythrobacter sp. | reverse complement strand
GGACGGTCGATCAGGCGGCTGGTGAGCGTTTCCTTTTCGGTCGCGCCGCGTTCACGCTTGAAGAAGCCGCCCGGGATGCGCCCGGCGGCCGAGAACTTTTCCTGATAGTGGACGGTGAGCGGGAAGAAGTCCTGCCCTTCCTTGACGCTCTTGGCGGCGGTCACGGCGCACAGCACCACGGTTTCGCCATAGGTGGCCAGAACGGCGCCATCGGCCTGACGGGCAATGCGCCCGGTTTCCAGAGTGAGGGTCTTGCCGCCCCACTCCAGCGATACGGTTTTCGTGTCGAACATTGGTTTTCCTTCTGAACCCGCGCGGCCGCATTGCCGGGCGGGGCCTCAAATGCCGGGGAAACAACCGTCCCGGTCCGGTGCGGGGCGCTTCGGCCCCAAGGCGGAGCAGACCGGATGTCTGCCAAGCCCCATAAGCAAAAAAGGCGGCCCCTTGGAGCCGCCCTTTCCGCTAAACTCTTACTTACGCAGGCCCAGCTTCTGGATCAGCGCGTTGTAGCGCTCGACATCCTTCTTCTTGAGATAGGCGAGCAGCGTGCGGCGCTTGTTGACCATCATCAGCAGGCCGCGGCGCGAGTGGTTGTCCTTGTGGTGATCCTTGAAGTGCTCGGTGAGGTTGCGGATGCGCTGCGTGAGGATCGCAACCTGCACTTCGGGGCTGCCGGTGTCCTTGGGATCACGGGCATTGTCAGCAATGATGGTCTGCTTAACTTCGGCGGTCACCGACATAGTACGTCTCTTTCTTACTCAGCGACATCGGGAAGGTTGAACCCGCGCACGACTGTGGCCGTGCCATCCGAAATTTCCATCAGCGCGACCGGAACCGAGCCCAGTTTCGCCAGATAGAGCCCGGATGAGTGGGGCATGCCAGACAGCACCCGGCCCTGTCGGACCGCCTGCGCGCTTGTCTGGTCGAGTGCGAGGGCCGGGATGTCGTCCAGCCCCGCCTCCAGCGGCAGGAGGAGGTGTTCAAGGCCTGCGCCCTTAGCGATTTCCTCGAGTCTGTCCAGCGAAATCGCCTGTTCCTGGGTGAATGGGCCAGCCTTGATGCGGCGCAGGTAGGTCACGTGGCCGCAGGTGCCAAGGGCGTAGGCGATGTCGCGGGCGAGGCTACGGATATAGGTGCCCTTGGAGACGTGCACCTGCAAGGTCGCATATTGCTCGCTTGCGTCAAACTCGCCGACGAAACCCTCCGCGACGTATTTCCAGCCGTAGATCGTCACCTTGCGGGCTGCCAGCGCCACTTCCTCACCGCGCCGGGCCAGATCATAAGCGCGCGCGCCATCGACCTTGAGCGCCGAATAGGCAGGCGGAATTTGCTCGATCTCACCGGTGAAATGCTTTTCGAGCACAGTCTCGACAGGGCCGAAACCCGGCTGCTCATCTAACTGCGCAATGACGGTGCCCTCGGTGTCGAGCGTGTCGGTCTCACGCCCGAACTGCACCGTGAACTCGTAAATCTTGCTCGCATCCAGCATTCGCCCTGCAAGCTTGGTCGCCTCGCCCAGCGCGATCGGCAGCACGCCTTCCGCGAGCGGGTCGAGCGTCCCGCCGTGACCGACCTTGGTCTTGGCATAGCCGTTCTGCCGCAGCACCCGCTTGACCGCACTCACCCCTTGCGTCGAGCCCATGCCGCGCGGCTTGTCGAGGATCAGCCAGCCCGAGAGCGGCACGGGTGCCCGCTCGCTCACCGTGCGATCCCGCCCGCGATCCATTGGGCGAGCGCCATATAGCGCTCCTCGAGCCACAGCACCGGCGGGAGCACGGTGTGCTCGACAAGGGCGAAGCCGGGGAAGGCCCAGGTCGCCGCGATCAGCACCACCAGCAGCAGCATGCCCACCTGCTGCAGCTTCTGCCACTGCGCCGCCATGCTGCGCGGCAGCAGCCCGCCGACGATGTGCGAGCCGTCGAAGGGCGGGATCGGCAGGAGGTTGAACAGCGCGAGGAAGACATTGATGAGGATGAAGGTCGTAAGCAGTGTCACGGCGATGCTCGCGGCGACCGTCCCCTCGCCAAGCCCCAGCCCGCCGAGCACTCCCAGCAGCACCGCGGCCAGCAACGCGAGCAGGAGATTCGACCCCGGCCCCGCCGCGGCCACCGCCATCATCCCGAAGCGCGGATTGTCGAGCCGCCGCGCGTTGATCGGCACCGGCTTGGCCCAGCCGAACACCGGCCCGCCGAGCAGCGCCAGCGCGCCCGGCACCAGCAGCGTTCCGACCGGATCGACATGGCGCAGCGGATTGAGGCTGAGGCGGCGCTGCTCGCGCGCGGTGGGATCACCAAGCGCCAGCGCGGCCAGCCCGTGCGCGACCTCGTGAAAGACGATGGCGATGATAAGGCACGGCGCCAGAATGGCGGCATAGAGAAGCGTTTCGGTCATGACGCGCTAGATAGGAACCCCGCGATCAACCCGCCAGCGCCGCGGAGAAATGCTTGCGGCACAGCGCTACATAGCGGTCATTGCCGCCGATCTCGGTCTGCTGGCCCTGCCGCACCGCCCGCCCCTCGGCGTCGACCCGCAGGTTCATCGTCGCCTTGCGTCCGCAGTGGCACACCGCCTTGAGTTCCACGAGTGCGTCCGCGATGCCCAGCAGGATCGCCGAGCCCGGGAACAACTCGCCCTGAAAATCGGTCCTCAGGCCATAGCACAGCACCGGCAATGCCGCCTCGTCCGCCAACCGGGCGAGCTGCCAAACCTGATCGGGGGTCAGGAACTGCGCCTCGTCGACCAGCACGCAATCGAGCTTGGCTTTCCCGTGGGCGGCGCTCACCTCGGCCCACAGATCGGTGCCGGGGGCGAAGCGGTGCGCCTCGCTCTCCAGCCCGATGCGGCTCCGCACCATCCCGGCCGAACGGCTGTCGAGCGCGGCAGTCCACAGCATGGTGCGCATGCCCCGCTCGCGATAATTGAAATCGGCCTGCAACAGGTGCGAGCTTTTGCCTGCATTCATGCTGGCGTAGTAGAAGTAGAGCTTGGCCATCGCGGCTGCCTATCGCTTTGCCGCGCTACGGGCGAGCGCGATGTGAACCTTTTGCGCAAGTCATGCGTATGGGAGATTGTATGACGAGCCCTCACGCCCTCACCCGCCTGCTGCTGCTGCTGCTGGCCGCCTTCGCGCTGGCCAACACCGCCAGCACGCCGCAGCGCTACACGCTCGATGCCTCGGCGAGCAATGTCTCGGCCAAGGTGCCCTTCTTCGGCCTGTCGAGCAAGACCGCGCGCTTCCCGCGGATGGAGGGCGCAGTAACGATCGTCCCCGGCGCGCCCGAGAAGGCGGTGATCGACGTGACCTTCGATGCGACCGCGATTCAAGCGCCCGATTCCGTCACGCTCGCACGTTTGCGCGGCGACAAGTTCTTCTGGGTGGAGAAATACCCGACGATCCGCTTCAAGGGCCGCTCGCTGAAACTGGCGAGCGCGACCAAGGGCACTGTGTCGGGCGAGCTGACAGCGCGCGGGGTGACCAAGCCTGCAACGCTCGCCGTGACCTTCGATGCCGATCCGGTGCGCAACGCGGGCAAGCCGGTGAGCTTCACCGGCACCACCACCATCGACCGGCGGGCGTTCGGGATGAAGTCCTACCAGCTGATCGTAGGCAACAAGGTCGACATTACGTTGAGGGCACGGATGCTGCCGCGCTGAACTAGGGGCGCCCCTGAGTGATGCGCTGATAGGGGCCGTCTCTGGGCAGCTTGAAGCCCTCTGCCTGATCGCTGGCCAGCACACGCAAAGATTCCGGCACGATCGCGCCCGTATCGAGGTCCGAGATCATCAGCATCGGCTGGACCCTCAGGTCTGGAGGGACCGCTCCCGTTTGGTCGGGCCAAAGACACATATCCGTGCGTGTTTCGAGCACCCACGCGAGATAGCGCCCGTCGTCAGACCAGCCCGCGATCCCGCCGGTGGCAAGATCAAGGCCGCGATATCGTGCAAGGCAGGGGAAGGCCGCGATCGCCGCGTCGACCGCGGCAAGCTTGAAGGCGTCCTGCCGGACAACCCCGCTCGCGGTCACATCATAGACCTCAGGCGTTCCCATGAAGGAGCCGATGTGGTGGGTGACGAAAATCCGGCCAGCTCGCGGCGACCACTGGAGCGCGAAAGGCATGGCATCGGAGAGGCCCGGCATCGGCCCAATCCGGCGCCCATCGGCATCCTCGATGAAGACATAATCCGAGAAGACCTCGCGCCCATCATCCTCCTCCGGCCGCACGCCAAGGTGGACGATCCGCAGTTGCGCGTCGGGTGAGCGCGCCTCGCGGGGGCAATAGGCGATGAAGACCTCGAGGCCATCCTTGCGGGTGCCGTCATGCGAACAGTCGTCGTCGAGCGCGCCAGTATAGCCGGGCTCGCTCGCCTCGCTTGCCGAGACGTCAGCTTGTTGGCTTGCGGCCTGTGCCAGAGCCGCGCGAGGTGGCGGGTCGGCAGGGAGAGCAGGTCCGCCCAGAAGGGCAAGGCCGATCGCCAAGGCGAGCGTGCCCGTGCGTCTCACTCTGCCCCGTCCTCGGCCCCGTCCTCGTCATCCAGGTCGCGCGCCACCTTGGGGTCGCGCAGCAGGGCTTCGATGCGGTCGGCCTCGGCGAAGCTCTCGTCCTTGCGGAAGCGGAGCTTGGGGGCGAATTTGAGGCCCAGCCGCTGGGCGACCTCGCGCTGCAGGAAGGCGGTGTTCTGCCGGAGCGCGTGCACCACCTCGTCATCGCCCGCACCCAGCAACGGCTTGATGTAGGCGGTGGCGTTGCGAAGGTCAGGAGTCATGCGGACCTCGGTGACCGAGATGTGCGAAGCGCTCACCACATCGTCATGCACCTCGCCGCGCGCGAGCAGTTCCGACAGGATATGCCGCACCCGCTCGCCCACCTTGAGGACGCGGACCGATTGCTGCTCGGCGGTGAAGGGAGCCTTGGCCACTACCCCATCCCCGTGCTGGTCGGCGTCGGGCGCGGGGTCGGGATCGCGGTGGAGGTGGCGCGGGCGTAGAGCGTGCCGTCCTCGGCGAACAATTCGCCCTCGAGGAAGATCACGCGCTGGCCCGCTTTCACCACCCGGCCCTTTGCCGTGATGGTCGCGCCCTCGGGGATCAGGCGGATGAGGCTCATGGAAATGTCGAGATTGAGCGGCGCCATCGCCCCGCCCGTCGCCGCGACATAGGCATAGCCCATCACGTCATCGAGATAGCCCGCGACCAGCCCGCCCTGCACGCCGCCGCGCCAGGTGCAGACCTCGCGCTTGACGGTGAAGCGCATGGTGACGGTCTGGGCGGCCTCGTCCCAGCTGACGAATTCGCTGCCGAGCAGCGCCGTGTGCGGCGACTGCCCGGCATCGTCGGGGTAGTGATTGTCGTGGAGGCTCACAGGGTCCGCTCACGCTCCTCGACCGAGAAGACTTCGAGGTTGTCGCCCGGCTTGATGTCGTTGGTATCCTCGAGCACCACGCCGCATTCCAGCCCTGCGCGCACTTCGTCGACATCGTCCTTGAAGCGCCGCAGCGACTGGATCTTGGTCGCCGAGACGATGACGTCGGCACGGGTGAGACGCGCGAACAGCCCCTTGCGGATTGCGCCTTCCAGCACCAGCAGACCTGCCGCCTTGTCCTTCTTGCCGGCCGGGAAGACCTGCTTGACCTCGGCGCGGCCGACCACGGTTTCGATCCGCTCCGGCCCGAGCTCGCCCGCCATCTCCTTGGCGATGGCGTCGGTGAGGTGATAGATGACGTCGTAATACATCATCCGCACATTATCGCGCTTAAGCAGCTCGCGCGCCTTGGCATTGGGGCGCACGTTGAAGCCGATGATCGGCGCCTTGGATGCGCCCGCCAGCAGCACGTCGCTCTCGGTGATCGCGCCCACGCCCGCGTTGAGCACGCGCACCTTGATCTCGTCGTTCGAGAGGTTGTGGAGCGCGTTGACGATCGCCTCGACCGAGCCCTGCACATCCGCCTTCACCACCACCGGGAATTCGATGACGTTGGAGGTGAGGCCTGCGAACATCGTGTCGAAATTGGTAGGCGCAAGCGCAGTGCGCTTTTCGGTCGCGAGTTCCTGACGATACTTGGCGACCTCGCGGGCGCGCTGCTCGTTCTCGACCACGGTGAGGTTGTCGCCCGCAGACGGCACCCCGCCAAGGCCGAGCACTTCGACCGGCATCGAGGGGCCGGCTTCTTTCAGCTGCTGGCCCTTGTCGTCGACGATCGCACGCACCTTGCCGCTCTGCGTGCCAACCACGAAAGTGTCGCCGCGCTTCAGCGTCCCGCGGGTAACGAGCACGGTCGCGACCGGCCCGCGGCCCTTGTCCAGCTGCGCTTCGATCACGGTCGCCTCGGCGTCGCGGTCGGGGCGGGCCTTCAATTCGAGCAGTTCGGCCTGGAGGCCAATCGCCTCGATCAGCTGGTCGAGCCCTGCCCCGGTCTTGGCCGAGACTTCCACGTCCTGCACATCGCCCGACATCGCCTCGACGACGATTTCGTGTTCGAGCAGGCGTTCGCGTATCTTCTGCGGGTTGAACTCGGGCTTGTCGGACTTGGTGATCGCCACGATCATCGGCACGCCGGCCGCCTTGGTGTGGTTGATCGCCTCGATCGTCTGCGGCATCAGCCCGTCGTCACCCGCGACCACCAGAATGACGATGTCGGTGACATTCGCCCCGCGCATCCGCATCTCGGTGAAGGCCGCGTGGCCCGGCGTGTCGAGGAAGGTGATCTTCGCCTTGTCCTTGGTGGTGATCTGGTAGGCGCCGATATGCTGGGTAATACCACCGGCTTCGCCCTTCACCACATCGGTGCCGCGCAAGGCATCGAGCAGGCTGGTCTTGCCGTGGTCGACATGGCCCATGATCGTCACCACCGGCGGACGCGGCAGCTGCGTTTCGATCGGATCTGCATCCGCGCTGCTGTCGATATCGACATCGCTCGCCGAGACGCGGGTGATGTTGTGGCCGAATTCCTCGACCAGCAACTCGGCAGTGTCCTGGTCGATGGTCTGGTTGACCGTCACCATCATGCCCAGGTTGAACAGCGCCTTCACCAGGTCTGCGCCCTTTTCGGCCATGCGGTTGGCAAGCTCGCTGACGGTGATCGCCTCGGGGACGACCACGTCGCGCACCTGCTTTTCGCGCGGCTTGCTGGGCCCGCCCTGCCCGCGGCGTTCCTTTTCGCGGGCGCGCTTCAGCGCGGCGAGGCTGCGCGCACGGCGGCCTTCGTCCTCGTTGAGGGCACGGGTGACGGTGAGCTTGCCCGAGCGGCGGTTGTCCTTGCCCTCGTCGACAGGGACGGCGCGCTTGTCGTCCTTCTTCTTGGGCTTGGCTTCGGACGCGGCCGGACGCTTGGGTTCGGGGCGCTCGACGGGCGTGAAGCGGCGCGCAGCGGGAACGGCGGCTGCGGCGGTCGCAGGCGCGGCCGGCGCTTCCTCGGCGGCAGAAGGTTCTTCGGCCGGGGGCGCGACCTCGGGCTGGGCGGGCGCACTGGCCGCTTCGGCGCGCTGGCGCTCCGCCGCTTCTTCCGCACGGCGGTTCTCTTCAACGCGGCGACGCTCTTCCTCGTCGGCGCGCTGGCGTTCCTCGTCCTCGCGCTTGCGCGCTTCCTCGGCGAGGCGCAGGCGCTCTTCCTCGGCTTCGAGCTGCAGGCGCTTGACCCGCTCCTGCGGGGTCTCGCCGGCCGGGGCGGGGCGCGCCGGGCGCGGGGCCGGAGCAGGCGGCGGGGGCGGCGGAGGCGGCGGGGCGGCCACAACCGGTTCGGGAGCGGGCGGCGGCGGCGGCGGAGCG
>NZ_JAMNXL010000169.1 GCF_023653175.1 Erythrobacter sp. | reverse complement strand
ATGTCTGGTGGGCCTACCGTTCGGAGAGCGCCGCCCCCTGCCCCGAGGCAGCGCGGCACGAGGCAGAGGCCGAGGACCGCCCCGTGCCGCCGAACACCGGCCCGCTCGTGCTCGGCGGGATGATCCTGGCAGGGCTCGCCGCGGCGATATTCGGTGCCGGCTGGCTGGTCGAGGGCGCGGTGGTGCTGGCGAGCGCGGCGGGGGTTTCCGAGAGCGTCATCGGCCTCACCGTGGTCGCGATCGGCACCAGCCTGCCCGAGCTCATCGCCTGCATCGTGGCGGTGCTGCGCAAGCACGCGGATGTGGCGCTGGGCAATGTGGTGGGCTCCAATATATACAATATCCTCGGCATTCTCGGAATCACCGCGGTGATCAGGCCGATCGAAGTGCCGATAGAGATCGCTGCTGCCGACATCTGGGTGATGCTCGGCGTCACCGCATTGCTGCTGGTGCAGCTGCGCTCGGGATGGCGGCTGTCGCGGCGCGAGGGCGGGCTGCTGGTGGCGCTGTATATGGGATATTCGTTATTCCTTGCGATGCGTTGACGCATTTGTGCAACAGTGCGACACATTTGCAGGGATGGTCGCCAAAGCCCAATTGTCGGAAACGCTTAAGCGGTCTTAGGATGCGCCAATCCGGTCGATCCCGCGACCGAATCCCATTGGAGAGAACGCCCATGAAGACGTTGTCCGCCCCGCGCCGCCAGTTCCTGGCGGGCACGGCCCTTGCCGCACTCTCGATCGCCGCCGTCGCCGCCCCGGCCCACGCCACGGCTCCGAACGAAACCGCCACGCCCGGCCGCCTGATTGCCGTCGAGCCGGAACCGCACACGAGCGAGGAAGATCAGACCACCCGGCTGCTCGCCGAAGCGGCCGAACTCGCCGCGCAGCGCCAGGACGTGTTCACCTACCATCAGCAGGCGTTCGTGCGCCCCGATGCGGTCGAGCTTGACCCCAGCATTCTCATCGCCGTGCCCGGCACGTCGACCACCGCGCGCGATCCGGTCAACATCACCGGCGTCGCGCAGATGATCGTCGACAATGGTGGCGGCGGGGTGGGGCTGTGCACCGGCTCGCTCATCAACCCGCGCACCGTCCTGTTCGCCGCGCACTGCGTCAACACCCGCGCGGCAACCGCCTACGGTGCCAATTCGGGCGGCACCGCAATCGGCTTCGGGTTCGAGACCAACCTGCGCGCCAACGCCCCCGGGCAGACCGACGAACTGGTGCGCTGGCTGTTCGGGACCGGCCCGAACGCGACAGGCCGGTATCAGACCAATACGGCCCAGGCGTTCTTCAACGTCGATGCGGTCGCCTATAACCCGCTCTCGCTCGAACCGGCGTCGCGCGGATTCCTGTACGGCGACGTCGCCATCGCCGCGCTCGACACGCCGGCGGCCGGCATCCCGACCTGGTCGATCCTGCTCTCGCCGCTCCCGGCGCCCGGGCAGATCACCGCTGCGAACGGCACCGGTTACCGGGTGGCGCTGGCTGGCTACGGTGGCAACGGCACCGGCACCAGCGGCACCCAGCCGATCGACTTCCGCCGCCGCGTGGCCGAAAACTGGCTGGGCGCACTCGCCTCGCTCGCCGATTTCGAGGGCTTCCTGTTCGGCCCCGGTGCGAGCGCGAACCTCATCCAGAACCTCTACTTCATCGATTTTGACGATCCGGCGCGCGGCACTGCCGGTGCCAGCCGGTTCGATTTCAACGCCTTCCGCGACAATGGCCTGCCCAATGAAGGCACCACGGCGGGCGGGGATTCGGGCGGCCCGCTGATCCTGAGCCAGGCCTTCACCCGCCAGCTGGTGATCGGCGTGCTTTCGGGCGGATACACCCGCTTCTTCAACGGCCAGCCCGCCAACGGCTACGGCACGGTCAGCTTCTACCAGCCGCTCTATCTCTACTGGGACTGGATCGCGGCCAACAATCCCTATCGCTATGTCGGCGCCAATGCGGGCAACGGCAACTGGGAAGACCCGACCCGCTGGGTATCGCTGCAGGATCCGGCCTACTTCATCCTCGGGCCCAATGGCCAACCGATCAACGGCGTGCCGACCCAGACCGGTGAGCAGAACACCGGCACCTCCGGCAAGTTCGGCCAGGCCTGCTTCCAGTTGAGCCCGTTCAACGAATGCCTCGATCTGGCAACCGGAACCGTGACCGCCGGCACCGGCCCGATCGGCACCACCGACAACAACCTGGGCACTGCCACCATCTCGCCCGACGGCACGGCGACCAACCAGCCTGCGACGGCGCAGATCGACCCCGCTCTCGCCCAGCCCGAGGCGCAGGCGGCTGCGCAACCGCTGCCCGCACCGACCATCGCCAACGGCCTGCCGGGCGCGACCAACTTCGTGCCGAACAACACGGCCGGCAACCGCCTCCAGGGCGTGCTGCCGCGCTACTTCGACGTGACGCTCAGCAATGCGGGCACCACCTCGCTGAGCAGCACGGTTACGATCGACCGCCTGACCGTGCGCAACACCGCCGGGCTGACGATCAACACCGGCGCGCGGCTCAACTCGCTGATCGACGTCACCCAGGCGGGCGGCACGATCACCCTCAACGGGACGCTCTCCTCGGCAGGCGACTTCGCGCTGCTGGCCGGGATGCTGCAGGGCACCGGCACGGTCATCGCGCCCTTCACCACCAGCGTCGCCGGCACGATTTCGCCCGGCACGATGGGCACGATCGGCACGCTGAACTTCACCGGCAACCTCGTCCTGGCATCGGGCACGGTGACGATGATCGACATCGCGGGCACCAATGCTGACCGGATCGCGGTCACCGGCTCGGCCAATGTCGGCGGCACCGTGGCGCTCGGGGGCATCACCGGACAGGTCAACGGCCTCGGCCGCCAGTTCTCCATTGTCACCGCCACCAACGGGGTGACCGGCACCTTCGCCCCGCTCACGATCTCGCCGATCCTGCGCCAGTCGTTCACCTACCAGCCCAACGCGGTGCTGCTGCAGATCACCGCGGCGAGCTACAGCACGGTGATCGACCGCAACAATCCGGTGCAGAGCGCCTATGCGCAGCTGTTCGACCAGAACCGTTCGAACGCGGCACTCTCCGGTCTCTACGCGCTCGACTTCGCATCGACCGACACGATCCGCAGCACCTTCGTCGGGCTCGCCCCGGTGAACGAGCAGGCGGTGCGCACGCTGTCGGGCCAGACCATCAACACCATCCAGAACATCAACGACATCCGCCTGCGCACCGCGGACAAGAGCAACTCCGGGGGCAAGATTGCCGTAACCGGACGCCCGCTGGAACTCGCACAGCTCAGCTTCTCGCCGGCCAGCCAGCCGATCGGGGCCGAGGTCATGGCGCTGCAGGACGGGGCCGAGGATACTGTCACCACCGAGGGCAACCTGCCCGAGAACCTGGGCATCTTCCTGACCGGCGGCTACATCACCGGCGATGCCGGCAGCCTGCCGAGCTTTACCGCCCAGACCGATTTCGACGGCTACTACATCGCCGGCGGGATCGAGTTCTATCCGGGCGACAGCACGCTGGTCGGCCTGTCAGGCTTCTACAGCTCGCTCGAAGCCGACGTGCCGCTGGGCCAGCTGGTCGAGAACGACACCTACGCTGCATCGCTCTACCTGCGCCACGCCCTCTCGGGCGGGCTGGTGATCGACGGGCAATTGTCGCTCGGCAGCATGGGCTTCGACACGCAGCGCACCGTCGGCTTCCTCGGCACGACCCAGACGCTGGCCTCGAAGTCCGATGACCTGTTGGTGTCGGGCGCGCTCGGCATCTCCTATGACCTTGCCACCAGCTTCGGCACCATCTCGCCCGGGCTCGAGGCGCGCTATGCCAGCGTCGATCTGACCACCGTACGCGAGACCGGCGGCACGCTGGCGCTCGGCATCGCACGCGAGAACTACACCAGCAGCCAGGCGCGGTTCGGCGTCGATTACGAGAAGGCTGGCAAGACCGTCACGATCAACGCCAACGCGCAGCTGGTGTGGGAGTTCGAGGACGGCCCGTCGCTGCTCGGCGCCAACTTCGCGACCGGGATCGGGCCCAACGCAGGCTTCGCGCTCGAAACGGCGGATCAGACCTGGGTCGAACTCGGCCTCGCCGCAACCTTCGGCAATGGGCCGTTCACGATCAGCGTCGGTGGCGACACCACCATCGGGCGCGACACGGCCGAAGCGCAGGTGGTGCGAGGCACCGCGACCTACCGCTTCTGATCACCGGCTCGGGCCGCAACAAAAAAGGGGGGCGCCCGCCAGCCGGCGGGCGCCCCCTTTCTCTTGCGCCGTGCGGCCGGATCAGCGCGGCGTCAGCATCCCGCGCCGGCCGGTGGCGATGAAGCTCGCCAGCAGCACAACGACATAGAACAGCGTCAGCAGATCGAGGGGCGCAGGCGCGGCGACATAGCGAAGGTGCGCGAGCATCGCCCATCCGCCCGCAAACAGCAGCATCAGGCCATAGCTGATCGCGCCCGCTTCAAGGTTGACCGCGCGCATCAGCTCGTCGCTCAGGCGATAGGAAGGGATCGCAAGCAGCGTGCCGATCACCAGCCCGCCCGCGCCCAGCGCCAGCGCCGCGGCCTGCGGCACAGGGCCATCGGGAGCGGCCAGCGCGAGGCCGATGAGCCCCACGCCCCACAGCACCATCGCCGAACCCGAGCTGGTCAGCACCTTCTTCAGCTCGCGCAATTCGTCGGCGTCCTCGACATTGAGGAAACGTGCGCCGACCCTGGGGCTCAACGTGCCGAGGCCGACAGCAAGGCCGATGACGATATAGAGCACCCCGACCAGCGTGGCGATGGTGGGGGACTTGCCGAGCCCGCCGACCGGCTCAAGACCGATCAAATGCAGCGCTGCGGCAGCAGCGCCATAGCCGACCACGCCGCCGGCCAGCGCCGGGAAGAGGATCTTCCTGACCCATTTCGGAGTTTCGGGGCGAGGGGTGGCGGGGGATTTTTCCTCGGTCATCATTCTACAGGCTCCCAGTGATCGATGAACAGATCCGGCACCGTCACCCCGAACAGGCGCGCCATGCGCAGCGCCAGGGGGAGCGAGGGATCGTACTTGTCGGTCTCGACCGCGTTGATCGTCTGCCGTGACACGCCGAGCCGCCGGGCAAGCTCGCCCTGGCTCCAACCCTTCACATCGCGGTAGTGTTTCAGACGATTTTCCACGTTCAATTCCGACTTCAAGGTGATGATATGCGTTCCGGCCCCGGGGTGCATCGCGATCCGAATCGCCCCGCTGCCTGACAAGACCTCTTTACAGACAAGAACTCTTGTCAGTCAAGAGCTCTTGTCACCCCCTGCCGCCAGCGCGCGCAGTCTGGGCGCTGCATCTGCTCGAAACCATTTTCCTACTCGCGCAAAACGTGCTGAATCGCCGGGCCTCACGCATTTGAGGAGGCTCCCGATGTCCACCCCGCACTCGACCAAGATGCTCGCCTATCTGCGGCGGCTTGTGTCCATGCCCGCCAATCAGCCCCTTCCCTCCAACCGCCACGTCGGCGCGGCGGGAATCACGCTGATCAAGCGCTTCGAGGGCTGCGCGCGGCTGCGCGGCGACGGGACGGTCGAGGCCTATCCCGACCCCGGCACGGGGGACGATCCGTGGACCATCGGCTGGGGCGCCACCGGCCGCGACCACTTCGACGGCTCCAGGATCGGCCCCGGCACGCGCTGGACGCAGGCGCAGTGCGATGCACGCCTTGCTGCAGACCTCGTCCGCTATGCCGCCGATGTCGCCGAAGCGATCGGGCCCGCACCGACCACCCAGAGCCAGTTCGATGCGATGGTCAGCTTCCACTACAACACCGGGGCGATCGGCACCGCGACGCTGACCAAGAAGCACATCGCGGGCGATCATGCGGGCGCCGCGCATGAATTCTCGCGCTGGACGCGGGCCGGCGGGCGGGTGCTGCAGGGGCTCGTCAGACGCCGCGCGGCTGAGGCGGAATTGTATATGAGTGAAGGTTGATCGCGCACGCTGGTCGGCGCGCGATATCCTCAATAATCCCGGCTCACCTGCACCAGCACCGAATCGCGCCCGATGGTCGACACCGTGCCGAGCAGCGCCAGCCAGCTGGTGATGCGGTATTCGACCTGCGTCGCGCTGTAGCCGCGTCCGTCGGTGACCAGTTCGACATAGATCTGCCGGGTGATGTTCTTGCCGATCGCGATCCCCGTCTGCCGCCCGGTCAGCGGGTCGGCGCTGACGATGCGCAGCTGGTCGAGCCCGATCGTGCGCCGCAAGCTCCCGATCGGGTCGAGTCCCCCGCCCCCGCCCTGCAGCGCCGCCAGCGCTGCCGCCAGCTGCACCGCATCGGTAGCCGACAGGGATGTGACCGACCCGCCGAACAGCAGCCGCGCGAGAATCTCCTCCTCGGGCAGCGAGGGATCGCTCGAGAAGGCGATGCTCGGCGCCTGGGCGTTGCCGGTGATCGCGATATCGACATTGGTGCCGTTCTTGGCGGTCTCGGCGAGGATATCGAGCCGCGGGTTGATCGCCTCGTTGACATCGAACAGGATGCGCCCGCGGGTGAGCTCGAAGCGGGTGCCGGCGAAGGTGTAGTCGCCGCGCACCAGCCGCGCGGTGCCGCCGATGCGCGGATCGGCGACCGTGCCGCGCAGCGCGATGTCGATGCCCCACTCGCTCTCCAGCCCCAGCCCCTCGACCGCGACGCGCCCCGGAGCCGAGGCGTTGACGAGATAGCGCCATGAGGCATCGCGGCCCGAGGCCTGCGCCCGCGCGCGCCCGTCCTCGCCATTGATCTCGCGGGTGGCGATGCGCGGCAGGGCGCGGTCCTCGGCGGCGTTGCCCAGCGCCCATCGCGCGCGGTCGACCGTCACGCGGCCGGCGATGGTGCCGCCGATACCGTTCGAGACGATCCGCAAGGGGCCGGTGATGGTCGCCTCGAGCCCGTTGGCATCGAGCAGCCGCGCATTCCTTACCGCCGCACGCAGATCGAGCACCGGCCCGCGCGCGCGGCTCATCTGCGCCAGATCGATCGTGCCGCTGCCGCTCACCGTGCCGCCGCCGACGGTCTGCCCGGCGAAGCTCGCCAGTTCGAGCCGCGATCCGGCAAACCGCCCGCGCGCCTTGACCGCGGAAATGCGGGTGCCGGTGAGCGCGCTCTGCACGGTCAGATCATCGCTCGCGACATTGCCGGTGATGCGCGGATCGGCGAGTGTACCGGTCGCGCGCGCGTCGATCCGCACCGGGCCGGCCAGATCGAAGGCCTCGACCGCGGCGAGGCGCCACAGGGTCTCGGCCGCCCCGTCGAAGGCAAGCCGCGCGCCGAGGCGACCGCGCATCACCCGGTCAGCCAGCGCGCCGTCGGGGGCAAGGTCGAGGACCGCCAGCGAGATGTCGCCGCGCCGCTCCTCGCCCTCGAACAGGCGCGCGGCGGCGGTCAGGCGGTCAGCGCGCAGGTCGACCACGGCGAGGACATTTACGGGCTTGGAAGAGAGCACCAGTCCGGCGCGGCTGAAGCGCTCGATCCGCCCGCGCGCGCGCGCCGTCGGTGCCTCGCGGCCCGTCTGGCGGTAGTCGATGATCCCGGTCAGCCGCCCGCCAAGGCCGAGGTCCGCGCCCGCCAAGTCGAGCAGCCGCAGCGGCATTTTGGACAATTGCAGGTTCAAGGCCGTGGCACCGCCGCCGAAGCTGCCCTCGGCAATCGCGAAGCCGCCGCCGAAGCCGATCTGAGTCGGCGCGAGGCTCCAGCCACCGTCTTCCTGCGAGGACAGCACCGCGCGGCGCGGCATGGTGATCTCGGCATTGCCATATT
>NZ_JAMNXL010000168.1 GCF_023653175.1 Erythrobacter sp. | reverse complement strand
GCCTGCGAGCCGCCCGTCATGGCTTCGCCCGAGCGGCAGCGCAGGCGCACCGGCAAGGCTGGACAGCGCAGCGCGGCGGTGGAACCCTGCCAGCATCACTTCGGCGCCGCCCGCCTGCAAGCCCTTCACGCGCCGGGCGACGGCGGCATCGCCGAGGTCGTGGACGAGATAGGCGATCCGGCTCGGCATGATGCGTGGTCCTCCTTCCCCGGGTGGCGGGCACGCCGGGGCCTTTGGCGCACGCGGGTAGGACCGGCACCAAGACGGGATGGCAAAACAGGTTATAGCCGCGCGGGCCGAGCACGGGCACTCGATCGCACGGATAGCCCGGCAGTGTGCCCGGCACCGGACAGGAGACGCCCTTGGCGACGAGAGCAGACCGCCTGGTTCACGAAACCGTCGATCCCCAAGCCCCGACCCGCGCCGCCCCGCGCGCCGATCTGCCTCTGTTGCAGCGCGCGCAGGATGGCGGCGGTGGAGGCGGCACCGCGGGCGGTGGAGCGAGCGGGAATGGCGGGAATGGCGGGAGCGGCGGTGGCGGCGGCGGTGGAGCCGCGCCCTTCCTCCCCGATCCCGGCCTGCTGTGGCTCGTCTTCCGCCGCCGCCTGTGGCTGTTCCTCGCGGTCGTCGCCGCTGTGATCGGGCTGGTCGCCGCCTACACCCTGAGCCGCCCGGAGCTCTACTCCGCCTCGGCCAGCGTTCTGATCGAGCTCAGCCAGCCCGAAGTGCTGACCAGCGATCCGGTCGCCCCGAAGCGGGAAAGCGAAACCAACGTGATCGACACCGAGGTCGAGATTCTCTCCTCGCGCCGGCTCGCAGGCCGGGTGGCCGAGGCGCTGAAGCTCGAGACGTGGCCCGAATTCGCCCGCGCCTCTTCTGCTGCTCGGTCGGCCGACGCGGCAGGGGTGGGGGCGCCGGAGCCCGGCACCCACCCGCTTGCAGGGGCAGTGCTGGCGCGCATGGACATCCGGCGCTCCGGGCTCACCTACCTCATCGACATCACCGCGACAGCGGAAAGCCCCAAGCTCGCCGCCGCGCTCGCCAATGAATATGCGCGCCAGTATCTCGCCCAGCAGCAGGAGATGAAATCGAGCACCTCGGAAGGCGCGCAGGAGTTCCTGCAGACCCGCCTTGTCGAGCTGCGCCGCAACGCCGCCGAGGCCGATTCCGCGCTCCAGAGCTACATGATCCGCAACGGGCTGATGAGCGCCGAGGGCGCGACGATGGCCGAGCAGGAAGTCTCGGTGCTCAATCAGGAGATTTCGGCCGCGCGCGCCGCTCTGGCCGAGAAGGAAGGCCAGCTGGCCGCTGCGCGGACCCGTGTCGGCGGGCGCAGCGGCGGCGGGGCGGACGTGCCCGCGGCGCTCAACTCGGCCACCATCTCGCAGCTGCGCGCCCGCGAGGCCGAACTGACCGGCGAAGTCGCGCGGCTCGGCGAGCGCTTGGGGCCGCAGCATCCCGAACTGCGCCGCGCGCAGGGCGAACTGGTCGATATCCGCCAGCAGATCGAGCAGCAGATCAACCGGGTGCTGGCCTCGCTCGAGGCCGACGTGCAGGCTGCTCGCTCGCGGGTCGTCTCGCTTGAGGGGAGCCAGGGCCGCGCGCGCGGCTCGCTAGCGGCGAACAGCGCAGCGCAGGCGGGCTACCTCCAGCTCGAACGCGATGCCAAGGCCGCGCGGCAGATCTACGACACCTTCCTAGCCCGGGCGCAGGATGTCGAAGCGCAGTCCGGGCTGATTCGCCCCGACGCATCGATCGAGACTCTGGCGCGCGTGCCGGTGCTGCCCTCCTCGCCGAGCTATCCGCTGGCGGCGGCAGCGGCCGTGACGCTGGCGCTGATCCTCGGCTTCGGAGCGATTGCGGCGGCGGAATACCTCGACGCGCGCATCCGCACCCGCGCCGATGTCGAGAAGCGTCTCGGGCTCGCCTATCTCGGCGCCGTGCCCGAGCTTTCCAGCACCACCCGCCGGGCGAAGGGCGAGGTGCCGCAGGACTACCTGCTCGAACACCCGCAGTCGCAGTTCACCGAGAGCGTGCGCGCCTTGAAGAATGCGCTGCTGCTCCAGCCGGGAGGCGCGCCGCGCAGCATCGCGGTGACTTCCGCCCTCCCGCGCGAGGGCAAGTCGACCACCGCGATCTGCCTTGCACGAATGCTCGCGGATGCGGGGGTGCGCACTGTACTCGTCGATTGCGACGCGCGCCGCCATGCGGTCAGCACCGCGCTCCTGCCCGAAGGCTGGGACGGTTTCGGCGAATACCTGCGCCGCGAGACACCGCTCGCCCGCGCGTTGGCGGTGGAGGAAGCGACGGGGCTGGCGGTGCTCGGCTCGCGCCGTGAAGAGGCAGGCGGGCGCGAGCTGTTCGTTACCGTGCCGCTCACCGAGATGCTCGCCGAGCTGGCGCTGCAGTTCGAGGTGGCGGTGATCGATACGGCGCCGGTGCTGGGTGTGGCCGAGACGCGGCTGATCGCCGCCGGAGCGGACTGCACGCTGATGCTCGCACGCTGGCGCGACACCTCGATCAAGGCCGCCGAGACCGCCGCCGACCTGCTGCTGGCGGCTGACGCGGCACTGGCGGGGGTGGCGCTGACCCGCGTCGACGTGCGCCAATATGGCAGCACGGGGCAGCAGGACGTCTATTCCTACAGGGACAAGTTTGCCGGCTACTACGTCGACTAAGGCTCTGCGCCTTCGGCCAAACCTGTTTGTGCCCGAACGCCGAGCTGATAATGTCGCCGACGATGGACCGTCACTTGCGCGCCGCCTGCTTTGTGATTGCCGCTTCGGGAGGTGTTTTCGCTCTTGCCAGCCTCGCATTCGCAGCCCTGCGCCCGGCGGTGGTCCCCGTCACATGGATCGTCGGCGGGGCGGGGACGGTGCTGTTTGTCCGGATGTTGCTGAGCCGGACCAACGGGCGCGGTATCGAAACGATCAACCGCGAGATGCAGGGCGATGCTCCCTGGCCCGGACGAAGCATCAGGTTCCGCGATCCCGAGTGGGGCCTGTTCGGCCGCCGCTGCGGATCGCCCGCCGTGCTCTGGCTGCGCGCGGTGCTGCTTTGCGGGTGGCCCCCGCTGGTGCTGCTGGCCGGCATGATCGGAGAGGAGGTGGGCTTCCTGTGGTCCGCCTGCCTGTTCGTCGCAATCGAACTCACCATCATGCACGCGGTCGCGACGCTTCCTAGAACGCCAGCCTGACCCCCACGCTCATCCGGTTGCGGGTGAACTCGCGGAAGAAGGCGTCGTCGGCAAAGCGCTGGAAGCGGTCAGCGCGGGCGAACAGGCGCAGGGTGCGGTTGAGCTTCCACGTCGCGCCCGCCATCAGCGTGTATTCGTCGGCCGAGGTGTCGATCTGGCCGATGGTCTCGATCCGCGCAAAGCCGCCGCGCGCTTCGAGGATCACGTTGCGCAGCAATTCGTGCTCGACCTCGATCCGCGCCTGGCTGCGGATATTGCCGCTGACCAGCTGCGAGCCGCCTTCCTCGACCTGACGGTCGGCGAACAGGCGCAGCGCGGTGAGCGGGGTCACTGCCCAGGTGAGGTTCGCGCCGAAGGATAGGCCGGTGAGGCCCTCCGCCGCCGGATCGTCGACCGCGCGGTGGAGGACGCCGACGCGGATCTCGCCGAACAGCAGGCTCGAGAGTTCGAGCTTGGCACCCGCCTCCAGCGCATAGCCGGTGGTGTCGCGGTCGAAGGGGTCGGGGATGGCCGGGTTGCCCGAGTAAGTGAGGCGGTCGACTTGCCCGCGCACCAGCGCCGAGACCCGCGGCGAGACCTCGAGCGACGCGGTCAGCGCGCCGCGCAGATAGACCGAATCCCGGAAATCCTGCTCGACGATGGTGCCGTCGCGGTTCTCGGCATCGTCGAAATCGAGCACCACCGCCTGCGCGTCGCCGATCAGTTGGAGGCGGCCCATCTGGTGTGCGAGGCTGAACAGCGTGTCGGCGCGGCGGAAGCGCGTCGGGCGGCGCGCCTGGCCGGCGCTGGTAATGTTGGCGCGGTCCTCGGCGAGCGAGTCGAGCGAGGCGACCAGCCGCGCGGAAGTGTCGCGGCTGATGTCGAGCCGCCCTTGCGCCCGGGCGCCGCCCTCCATCACGTCCTCGGTGCTGAACTCGCCGTGAAAGTTCTGCTGGATATAGGCGTCGGCCTCGAGACGGTGGCGCTGCCAGCGCGAGGCGAGGCGCACGGCGCCCCTCAGCGTGAGCTCGACATCGCCCTCGCCGTCGTCGGGAAGGGCGAGGATGTTGTCGTCATACGCGATCCGCGCTTCCACGGTGGGATATATAAAGAAGCTGCCGATCCGCCCGCCGACGGGTTCGTATTCCTCGGGTGTGCGCTGCAAGGGCGTGAGCGTGGGCGGGGGCGGTGGGGGCACCGGTGCCGGGGCGGTGTCCGACGCGGTGTTCGCGGCGCTCTGGGCGTGGGCGGCCGTGCCCGCGAGGAGCAGGGCGGCAAGGCTGACGAGGCGCGAAACAGTGCCCGGGTCGATAATGGTGCGGCGCATGGGATCCCCTCCTGGTTGACACCCGCCTCGCCTTCCGCCGCCGCGCACGCATCTACATGGGTTAAGGTTGGGCTGGCAGCTCGCTGCGCTCGGCGGCGACCAGACGCGCGACCGGGCCGTGCCCACGCGACAGATCGGCAAAACCGCCGACTTCGACCACGCGCCCGGCATTGAGCGCGATGACATGATCGGCGGCGGCGACCATCGACAGGCGGTGGGCGATCACCAGCACGGTGGTGCGGCCGCGCAGGGCGGCGATGGTGCGGGCGAAAGCGGCCTGGCTCTCCCAGTCGAGCGCGCTGGTCGCCTCGTCGAGCACCAGCAGCTGCGGCTGCATCACCAGCGCGCGGGCGAGCGCGATGCGCTGGCGCTGGCCGCCGGAGAGGCGGCTGCCGTTCTCGCCGAGCACGGTGGCGAGCCCCTCGGGCAGCGCGCTGACGAATTCCGCCGCGCCCGCGCCCTCCAGAGCTGTCCATAACTCGGCCTCGTTGGCCTCGCTCCGCGCAAGGCGCAAGTTGGCGGCGATGGTGCCGGGGACGAGAAAATGCTCCTGCGGGACGTAGGCAATGGCGCGGCGCCACAGCCGCGCGGTCTCGGGGGTAAGGGGGCTGGCGTCGATGTGGATCGTGCCCGACTGCGGGCTCAGCAGCCCGCATACCAGATCGGCGGTGGTGCTCTTGCCGCTCCCCGATGGGCCGACCAGCGCGGTGATGCGGCGGGCGGGGATGACGAGATCGAGGTTCTCGATCGCCGGCCGCGCATCGCCGCCGGCATAGGCATAGCGCACGCCGGTGACGCGGATCGCCTCGGCAAGGCGGGGCGGCAGGGCGAGCTGCGGGGGAGGCGGCGGCTCGGCCTCGGCGGCGCACTCGGCGCGGAAACGCTGGATCTCGCCGAACACGGTGACCTCTGCGAGGAGCTGCTGGAGGTTCGTCTGCAAGGCGGTGAAGCGCGGGGCGATGCGCATCAGGAGGAGGAGGAAGGCGACCAGCTGCGGCAGCGCCATGCCGATCAGGACAACGCCCGCGTAGACCAGCCCCGCCACCGCCAGCGCGCTCACCAGCTGGGCGAGGATAGCCCCCAGTGAGGTTAGGCGCATATAGCCCACCGCCTCGGCATGCACCTTGTCGAGATTGGCCGCCAGCCGCGCGCGGTAAGCGCCTTCCGCTCCGTGGATCTTGGCTGTCTTGAGCCCGCCCAGATATTCCGAGACGGTGCGGTACTGGTCGCGCTTGTTGGCGGTTCGCTCGCGCCCGAAGGCGCTCGCGCGGGCCCGCAAGGGGGCCAGCAGCGCGAGGATCGCCAGCCCCATCCCGCCTGCGACCAGCATCATCACCGGCGAGATGATCCATGCGACCACGAGGTAGATTGTCAGCAGGATCGCCGTCTGGAGCAGCATCATTACCGCCATCGCGGCGGTGTAGACGCGCTCGACATCGCCGGTCAGCAGGTGGTGGAGATCGGCCGGACGGCGGCGCGCAAGCGCATCCCAGCGCAAGGCGCCGATGCTGGCGAACAGATCGAGTCGCAGGCGATTGAGGAGGGTGAACAGGAGGTCGGCGAGGTAGATGTTCTTGGCCCGCGTGAACAGGCCGTGCAGCGCCACCAGCGCGACCAGCCCGGCCAGCGCGAGCGGTAGGCTGAGCGTCAGCCCGCCCGGCACCAAGTCCGGCAGCGGCAGCCCCGCAGCCGCATCCCCCGACGCCAGCGAGAGAAGCGGGATGACGAGCAGTATCGAGACGCCCTCGGTCAGCCCGCCGAGCACCAGCAGGGCGAGCGCAATGGCAAAGCGCGGGCCGCTGGCGGCGGCGACAAAGCGCACGAATTCGGCAATCCCGCCGCGTTCCGTCATGGCTCGTGCACCGTTGCGGCGGCGAGGCAGGGGGCGCTCGTGCGCAGTGCGCCCTCGGGACTCTCGGCAAGATCGGCGGAAACGAAATCGACCAGCGCATCCAGCGCCGCGAGGTCCTCTGGCACGGTCAGGATGGCCGCGCGCGCCTGGCTGGCGAGTGCTGTGCAACCCATCGCATGGGCCGCAGCGAAGCGCGGGGTGATCGCTGCAGGGCCGAAGCGGGTGCCGTAGGAGAAGCGCATGAAGGCTTTCATGCGCTCTGTGGGCGTGAGAAGGCGCAGCGCCAGTGCGGGGCCGCGGGCGAGGAGGTAGAAGTTGCCCGGCACCAGCGCCATTCCGGCAAAGCCTGAGCCCACCAGAAAGCGGCGCTTGTCCCGCACCAATGGCACCTCGGGGCGTGCAGCGAGATCGGCTCCGGCGAGCGCGGCCGAGGCGGCAGGCGCGAGCTTGACTTGCGGGAAGGCGGGCGCGATCCGGCCGGGGCCATGCGCCAGCCCTTCGATCGCGATGATATCGTCGGTCAGCAGCCCGTAGCCTGCGCGAAGGAAGGCCGCCGCGGTGGTCGATTTGCCCGCACCCTTATCACCAAGGAAGGCAAAGGCGCGGCCGCCCTCCGCCGCGGCCAGCGCGCTGCCGTGGAGCAGGAAGGCGCCGCGCATCTGCAGCAGCAGCGCCATCACCGGCCCGAGCAGCGGGAAGGCAATGAGCGCCGGATCGACCCCGGGGCGCGGTTCGACCTCGATCAGCGAGGGCGCGGCGATGCGGAAGGCGCCGATTTGCGGGTAGAGCAGGAAGCAGGCATCGTCGCCGAAATGGAAGGTGCCGTCTTCCTCCGGTTCGGGAAAGGCGCGCCCCGTATCGACGCAGCGGATGACGAGATCGGGCGCGCCTGCTGGTTCTGTCGCACGCAGTTCGGGGAGGAAAAGGTCGCTCGAGATAGTGAGACCGAAGGCGCTGTAGCTGCAGGGCGCCGTGCGTGGCTCGCTCATGCCGCAACCTCGCGCTCGCGCTGCGCCGCGAGGCAGCCGCTCTCGAGCCAGATCCCCAGCGATACCGCGCGCCAGATCATCTGCACTGCGCGGCCCGATGCGGCATCGGGATCGGCGGCGATCTTCGCATAGAGGCTGGAGGCGAGCGCAAGGTCGACATGGGGGGCAAGCGGGCTCGCGGCGCTGGCGACAAGGTCCATCACCTGCTCGTGGTGATGCCGCACCAGCCCGCGCGCGAGGTGGACGGTGAAGTCGAGCTTGTCGCGCCGGGCCAGCACGCTCGCAGGCACCACGCCTGCCATCGCCCGTCGCAGCACCAGCCGCGACCAGCCGCGCGACAATTTCTCGCTGGCCGGCAGGCCGAGACAGAATTCGGCGACCGCGCGGTCCCAGAAGGGGTAGCGCGCCGCCACACCCATGGCGCCGTAGAAGCCGGCATGAACCTCGAAGGCATAGG
>NZ_JAMNXL010000167.1 GCF_023653175.1 Erythrobacter sp. | reverse complement strand
GGCAAGCTCCAGCAGCGCCTGCTTCAGGTCCAGCAATCGCTCGAGCGCGACTACCTCAGGATGCGCCAGCTCGAGGCGCGCTACCGCATGCTGTTCGAGCGTTCGACCGAGCCGGTGATGATCGTCGAGGCCGGCACGCTGCGCATCCGCGAGGCGAACCCTTCCGCGCACACGCTGGTCGGCGCGCGTCCCGGCGGGCTGCCGGGCAAGAAGCTTGCGACCTTCATCGACAAGAGCGCGCAGGAGGCGCTGCAGGCGCTGGTCGGCGCGGCGCTGGTCTCCGATACGGTCAGCCCCGCGCGCATCCGCATTGCGCGCGGCCAGCGCGAGGTGATGGCGAGCGTCAACGGCTTCACGCAGGATCGCGGCCAGTTCCTGCTGGTGCGTCTGGTGCCCGCGACCGATCGTCCCGCGGGCGATTTCTCCCCCGTTCTCGCGCTGGTCGACCAGATGCCCGACGCCTTCGTGGTGGCCGACAGCAACCTCGAAATCGTCACCGCCAACGCCGCCTTCGTCGAGATGCTCCAGGCGGCGAGCGTCGATCAGCTGCGCGGGCGGCACCTGTCGGAATCGATCGGTCGGCCGGGGATCGATCTCGACCTCATCGAAGGCCAGATCGATCAGCACGGCGCCGCACGCAATGTCGCGACCGTGTTGCGGGTCGGCCACGATATCGAAGGCGAACCTGTTGAATTGTCTGCGGTTCGTACCTCGGGCGAGGATGGCTATTACGCCTTTGTGATCCGCCCCGTGGGCCGCCGCTTGCGCGATCTGCCGCCAGGCCAGCAGGACTTGCCGCGCTCGGTCGAGCAGCTCACCGAACTGGTCGGGCGCATGTCCCTGAAAGACATCGTCCGCGAGAGCACCGACCTGATCGAGCGGCTCTGCATCGAGGCGGCGTTGAGCTACACCTCGGACAACCGCGCCTCGGCGGCCGAGATCCTCGGCCTGTCGCGCCAGAGCCTCTATTCCAAGCTCCACCGCTACGGGCTCGGCAATCTGGCGGGCGACAGCGAGTAGAATACCGGCCCGTGCAGGGCTTCCCAGCGCCGCAAGGATCGCTGCTTCAGCGCCCCTTCGAACAGCCCTCCGGCGCGCGACCACATGGCAACAAACCGCCGACAACCTGCGCATGACCGGCCTTCAAACCGGCCATGCGAACAGGGGCGCAGGCGCGGCCCAATTGTCCAACTGTCAATTCGCCGAACATGTCCCGACATGACACCCCAAGGCAGCGTTTACGATTTTGAACGCGAAAAGCGGCATTTGCCCGACTCAATGTGTCAAAATAATTTGACGCTCTTGCTTGTCAGGCATAGCCTCGCATCATGGAGCACTCGGTACCTTCGACTCGCACCGTGCCCACCCCGGCATCGCGTCCCGGCCGCGCGCCGAGACCGGCTGACGTGCTCGAGCTGCTCAAACCCATCACCTGGTTCCCGCCGATGTGGGCCTTCATGTGCGGCGCGGTGTCTTCGGGCGCGGGGCTGGAGGGGCGCTGGTGGTTCGTTGCAGGCGGCGTGCTGCTCGCCGGGCCGCTGGTTTGCGGCACATCCCAGGCGGTCAACGACTGGTTCGACCGCCATGTCGATGCCATCAACGAACCCCACCGCCCGATCCCCTCGGGGAGGATCCCGGGCCGCTGGGGGCTCTATATCGCGATTATCGCGAGCCTGATATCGGCGAGCGTCGCCTGGCTGCTCGGACCGGTCGTGTTTGTCGCAGGCCTTGTGGGCCTCGCTTTCGCCTGGGCCTATTCCGCTCCGCCGCTGCGCTTCAAGGCTAATGGCTGGCTCGGCCCGCTGGTGTGCGGGCTGACCTATGAGGGGCTGAGCTGGTTCACCGGCGCTGCCGTGATGCTTGGCGCGATGCCTTCTGCTGAAGTGATCGCGGTGCTGGTGCTCTATTCGCTGGGCGCGCACGGGATCATGGTGCTCAATGACTTCAAGGCAGTGGAAGGCGACCGCCAGACCGGTCTCACCTCGCTGCCAGTGGTGCTCGGGGTGAGCCGCGCCGCGAGGCTTGCCTGCTTCACCATGGCCGCCGCGCAGGTGGTGGTGATCGCGCTGCTGGCGGTGTGGGGCCATGCCATTTCGGCCGTGGTGGTCACCGGCGTGCTCGCCGCGCAGATCGCCGCGATGCCCAAGCTGCTGCGTGATCCGGCGAAATATGCGCCGTGGTATAACGGTGTGGGCGTGACGCTCTATGTGCTGGGAATGCTGGCAGCGGCGCTCGGCCTCGGGGGCACTATCTGATGCACGCGCCGCTCGCCTCGCCCGTAACGACGCAAGCGGGCTTCGGCTGGCTGGCGATCGTGCGGATCGGGCTGGTGCAGGCGTCGATCGGCGCGCTGGTAATGCTGGCGACGACGGTGCTGAACCGGGTGATGGTGGTCGAACTCGGGCTGCTCGCGGCGATCCCGGCGGGGCTGGTGGCATGGCATTATGCGGTGCAGCTCGGTCGTCCGCTGTGGGGCCATGCCTCGGACAAGGGCAATAGCCGCACGCGCTGGATCATCGGCGGGGTGGCGGTGCTGGCGGCGGGCGGGTTGCTCGCCACGCAGGCAACGGTGCTGATGGCGACATCATTCGCGCCCGGTTTCGCGCTGGCGGTGCTGGCCTATAGCCTGATCGGCGCGGGCGTTGGCGCGGGCGGCACTTCGGCTTTGGCATTGCTCGCCTCGGGCGTCGCGCCTGCGCGGCGCGCGGCAGCGGCGGCGGTGACGTGGATCATGATGGTGGCGGGCATCGTCGCATCGGCGATCACTGTGGGCGCGTTGATCGACCCCTTCTCCTTCGAGCGGCTCATGCTTGTCGCAGGCGGGCTGGCGCTGGTGATGGTGACGCTGACGGCGCTTGCGACCTTCCGGCTCGAGCGGCAGGCGGGCCGGTTCGGCAACGCCGCCAGCGATGGTGCCGCCCCCGATTTCCGGGCGGCGCTGGCCGAGATCTGGCACGAGCCTGCCGCGCGGCGGTTCACGGTGTTCATCTTTGTCTCGATGATCGCCTTTTCGATGCAGGATCTGATCCTCGAACCCTTCGCCGGCCTGATCTTCGGCATGACGCCGGGGGAATCGACGAAGCTGGGCGGGCAGCATCAGAGCGGCATTCTGCTCGGGATGATCGTCACCGGGATCGGCGGCAGCGCCTTCAGCGGCAAGCGGCCCGATGGGTTGCGCGTCTGGGTGGTGTGCGGGTGCCTGCTCTCGGCCGCGGGGCTGGCTGCGCTGGGGCTGGCGGCTCTGGCCGGCCCGGGCTGGCCGCTCGGCATCAATGTGTTCGTGCTGGGGCTGGGCAATGGCGTGTTCGCCGTGGCCGCGATCGGCGCGATGATGGGATTGGCGGGCGCCGGGGAAAAGACCCGCGAGGGCGTGCGCATGGGCGTGTGGGGCGCGAGCCAGGCGATCGCCTTCGGGCTCGGCGGGCTGACCGGGGCGGTCGGCGTCGATCTGGCGCGGCGCGCCTTGCGCGATGATGGCGCGGCATTTCAATTGGTATTCGGGATCGAGGCCGCGGCATTCCTGCTGGCAGCCTTGCTCGCCATCAGGGCGACAGGCGGGGCAGCCATGCGCGCCAGCATCAAGCATTCGCAGAGGGAGCAGTTCGGATGAACCAGACAATCTATGACGCGGTCATAATCGGCGGCGGGCCGTCCGGTTCCACGGCCGCGACCGATCTCGCGCTGGCCGGCCATTCGGTGCTGCTGATCGAGCGCGGGGGGCGGATCAAGCCCTGCGGCGGCGCGGTTCCGCCGCGCCTGCTCGCCGATTTCGACATTCCGCAATCGCTGCTGGTCGCCAAGGCGCGCTCGGCCCGGATGATCGCCCCCTCGGGCCGTGCGGTCGACATGCCGGTGGGCGAGATCGGCTATGTCGGCATGGTCGACCGCGAGGAATTCGATGAATGGTTGCGCGAGCGCGCGCGCCATTCGGGCGCCGAACGCCTCACCGCCACCTTCGAGAAGATCGAGCGTGACGATCAGCGCCACCCGCTCGTCACCTTCCGCCGCACGCGTGGCGGCCCGATCGAAAGCGTGCGCGCCCGCGTCGTGATCGGCGCCGACGGCGCGCGCTCGGCGGTGGCCAAGCAGTGCCTTCCCGGCGCGGAACGCATCCCTTGCGTCTTCGCCTATCACGAGATCATCAAGTCGCCGCCCAAGAACACCGACCAGTTCGATGCCTCGCGCTGCGACGTCTATTATCAGGGCCGCCTCTCGCCCGATTTCTACGCCTGGGTCTTCCCCCACGGCGACACCGCGAGCATCGGGGTGGGGAGCGCCAACAAGGGCTTCAGCTTGCGGGGCGCGATCGCCACGATCCGCGACGACCTCGGCCTCGAACGCTGCGAGACCCTGCGCCGCGAGGGCGCGCCGATCCCGCTGAAGCCGCTGAAGCGCTGGGACAATGGCGCCGACGTGATCGTTGCAGGCGATGCCGCAGGGATCGTCGCACCGGCCTCGGGCGAGGGGATCTATTATGCGATGGTCGGCGGGCGGATGGTCGCCGAGGCCTCGGCCGCGTTCCTCAAGACCGGCGAGGCCAAGCATCTGCGCAGCGCCCGCAAGGCCTTCATGAAGGAGCACGGCCGGGTGTTCTGGGTGCTCGGGATGATGCAGTACTTCTGGTACTCCTCCGACAAGCGCCGCGAGCGCTTCGTCACCATGTGCGACGACAAGGACGTGCAGGAGCTGACCTGGCAGGCCTACATGCACAAGAAGCTGGTGCGCGCCAAACCGATGGCGCACGTCAAGATCTTCCTCAAGGACACCGCGCACCTGCTCGGCCTTGCGCCTGCGCACTAGAGCCTGTCCCGGTTAGGTGGAAGCATTGGCACGGAGCCGATTTTGGCCCAGCGCGAGGAGAGAGGAGGGAGCCATGCTGAAGCATGGTGACCGACGATCGACGCGGCGATGGGCCAAAAGCGGCCCGCCCCTTTCGGGGTCGCGTCAGGAAGCCCGCGGGCTGCGTCGCGGCCCTTGCAGGGGCAACCAGCCCCTGCTGGCGGACCACTCCTGTCCAGCGGGCTTCCTGACGCGATGCGAATGTTTCCACCTAACCGGAACAGGCTCTAGCTGCGCCGGGCACGGCGGATGCAGGCCTGTTGCAGGAGGCGGCCTTGCGCCTTAGAGCCTTGCTCATGAAGCCGACGATAATCATCCCGGTGATCGTTGCGACCGTCGCCGCGCTGTGCGTGGCGGCGTTGGGCGCGACGGTGACGGATCTGGGGCCGTGGTATCAGGGCCTCGCCAAGCCGGCCTGGAACCCGCCCGACGTGCTGTTCCCGATGGGCTGGACGCTGATCTATGCGCTCATCACGGTCGCCGGCCTCACCGCCTGGCGCGCGGCGCGCACCTCGGCGCAGGCGGAGTGGGTGATCGGGCTGTTTGCCTTGAACGGCTTTCTCAACATCACCTGGTCGATCCTGTTCTTCCGCTTGCAGCGGCCCGACTGGGCGTTCTTCGAGGTGGTGCTGCTGTGGCTCTCGATCCTCGCGATGATCCTCTATTGCGGCCGCTTCTCGCGAGCCGCGGCGCTGCTGCTGGTGCCCTACCTTGGGTGGGTGAGCTTTGCGGCTGCGCTCAACTGGGCGGTGGTCGAGCTCAACGCGCCCTTCGGCTGAAGCGGCACGGACGCGGGGAGGGCTGAGGCGATGATCGAGGCCTTCTTTGCCAGCGGCCATGCGGCCGATCTCATCCTTGCCGTTCTGCTGGTGGAAGCCGCATGGCTGCGCGCAGGCGCCGGGTGGAGCTGGGGCAGGGTGCTCGGCCTCATCGGCCCGGCGGCGCTGATCGTGCTGGGCTTGCGCGCGGCGCTGACCGGCGCGCAATGGTGGTGGATCGCGCTCCCGCTCGCCGCCTCGCTGCCGCTGCATCTTATGGACCTGCGCAGCCGCCTCGAGCGCTGAGCAGGCGCGCGCGCCTTCGCCCGCACAAAGCCCAAAGAAAAACCCGGCCGGGCTTGCCGCCCGGCCGGGTTTTTGCGTCTCGGGCGGGAGCCGGAGCCCGTGAGCCCCGGCATCCCCCGCTGTGTCAGCCGCCCTGCGAGGCCTGTGCGGCGCCGCTCGGATCGTAGTTGATCGTATCCGGAGCGTAGTAGTGTTCCTGGGCCCACAGGTACCAGTTGTCGACCACAGTGCCGGTCAGCAGGATGCCGATCCCGCCGGTGAGCGTGGTCAGCACTGCGAACCACCAGGCCCAGCGGTGGATGGATTCGAAGGTCGCGTTGAACCCCATCACCCAGCGCCAGAACAGCGCACCGCGTTCGGCAGCCGTGCCGCGGTCGGTGATCTGCTCGATCTCGCGCTCCCCGCCGTAGCGGCCGAGTGCCAGGATCGTCGCCCCGTGCATCGCGAACAGGACGGCCGACCCGTAGAGGAAGACGATCGAGAGCGCGTGGAAGGGGTTGTAGAACAGGTTCCCGTAAGTGAGCGAGAAGTTGTTCGTCCAGTCGAGGTGGCTGAAGATGCCGAAGGGCACGGCTTCAGACCACTGGCCCAGCAGCATCGGGCGGATGAAGCCCAGCACCAGGTAGAGCCAGATGGCAGAGGCGAAGGCCCAGGGGATGTGCATCCCCATGCCCAGCGCCTGCGCGCGGCGGTAGGTGCGCACCCACCACAGGAGGACCGAGGTCGTCAGGAAGAAGCCGGCGAGAATCCACCAGCCGCCTTCCTTGAGCGGCACGAACGGGCTGAAGCCGTATTCCGGCCCCGGAGGGTTCAGCGTGAGCCAGAAGAACTCGCGCATGAAGCCTTGGGGGCTCCAGTTCACTTGGGCCCAGAAGTTGAACCCGATGATCAGGAAGGCCAGCGTGCCGCAGACGAGGCTGAGCGTGCCGGTCCAGCCGAGATAGATCGGCCCGAATTGGGCCTGCCCGATCTTGCCCAGCCAGTAGTTGTACCCCGTGTAGGGGATGCGGATATCTTCCCCGGGTGCCATGGGGACACCCATTTCGGGTGGCCCCTTGACCTGCACCTGCGTGAAGATGTTCTGATAAGTCGCCATGGTTCAGGTGCTCCTTACGACCAGATCGGGATCTTCTTCCAGAAATCCCAGAATTCGATCCAGCTGCCGACATACAGAGTGCCGGAAATGACGATGCAGATGGCGCTCCAGAACCCGGCATTGAGTGCCAGGAAGAGTCCCACCCGGTGGATGCCGAGCGTGCCGACCGAATAGCCGATGAAGTCACGGAAATAGGTGTCTTCGTATTCGGGCGTCTTGACGTCGGTGCCCCCGCTCGGATTGACCGCCGACAAGACCAGGCCGCCATGCAGCGCGAGCGCGAGACAGTTCGTGAAGAAGAACGTGATCGCGAGCATGTGCACGGGGTTGTAGTGGAAGTTGCCGAAGGCGTAGCCGACGTTCGAGACCCACTCGAGGTGCGTCCAGATGCCGTAGGGGAAGCCGTTGCCCCACGCGCCCATCCACAAGGGACGGATGACGTTGAGCGAGACATAGGCGAAGACCGCGACGCTGAAGGCGATCGGCACGTGGTATGACATGCCGAGCTTGCGCGAGATTTCCGCTTGCCGCAGCACCCACGAGCTGAACGCCACGACGGCGCAGCAGGTGATGATCTGCCAGTATCCGCCTTGCTCCATCGGAGCGAGGTTGAGGCCATATTCGATCGGCGGCGGGTTGATCGAAATGAGCCACGGGTTGAGGGTCGGACCCTGGGTCGCAGCGGCGAAGATCAGCATGGTGCCCAGAAGGGCGCTGATTGCCGTCGTCACTCCAAAGAATCCGACATAAAACGGCCCGACCCAGAAGTCGAAGAGGTCGCCGCCGATCAATGTGCCACCGCGGACGCGGTATTTCCGCTCGAAACTAAGGAGCGCCATAGGTCCATCCTCC
>NZ_JAMNXL010000166.1 GCF_023653175.1 Erythrobacter sp. | reverse complement strand
CGTGGCCGGCGGATCGGCGACCACGACGTCTCCCGTCAATTCCTTGAGCCCGATGGGCGCAAGGAGGCAGCCCTTGCCCGGACGGTAGCTGGCCCAACGCGGCGGCATGTCTTCGGCCCACGTTACGGCGACATGGTTGAATACCGGACGGCCCGGGACATAGGCGGCGAATTCGGCGCGGATTGCGCGCTCCTCGTCTTCTGACAGGTTGCCGGCTGCGAGCACCTCTTCGAGCGAGAGCGCGCCATAGGGCGGCTCGTTACCATCGGCGAAGGGCTGCGCCCACACCACTTGGTGCGGCAGAGTCGGCACGATCGCATCGAGGGGCGCCTGAATGCCGGTCAGTTCCCACTGCACTACGCTTTCGGGGGTGCGGACCGTGCCGTTGGCTTCCGCATTGGCGATCGCGCTGCACAGCATAAGCGCCTTGTAGCCTGCCGCCAAAGCGCGGTCATAGCGGGCGTCGAGCGCCTCCTGCTGGTTTTGCGCGGCAAGGGGAGAAGCGAGGAGCAGCGCTGTCGCTGAAAGGGCGGTGCGGATCATGGCGCCAACCCTACCCCGCACGCTTCAAAAGAAAAGGGAGGGCCAAAAGGAAAGGGCCGGAAGCGTTACCGCCCCGGCCCCTGCCTGTGTCGCTGCAAAGCGCGGCTTACGCGTCCTCGTATTCCTCGTCCGACTGCACCGGACCCGAATCCTGGCCACGCGCGCTCTCGTCGCGGTCGACGAATTCGATGATCGCCATCTGCACCGCATCGCCCGGACGCACACCGGCGCGCAGCACGCGGACGTAGCCGCCCTCACGGTCGCTGTAGCGCTCGGCCAGCACCTCGAAGAGCTTCTTGAGCTGCGCCTCGTCACCCAGACGGCTCATCGCGAGGCGGCGGTTAGACAATCCGCCACGCTTAGCCAGCGTGATCAGCTTTTCGATATAGGGGCGCAGTTCCTTGGCCTTGGGCAGCGTGGTCTTGATCTGCTCGTGCTTGACCAGCGCGGCGGCCATGTTGCGGAACAGGGCGTTGCGGTGACCCGTCTTGCGGCCAAGCTTGCGGCCCGAAATACCATGACGCATTTGACTTCATCCTTCGTTCGTAGGGAGCCCGTGCAAGGTAGCTCCATCCCGGTGGCAATCAGGGCCGCCACCTTCGCCCAAAGTGCGAGCCCCCGCCGAAGCAAGGGCTCGCGAATTCATCAGCCGAGAAGTTCTTGTTCCAACTTCTTGGCCATTTCCTCGATGTTCTCGGGCGGCCAGCCCGGGATGTCCATGCCGAGGCGCAGGCCCATGCTCGAGAGCACTTCCTTGATCTCGTTGAGGGACTTGCGGCCGAAGTTCGGCGTGCGCAGCATCTCGGCTTCGGTCTTCTGGACCAGATCGCCGATATAGATGATGTTGTCGTTCTTGAGGCAGTTGGCCGAACGCACCGACAGTTCCAGCTCGTCCACCTTCTTGAGGAGGTAGCGGTTGAGCTGGTTGGAGTCGCTTTCTTCCGGCTGCACCGCATGGCCGATCATCTGACCGACCGGCTGCGGGATGCCGTCCTCGAAGTGGACGAACAGCGTCAGCTGGTCCTGGAGGATGCGCGCGGCATAGGCCACGGCGTCTTCCGGGGTGACGGTGCCATCGGTCTCGACGGTCAGCGAGAGCTTGTCGTAGTCAAGCTCCTGCCCGACGCGGGCGTTCTCGACCTTGTAGCTCACCTGACGCACGGGCGAATAGAGCGAGTCGACCGGGATCAGCCCTATCGGCGCATCGGCCGGACGGTTCTGAACGGCCGGGCTGTAGCCCTTGCCGGTGTCGGCGGTCAGCTCCATGTTGAGCGTCGCGCCTTCATCGAGCTGGCAGATCACCAGGTCCTTGTTCATCACCTCGATATCGCCGGTCACGGCAATGTCACCCGCCTTGACCGCGCCCGGGCCGGTGGCCGAAAGCTGGAGCCGCTTGGGGCCCTCGCCTTCCATCTTGAGCGCGATCTGCTTGACGTTGAGGACGATGTCGGTGACGTCCTCACGCACACCCGCGAGGCTCGAGAACTCGTGCAGCACGTTCTCGATCTTTATCGAGGTAATCGCCGCGCCCTGCAGGCTCGACAGCAGCACTCGGCGCAGCGCGTTGCCGAGCGTCAGGCCGAAGCCCCGCTCGAGCGGCTCGGCCACGAAGGTCGCCTTGCGCTGACGATCGCCGCCATCCTTGATTTCCAGGGAGTTGGGTTTCTTGAGTTCCTGCCAGTTCTTGGTGTTGACGGACATGGATTTCCCCTAATTCGCCTTTCGGGCGGTTCAAACTTGGGCGGGCCGGATGCAGGGGCGCGAGCGCGCGGCATCAGACCCGATCGGGCGGCGGAGGCGACACGCGCCCCCGCCATCCCGGCGGATCAGACGCGGCGACGCTTGGAGGGACGGACCCCGTTGTGCGGGATCGGAGTGACGTCGCGGATCGAGGTAATGTTGAAGCCGACGGCTGCAAGACCCCGGAGCGCGCTTTCACGACCCGAACCCGGGCCCTTGACCTCGACTTCGAGGGTGCGCACGCCGTGTTCGGCGGCCTTCTTGCCGGCATCGTCGGCAGCGACCTGCGCGGCATAGGGAGTCGACTTGCGGCTGCCCTTGAAGCCCATCATCCCGGCCGACGACCACGAGATGGCATTGCCCTGCGCGTCGGTGATGGTGATCATGGTGTTGTTGAAGCTGGCGTTGATGTGCGCAACGCCGCTGGTGATGTTCTTCTTGTCACGGCGCCGGATACGGCCTGGTTCGCGTGCCATTCTCTATATTCCTCTAGCTCGTCAGAAGGAAAAAGCGGGGGAGCCGAAGCTGCCTGCTTACTTCTTCTTGCCCGCGATGGGCTTGGCCTTGCCCTTGCGGGTACGGGCGTTGGTGTGGGTGCGCTGGCCGCGAACGGGCAGACCGCTGCGGTGACGCAGGCCGCGATAGGCGCGCAGATCCATCAGACGCTTGATGTTCATCGCGGTGTTGCGACGAAGATCACCTTCCACGGTGAAATCGGCATCGATGGTTTCGCGGATGCGCAGGATTTCCTCGTCGGAAAGATCCTGCACGCGTGCGCTATGCGCAATGCCGAGCTTGTCAGCGATCTGGACGGCGGTGGTACGACCGATACCGTGAATATAGGTCAGCGCGATGATCACGCGCTTGTTGGTGGGGATATTGACCCCGGCAATACGAGCCACTTATTTCTCCATGCTCCACAGAGGCTTACGGCCTTTCATGGCCACCTCTATCTCAACGCTCATTCACTCTCATGCCCGCCTGCCGAAGGACCGAGGCACCGGCCCCGGATCACAAACGGCAAAAAGTCCGGTCGGCACGCGCAAGGGCGATGCCTGCCGAACTTGCTTCGAACATGTCGAATGAGGGGCGCGCGTAGGCTGATTCGCGCGAGGCGTCAACCGCCTGGCTTGCAAAGCGCACAGTGGGCCAAACGCCCTAGCGCATCAAGCAGATAGTGAAGCGCCCTGCCCGATGCTCAGCGCCCGGGCTTGTCGTCGAGATCGCTGAAGGCATCCTCGACCGAAGTCGGCTTGGGGGTGGGCTTGGGAGCAGGCTTGGGCGCACCGGCCCCAGGCGCACCGGCGGGCTTAGGGGAGCTAGCCGCAGGAACCGCAGCGGGCTGTGATGCACCGACCGCAGGAGCCGCAGCGGGCTTCGGCGCGACCGCACCCGCGGCAGGCTTGACCGCAGCAGGAGCCACCGTCGCGGCCTCAGGAGCGGGCGCGGCTGCAGGAGCGGGCGCAGGCGAGGGCGCAGGCACAGCGACCACGCCGAGCGGCTTTGCCAGGGCGGCAAGCTGGGTTGCCATCACTCCGTCAACCGCCTTGGCAATCACCGCAACCTCGTAGCGCATCGCCCCACCGACGTTGTATTCCCAAACGATCCGCGTGCCCTTCTCGTGCTTGCTGAGCACGATCGTCAGCACCCCGGTCACCGGCTCGCTCTGGAGCGGGCCGAGGCTGCCGATCATCCGCAGCGCCGCCTCGGGATAGGCCTGAACCACGCGCATGTGCTCGACGCTGCCCTGCAGCGTGAAGCGCCCCGGCTCATCGACCTCGGGGATGGTCTCGCAGAAGCAGCCGCCCGCCTGCGGGGTCAGGGCGAGGTTCTGCGCATCGCCCGACCAGGTATGCGCCTTGTCCCACCAGCCCGCCGGGCTGATGAGCGCCAGCCACACCTCCTTGGGCGTGGCGCTTACCACCACCTCGTTGCGCGAGACGAAGCCAATCTCGGAGGAGCGCGTCACTTCGGCAGCGGCAGGTGCGGCTGCAAGCACGGCGAACGCCGCTGCCATCACCGGAAATTTCATGGCAAGACCCTCCCTTGCGAAACCGTGCCGGAAAGGCTGCGGCAAAAGCCCGCGAGGCACAAGCCCCCCGCCCTCACCCCTCAGCTGCCGAGAATCGCGTCGATCTGCCCGGCGACCGTGTCGATCGCCGCCATCCCGTCGACCCGGGCGACGATCCCGCGCGCTTCGTAGCCCGGCAGGATCGGCGCGGTCTTGGCGCGGTATTCCTGCATGCGCATGCGCACGGTTTCCTCGTTGTCGTCAGGACGCCGCTTGAACTCGGTGCTCCCGCAGGTGTCGCACACGCCGTCGACCTTGGGCGGGTTGGCGGTGTCGTGGTAGAGCGTGCCGCAATTGCCGCAGGAGAAGCGCCCGGTGATGCGTTCGACCAGCGCATCCTCGTCCACCTCGAGTTCGATCACATGGTCGAGCACGCGGCCATTCTTGGCGAGGATCGCATCGAGCGCTTCGGCCTGGGCGGCGGTGCGGGGATAGCCATCGAAGATCGCACCCGTTTCCGCAGCCATTGCGGCCAGTTCAGCGTCGATCAGGTCGGAGACGATGGCGTCCGAGACCAGCTCGCCGCGCTCCATGACTTCCTTGGCGCGTAGCCCCACCGGAGTGCCGGCCTTGACCGCAGCGCGCAGCATGTCGCCGGTGGAGAGCTGGCGCATGCCATGCCGCTCGACCAGCCCCGCGCTCTGCGTTCCCTTGCCGGCGCCGGGAGGGCCAAGAAGAATGATGTTCACGAACCGTCCCCCAATATCGCCGCGGATCAGCGCCGCGCGCGTTCTTTCAGACTTACGGGTTCAACCATGCGGGCGGGCACGTCAAGCCGACTAATGTCGGATATCAGCGCATCCGGCCCTTGAGCTTGGCCTTCTTGATGAGATCGCCATATTGCAGGGCGAGCAGGTGCGACTGGATCTGGCTGATCGTGTCGACCGTGACGTTGACCACGATCAGCAGCGAGGTGCCGCCGAGGACCAGCGGGATCCCGGTCTGCGAAATCACCGCCTCGGGCAGCACGCAGACGACCGTCAGGTAGATCGAACCGATCACGGTGATGCGCGTGAGGACATATTCGAGATAGTCCGCGGTGCGCTTGCCCGGACGGATGCCGGGGATCGAACCGCCGTTCTTCTTGAGGTTGTCAGCCGTCTCTTCCGGGTTGAACACCACTGCGGTGTAGAAGAAGCAGAAGAAGACGATCCCGAGCGCATAGAGGGTCAGGTAGAGCGGCTGGCCGTGCTGGAGATACTGGTTCATCGTCTGCAGCACGTCGTAAGTGGTCGTGCCCGGTTGGATCGAGCCGCCGACGAGCTGGGTGATGGTCAGCGGCAGCAGCAGCAGCGAACTGGCGAAGATCGGCGGGATCACGCCCGCGGTGTTGATCTTGAGCGGCAGGTAGGAACGCTCGGCCTGCATCATCCCGCGCTCGGTCGCGCGCTTGGGATACTGGATGGTGAGGCGGCGCTGGGCCCGCTCCATGAAGGCGATGGCGAGGATCAGGAACACCACCATCACGATGAAGCCGATGATCGCAATCTCCGAGATCGCTCCGGTGCGGCCGCCCTCGAACAGGCTGCCGACGAGCTGCGGAAAGGCCGCGACGATCCCGGCCATGATGATCAGCGACACGCCGTTGCCAATGCCGCGGCTGGTGATCTGCTCGCCGAGCCACAGCAGGAACATCGTCCCGCCGGTCACATTGATGATCGTAGTGACATAGAACAGCGGGCTGGTATCGACCGCGATGCCCTGTGCGACGGCATTCGCTGCCACCGCATAGCCCTGGATGATGCACAGCAGCACCGCGCCGTAGCGGGTGTACTGGTTCAGCTTCTGCCGCCCACTCGCCCCGTCCTTCTTGAGCGCGGCCAGCGCCGGGTGGAGCGCCGAGGCCATCTGCACCACGATCGAGGCGGTGATATAAGGCATGATCCCGACCGCGATCAGGCTCATGCGTTCAAGCGCGCCGCCCGAGAAGGCGTTGAACAGATCGAGGATCGTGCCCGCAGCGCGGCTGTTGAACTCGGCAAGCTTGACCGGGTCGATCCCCGGAAGCGGCACGAAGCTGAGGAAGCGGAAGACAATCAGCGCACCGATGGTGAACCAGATGCGTTGCTTGAGCTCGGTCGCCTTGGCAAAATTGCCGAGGTTGAGGTTGCTCGCGATATTGTCGGCGCGTGATGCCATGGGAACGGGTCGATCCTAGCTCTTGATCCGGGCGCGCCCTGCATAATGAGCCCTTCGCAAAGGGCCGCCGAGGCACGCGAGAGCGTAAATAGGGAGCGCGGGGGCTCTTGTCGAACCCCCGCGCGCCTCCTTTTGTCGATTACTTGGCCTTGGCAGCCTGAGCCGCAGCCTTGTTGGCGTCGCGGCGGGCGAGCTTCTTCTCGTGCTCGGGAGTCGGAGCAGGCGCCACTTCGACGCTGCCGCCGGCCTTTTCGACCGCAGCGATCGCGCCCTTGGTCGCGCCGGTCACCGCGAAGGTCGCCTTGGTGGTGATCTCACCCTTGCCAAGCAGACGCACGCCGTCCTTGCCGCCGCGCACCAGACCGGCTGCACGCAGCGCGTCTTCGGTGATGGTGGCCGAGGCATCGAGCTTGCCGGCCTCGATGAACTTCTGGATCATGCCGATGTTCACCTCGGCGTAGTCCTTGGCGAAGGGGTTGTTGAAGCCGCGCTTCGGCAGACGCATGTGGAGCGGCATCTGACCGCCCTCGAAGCCCTTGATGGCCACACCCGAACGGGCCTTCTGGCCCTTCTGGCCGCGAGCCGAAGTCTTGCCCTTGCCCGAGCCGATACCACGGCCGACACGGACGCGGCCCTTGCGGGCACCGGCATTGTCGCGGATGTCATTCAGTTTCATAGTCGTGCACTCGCTTTCGCTTTTGTCGCGCTGAGAGAAAGGAAGGCCCCGACTTAGCGGGGCCTTGCCTCATGCTTTAATCGATCACCTGCACCAGATGCGGGATCTTGGCGATCGCGCCGCGCACCTCGGGGGTGTCCTGACGCTCGACGATCTTGTGCATCTTGTTCAGCCCGAGACCGATGAGGATCTCGCGCTGGGCGGCCGGGCGACGGATCGGCGAACCGATCTGCTTGATCTTGATGGTAGCCATCTGTCCTTACTCCACGATCGCGGCAGCTTCGGCTTCCGCCTCGACTGCGCTGGCCCCGCCGCGACCCAGGAGGTCGGCAACCTTCTTGCCGCGACGCTGGGCGACCGACTTCGGCGAAGTCTGCTCGGTCAGCGCGTCGAAGGTGGCGCGGATCATGTTGTAGGGGTTCGAGGTGCCGACCGACTTGGTCACCACGTCGGCAACGCCGAGGCTCTCGAACACGGCGCGCATCGGACCGCCGGCGATGATGCCGGTGCCCGGAGGCGCGGTGCGGACAGTCACCTTGCCCGCGCCGAAACGGCCATTGCCGTCATGATGCAGGGTGCGACCTTCCTTGAGCGGAACGCGGATCATCTTCTTGCGCGCCGCAGCGGTCGCCTTGGTGATCGCCTCGGGCACTTCGCGAGCCTTGCCGTGGCCGAAGCCGACGCGGCCCTGGCCGTCGCCGACCACGACCAGCGCCGCAAAGCCGAAGCGCTTGCCGCCCTTCACGGTCT
>NZ_JAMNXL010000165.1 GCF_023653175.1 Erythrobacter sp. | reverse complement strand
GGCGATCCGGCGCCCGGTGCGCAAGGGGCTGGCGGGGAGCGCGGGGGTGGTGCCGGTCAATTGCAGCGTCGGCGGGGTCTCGGCATAGGTGCCGGTGGCGACGCCGCGCATATGGGACAGTGCCTTCAGAAGCCCGGTGAAGCGGCGGCGGACGATCGGGTTCACCGATTGGCGGCGCCGGTTGATGAGTTCGAAGGAGTGGCTGACCAGTGTGAAGCTGACCCGCCCGCTGTCGCGCGCGTGGCGGATCGCGCAGACCAGCTCGGCCAGCGTCAACGCGGTGAGCTGCGCGTGGCGAAGCCCGCCGCCGATGGTGCCGATTGCTCCGATGGGGACTTCGATCACCCCCATGTGGCCGACCGGATCGCGGGCCTCTTCGGTCAGGCCGATGCGGCATGCGCCGCTGCCGACCAGCGCCGGGCAGTGGCTGGTGTCGTAATCGAGCCCGATCGTCGCCAGCGCCCGCAGCGTGTCGTCATTGGCACCGTAATTGCCTGCCCGGAAGGCGACCGGCGCATGCGCGCCCGCGGCGACCAGCGTGGCGCGGGCGTAATCGAGGATAGCGCATTGGTCCTCGAAGGCGAAGTCGGCGAGGTCTTTGCCGATGGCCTTGGAGGCGAGCGGGTTGGCCGGGCCGGCAAGGCCCAGCCACTCGGTGTGGCAGTGGAGCTGCACGTCCTGCCCCGCGGCCACGATCGGCCCGACGATGTCCTCGATCGCCGCCACGCCCCACACCAGCGCGGGCATCGGGTCGACGAAGAACACCGCCTTCTGCCCGTGCTCTGCCAGCAGTTCGAGCTTGTGGGTGATCCCCGCCGGGCCCTCGGGCGTGAGGCAGGCGATCGATCGGGCGTAGTTTTCCGCACGGTCACCCGCTCCCGGGCCGGTGTAGAGGCCGGAGGAGTACTCGGTGTCGATCGTGATGAACACGCGCGTCATGCCCAAGCCATTAGCGCGCAAGGGTTAAAGCGAGGTGATGATGTCTCTTCGCACCCCGCGGAAGGGCGTCAGATGCCGCCTGGAGTCACCGGGTGCCCGGCTGCCGCCAGCCCCTCGGCAAGCGCGGTGCAGCACGCCGCCAGGTCATCGGCGCTGACCGAGCGGACCACGAAATTCGCGCCGACCCGGCCTTCGCGGAAGAAGGGGTAAGAGCCGATCTGGCAGGTGGCATGGGCCGCTTCGGTCTGGCGCAGGATGTCGGCGACCTCGCTTTCGGGGATCCACCCGCCTAGCGTCTCCGACAGCAGCGGCGCGCCGCCCTCGAGCTCGCCGGTCAGCGCGTCGAGCATGCCGGCCGTGATGTGCGGGACGCCCGCCATCAGGAAGATGTTGCCGCGCCGGATGCCGGGTGCGCCCGACATGCGGTTGGGGATGAGGTCCGAGCCTTCGGGCACCCGCGCCATCCTCAGGCGCCCTTCGTTGAGCCCGCCACGGCTTTCGTAATAGCGCTCGAGCAGGGCGCGCGCCTCGGGGTGGATGACGACCGGCACGCCGAGCGCGGCCGCAACCGCGTCGACGGTGATGTCGTCATGGGTTGGCCCGATCCCGCCGGTGGTGAAGAGATAGTCGTTCGCGGCGCGCAGCGCGTTGACCGCCTCGACGATCCGCGCCTCGACATCGGGCACCACCCGCACCTCGGCCAGGCGGATGCCCTGCACCTGCAACCAGCTCGCGACCTGCGCGATGTTCTTGTCCTGCGTGCGGCCGGAGAGGATTTCATCGCCGATGACGATGAGCCCGGCGCTCCAGATTTTTTCAGAGGCGGTCATGGGGAGGGATTAGGGGAGATTGGCGGTCACTGGAAGAACTTCGTCATTGCGAGGAGCCGAAGGTGACGAAGCAATCGAGGGACGAATTCCGCGGTGTTCGCGAGGTCGGTCCATGGATTGCTTCGCCTTCGGCTCGCAATGACGAGGGTGAATCTACTCCGCCGCCTCCAGTTGCTGGTCGGAGGAACGCGCATTGGCGCCGGGCGTGGTGAAGGTCAGGATGCCGTCGGTCAGCGGATCGTCCTTCATCCGCTTGCGATCGACCACATATTCCTGATTGAGCCGCCACGGATAGCTCACCGAGTTTCGCGGCATGATGTGCTTGCCGCGCTGGATGTAGCCGGACGAGAAATCGAACACGTCGTCCTCGGTGATCGCTGCCTCGCCTTGCTGGGTGAGCACCGGGGTGGCGATGGTGGTGCCGGTGCGGCGCATGTGTTCGAGCACGCGGCACACGTAGTCCGAATTGATGTCCGCGCGCAAAGTCCAGCTGGCGTTGAGGTATCCGAACACCACCGCCAGGTTGGGCAGGTTCGAGAACATGCAGCCCTTGTAGTAGAACCGCTCGTTGAACTTCACCGGCTCGCCATCGACCCGCACGTCGATCTTGCCCGCGACCGCGAGCTTCAGCCCCGTGGCGGTGACGACGATGTCGGCCGGCAGGAACTGGCCGTCAGTCAGGCGCACGCCGCCCTTCTCGAATTTCGCGATATGGCCGGTGACGACGCTCGCCTTGCCCGCCTTCATCGCGGTGAACAGATCCTCGTCGGGCACCAGGCACAGGCGCTGATCCCACGGATCGTAGGGCGGGGTGAAACTCGCCTTGTCGTAATCCGGGCCCAGCGCCGCCTCGATCTTCTTGTAGAGTGCGTCCTTCACCTTCTGCGGCTTGTCGCGCGCCAGTTTGAAGCTGAAGTCCTGCATCTTGATGTTCTTGAACCGGGTGATCCGGTAGGCGAGCTTCTCGGGCAGCACGGCGCGCAGGAAATTCGCCACCGCGTCCTTGGCGGGGCGCGAGAACATCCAGGTCGGCGTGCGCTGGAGCATCGTCACATGCCCCGCCGCCTTCGCCATCGAGGGGACAATCGTGACCGCGGTCGCCCCCGATCCGATCACCACGACATTCTTTCCCTTGTAGTCGAGATCGTCAGGCCAGAACTGCGGATGGAGCACCTGCCCTTCGAATTCGCCGAAGTCGAAGCCGGGATCGTAAGGCTCGTCGTAATCGTAATAGCCGGCGCCCAGATAGAGGAAATTCGCCGTCATGTGCGCGGTGCTGCCGTCGGCCTTTTCCATCTCGACATGCCAGCGCGCGTCATCGTGGTGGAAGTCGGCGCGCACCACCTTGTGGCCGAAGCGGATGTGCTGGCGGATGCCGCGCTCGTCGACGATCCGGTCGAGATAGTCGAGGATCGCGGGCGCATCGGCGATGCTCTTTTCGTGCGTCCACGGCTCGAAATCGAAGCCGAGGGTGTGCATGTCGCTGTCCGAACGGATGCCGGGGTAGCGGAACAGATCCCAGGTGCCGCCGAGATTGTCGCGCCGCTCGACGATGCAATAGCTGTGGCTGGGCGCCTTCATCTCCATGTGCGCGGCCATGCCGATGCCGGAAATCCCGGCACCGACGATCAGGACGTCGAAATCAGGCGGTGTTGCGAGCATGACGGGGCCTCTCTCTCCCTAATTGACACTGATGTAACCACAGGCCTCGCGCAAAAGCGAGTCTGAATGGCAAAGTGCAACTGAGTTTGTGGTGACGGGGCGGCCTCGCCGCTTTAAGGCGCGGTCCATGACGTTCCGTGCCCGCCTGCTCGCCTGCGCTCTGCTGCTTCCCCTCTCCGTGCCGCTGGCTGCGCAGGAAGAGGACGCGAGCGAGGAGGAACTGGCGGAAGAGATTCCCGAGGAAATCATCGTCACCGGGCGCGGGCTCGATCCTGCGCTTTCCACCGGGATCTATGCCACCACGACGATCGAGCGCGAGACGATCATCGCCAGCCCATCGGGCCGGATCGAGGACGTGTTGCGCAATGTCGCGGGCTTCCAGCAGTTCCGGCGTTCGGACAGCCGCTCCTCGAATCCGAGCGCGCAAGGCGTGACGCTGCGCGCGCTGGGCGGCAACGCCACGAGCCGCGCGCTGGTACTGCTCGACGGGGTGCCGATTGCCGATCCCTTCTTCGGCTACATCCCCCTGTCGGCCGTTCCCCCCGAGACATTGGGCGCGATCCGGGTGACGCGTGGCGGCGGGTCGGGGCCGTTCGGCGCTGGAGCGCTGGCGGGGACAATCGAGCTCGAGAGCGCCGAGCCGGGCGAGGCGCTGCTCGGCAGCCTGGGCGTAAACAGCCGCGCCGAGACCGAGGCGAGCGGCGTGCTGACGCAGCGCCTCGGGCGCGGCTTCGCCGTGGCGAGCGGGCGCTGGGATCGCGGGCAGGGGTTCTTCACCACCCCTGAAGCGCAGCGCGTCCCCGCCACCGCGCGCGCCGCTTTCGACAGCTGGAATGTCGCACTGCGCACCGTCGCCCCGCTCACCGACACGGTCGAGGTGCAGGCCCGCGTGGCCGCTTTCCGCGACGCGCGCACGCTGCGCTTCGCGGGCGCGGATTCCACCAGCGAAGGCGAGGAAGCCAGCATCCGCTTCGTCGGGCGAGGGAGCTGGCAGTTCGATGCGCTCGCTTATGTGCAGGCGCGCGACTTTTCGAACATCGTGATTTCCTCGACCCGCTTCACCCCCACGCTCGACCAGCGCCGCACGCCCTCCACCGGCATCGGCGGCAAGTTCGAGCTGCGCCCGCCCATCCTCGAAGGCCACGATATTCGCATCGGCGCCGACTACCGCCGCGCCGATGGCGAGCTTCAGGAGGAAGCGATCAACGCCGTCAGCGGCGCGATCACCGAGCGGCGGCGGGCCGGGGGCGCGACCAGCAATCTCGGGATCTTCCTCGAGGATGACTGGCAGATCGGCCCGCTCACCATCAATGGCGGCCTGCGCGCCGACCGCAGCAGCATCACCGATGGCTTCTACCGTGCAGTCTCGGCGACCACCGGAGCCGTGGTGAGCGAGGTCGTCGCAGCGCCCCGCAATGACTGGTCACTGAGCTGGCGCGCGGGGGCGCTGTTCTACGCCACCCGCCGGCTCGATCTGCGCGCGGCGGCCTATACCGGGCTGCGTCTGCCGACCCTCAACGAGCTCTACCGCCCCTTCGTGGTCTTCCCCGTCACCACCGAGGCCAACGCCAACCTCGTCAATGAACGCCTGCGCGGGTTCGAGATCGGGTTCGACTGGCAGCCGGTGAACGAAGTGGTGATCGCCGTCACCGCCTTCGACAACGAGGTCGAGAACGCCATCGCCAATGTCACCATCGCCCCCAACCTGCGCCGACGGGCGAACCTGCCTGCAATCAAGGCGCGCGGGATCGAGGCGAGCGTTGCCGCGAAGTTCGGCACACTTAGCCTCGACAGCGCGCTCGCCTGGACCGATGCCGAGGTGCGGGGCGAGGGGCCGTCCGCGGATCTCGACGGACTTACCCCTGCGCAGACACCGGAGTTCGCCGCCTCACTCACCCTCGGGTGGCAGCCCGCCCCCGGCTGGCGGATTGCGGGGACGCTGCGCCACGTCTCGGCCCAGTTCGAGGACGACCGCCAGACCGACCGCCTCGCGCCCGCCACCACCCTCGACGCCTTTCTCGCCGCGCCTCTATGGGGCCGCCTGTCGCTGACCCTGCGCGCCGAGAACCTGACGGGAGAGGAGATCATCACTCGCAACCAAGGAGGATCGATCGATCTCGGCGTGCCGCGCACCGTGTGGCTGGGGCTGCGCTACGGCTTTTGATGCCGTGCGGCACGTCGCGTAACAATCTTGCCCCGGCACCCGCGCGCAGTGGCGAGATGCTGCACAAATTGCATGATTGTTGCATTTTTGCTACGGTCGCGCATAAGTTTGCCTATAACTCTTGTTAGGTCGCGCGACGCTGATAGGCTTCCCCCCGCTAACCCAAGTCCGGCGCAAAGATCGGCTGGGACGTGGAGAGAGGGAATCCGATGACGCGCAAGTTCGCTACTTTCGCCTGCGGCCTGATGGCCTGCAGCGCGCTGACTACCCCCGCTTTTGCCCAGGACACCGAAGAGGGCACGACCGCCAGGGATGACAATGTCATCATCGTGACCGCGACCCGTCGCGCGCAGGACGTGCAGGACATTCCGCTTGCGGTGACCGCCATCGCGCCGCAGCAGCTCGAAGCGCAGCGCGTGGTCAACATCCAGCAGATTGCCGCGCTGGCCCCCTCCTTCACCGCCAGCCAGGCGCAGCTCGCCTCGGGCTCGGTGGTGCTGCGGGTGCGCGGCGTGGGGACGACCTCGAACAACATCGGCTTCGAAAGCGCGGTCGGCATCTTCATTGACGGCGCCTATCAGGCCCGCCCGGGCGTGGCGCTCAGCGAATTCGTCGACGTGGAACGCGTCGAAGTGCTGCGCGGCCCGCAGGGCACGCTGTTCGGCCGTAACACCTCGGCGGGCGCGCTCAACATCACCAATGTCCGCCCGGACGTGACCGAGTTCAGCGGCTTCGTGAACGCCGAATACGGCAATTTCGACGAGAAGAGCCTGCAGGGCGCGATCAACGTGCCGATCGTGCAGGACACGGTCGCGCTGCGCCTCACCGGCGCCTATCGCCAGCGTGACGGCTTCCTCACCGTGGTCGACCGCACCGGACGTGAAGTGGGCGACACCAATGATGTCGACCAGTGGCTGGTGCGCGGCCAGATCGGCTGGGACACCGAAAGCGGCCTGCGCGGTCGCATCATCGCCGACTATTCCAAGAGCCAGTCGAGCTGCTGCGGCGCGATCGAGCTCTACCAGACCCCGCTGGTGGGTCTTGGCGCCTTCGCTGGCGTCGGCCTCGGGGCCAATGGCGGCAACGGCCAGCCCTTCACGGCGACCGACCGGAACGACCAGGCCGGGTTCGAACGGGCGATGGACAACCGCATCGTCTCGGCCAACTTCGCGCCGGTCGCGGATATCGACAACTACGGCGTCACCGGCGAACTTGAATTCCCGCTCTCCGACAGCGCCGACCTGATCTTCATCGGCTCCTACCGCAAGTACGAGAGCTTCGAGCGCTACGATTCGGACTTCACCGGGCTCGACATCTTCAACGTCGAGGCGCTCAACCTCACAATCGACAACTGGACCGCGGAACTGCGGCTGCAGGGCGAGGCGATCGAGGGCAAGCTCAACTACATGATCGGCGGGTTCTACTCCGACGAGCAGATCGACCAGACCCAGGTCTTCCAGCTGGGCGCGGACTTCGACCGCAATTTCGGCGCGTTCCTCGGCGCGGCGGCCGGGGCGACGCCGCTCCAGTCCTTCGTCGGGGTTAACCCCACCGGCACCCGCACCACCAACCGCTTCCAACAGGACGCCAAGAGCTACGCGGTCTTCACCCACAACTCCTTCGAGATCACCGACGGGCTCGAACTGACGCTGGGCGCGCGCTATTCGTGGGAGGAGAAGTCGGGCGGTTTCTCCCAGGTGGCGACCAACAACACGGTCTGCCCCGCCACGCTCACGCGGCTGGGTGCGATCGGCATGGTCAATCCGGCGCTGGTGCCGGCCTTCATCGGGATCGGCTGCTTCGGCTTCACCGCGCCCGCCAACCTTCCCCAGGCCGCAGCCCTGCCGCTGCCGCGCACCTTCCAGTCCACCTTCGAGGACGAGGAACTGATCTACACGGTCAAGCTCGGCTACGAGATCAGCCCCTTCGTCAGCTCCTACGCCAGCTTCACCCACGGCTACAAGGCGGGCGGGATCAACCTCGACACCACCGCGGCGGTCAGCGGGGCCAACCCGACCTTCCTGTCCGAAGAGGTCGATGCTTGGGAGCTCGGCGTGAAGGGCCAGACACCGGGCGGCGCGCTGACGCTCAACATCGCGGCCTTCTACGAGGAGTTCACCAATTTCCAGGTGCTCGAATTCACCGGAACGGCCTTTGCCACCTTCAACGTGCCGGTGGCAGAAACCCGCGGGGTGGAAATCGAAAGCCTGCTGCGTCCGGCCGACGGCCTGACCATCAACCTTGCCGCGACCTTCCTCGAGGCGAGCTATCCGGATGATTGCGCGGGCACCCAGATCGCGCCGCAGGTGGTCTCGCTGTGCGGCAACGACCTCACCAATGCGCCGCGG
>NZ_JAMNXL010000164.1 GCF_023653175.1 Erythrobacter sp. | reverse complement strand
CGGCCGCCAGATGCCGGTTGGTCGCGGCGACCACCCGGACATCGACCTTCAGCGGCTTGGTCGCCCCGAGCGGCAGCACCTCGCCCTCCTGCAGCGCGCGCAGCATCTTCGATTGGAGAGCCAGCGGCAGCTCGCCGACCTCGTCGAGCAGCAGCGTGCCGCCGTCGGCCGCGCGGAACAGGCCCTCGCCCGCTTCGGCGGCGCCGGTGAAGGCGCCCTTGCGGTGGCCGAACAGCAATGCTTCGAGCATGGCTTCGGGCATGGCGGCGCAATTCACCGCGACGAAGGGCCCTTCGGCGCGGGCCGAGAGGCGGTGGACGAAGCGCGCCAGCACTTCCTTGCCGGTGCCGGTCGGGCCTTCGAGCAGCACGGGAATGTCGGAGGCGGCGATGCGTTCGGCCAGCGTCAGCAGCGCCAGCGACTGCGGATCGCCCGCCACGGGCCATCCCCCTTGCGCCGAGGCCGCGATCAGCGCCGCCCGCGCCGCGGTGAGGTGCGCAGGATCATAGGCGAGCGTGATGCGATTGGCTCCGGCGAGCGCGAGCACGGGACTATCGGCATGCGCCAGCGCGATGGCGAGCTTGCCGCCGCGCGCGATCCCGGCGGCCATCGCCGGGGGCAGGCAATCGCCCAGCACGATCCGGTCGCGCTGCCAGCTGCCGCCCATCAGAGGCACGGTCATGCCGATCAGGATATCGTGCACCCCGTTCGCCTCGCCGCCAGCCGAGCCGCTTACCAGCCGCTCTGCGCTTGCACGGGCACTGGCGCCGGTTGCCGCTTGCATTATCTTGCCCCTGTTTGCTTCATGCGAGGCAAAGCTCTGCCGCATACAGGCTGGACACGAGGCAAATTTAAGCCCTCGTAGCTTCCCCTATGAGGGCACCGGCGAACACCTAGACGATCGCGGCGGCGGCCGGGGTTTGGGCCCGATGTACTGAGTTATTGCATTGTTTATCAACGGCAACTTTTTTCGGCTTAAACATCCCGGACAAGCGCCGGTCTTAGGGCCAGCAGCGACGGGCCTGTTCGTCCTGCCTGACCATTCGGGAGTTTGAACAATGAACGTAGTGAACACCAACATCTCGGCGCTGCGCGCCACCAACGCCAGCGTGTCGGCGGGCAAGATGCTCGGCACCTCGATGGAACGCCTGTCGAGCGGCAAGCGCATCAACAGCGCCGCCGACGACGCCGCCGGCCTGGCGATTTCCGCCTCCTTCACCTCGCAGATCCGCGGCATGGCCCAGGGGATCCGCAACGCCAATGACGGCATCAGCCTTGCGCAGACCGCTGAAGGCGCGCTCGACGAAGTGACCAACATGCTCCAGCGCATGCGCGAACTGACGGTGCAGCGGTCGAACGGAACCTACTCGACCACCGACGTCGCCAACATCGATTCCGAGCGTGACGCGCTGGCCTCGCAGATCAACTCGGTGATCGAGAACACCACCTTCAACGGCATCAACCTGTTCTCGACCGCGACCAACGACATCGACATTCAGGCCGGTGCCGAGGCGGTCGACGCGATCACCCTGACCCTGCCCGAACTCGACGTTGGCGGCGGCGATCTGGCCGGTGTCGTGACCTTCGGCGCCACCCCGGCGGCGGTCGCGACGGCGACGCTCGACAACTACGACACCGCGATCGGTGCCGTCACCACCGCCCGCGCCGATCTGGGTGCGTTCCAGAACCGTCTGCAGTCGGCTGTGAACAACCTCACCAACGTGTCGACCAACCTGACCGACGCCCGCTCGCGGATCATGGACACCGACTACTCGGCCGAAACCACCGCGCTCGCCAAGGCCCAGATCCTCGGTCAGGCCTCGACCGCGATGCTCGCCCAGGCGAACCAGTCGCAGCAGAACGTGCTGTCGCTGCTGCGCTAAGCACGAAGTCCCCGCGCGCCGACGCTTTACCCCTGCAGCGGCGGCCCAACGAGAGCCCGGAGCCCGAACAGGCTCCGGGCTTTTCTTCGTGCAAGGCGATACCAGCGCAGGTTAGCGACAGGCGGGCCGCGCGCGCGCCACAGTTTCCTCACGCCACATGGCGACAGGAGGAACGATATGCTGAACCTGCCCGCCCCGCTCGATCCGCTGCGGCGCAAGGTCAGCGCCGTCTGGGCCTATGCACAGGGGATGCTGCCCGGCGAGACCCGGAGCACGCCGGTGCTGATCTTCGCGCAGGGACGATCGGGGAGCACGGTGCTCGAAAGCCTGCTCGCCTCGACCGGCCACTTCGCCTCGCGCGGGGAGCTTTTGGGCGAGGGGCACGAGCAGGTGCGCCGCCCCCACGCCTTCCTGCGCGGACATGCGCGCCGGACCGGGCGGCGCCACTTCCTCGCGCACGTCAAGGTCTATCAACTGAACCGCGACCGGATCGCCGCGGGCGCCGCGCCGATCGACCCGCGCCGCTTCCTCCAGCGGCTTCACGGCGAGGGCTGGCGGATCATCCACCTGACCCGCGAGGACCGCGTGCGCCACGTGCTCTCGAACCTCGTCGCCGAGGCGCGCAAGGAATATCACAAGCTCGACGACCGGCCCGAGACCACCGCGGTCAGGGTGGAGCGCGCGGCGCTGGAGGCGGGGATTGCCGAGCGGCTCGCCTTTGCCGAGGAAGAGCGCGCGGCGCTCGAAGGCATCCCGCACACCCGCGTGGCATATGAGGACGATCTCGAGCCCGCCTCCGCGCATCAGGCAACGGTGGACCGGGTGCTTGATTTCCTCGGGCTCCCGCACCGTCCGGTCTCGACCCCGCTGCGCAAGATCAACGCGCGGCCGCTGCGCGATATCATCGCCAATTACGACGAGCTCGCCGACTGGCTGGAAGGCGCGGGGCCGGGCCAGCGCGGCGCGGCAACGGGAGCTGGCTGAGCGGGTTTCGACTGCGCGGGGGGCGCTGCCTGAGCCTCTTTTTCCATGCGTTCCCCCACGTGGCGCCGCAGGGGGGCGCATGGTGTCGGGGATTATCGAGAAGCTGCGGCGCTGGGTTCCGGGCACACCGGAGAACTGGCGGCACTACGCAGGCGAGATCGCGGTGGTGGTGATCGGCGTGCTGATCGCGCTCGGGGCGGATCAGGCGGTGCGCCATCTCAACGACAGGGCCGAAACGGCAGCGGCGCGCGAACGGATCAAGGTGGAGCTCGTGATGCTGATAGGCTTCGCAGCGAAACGCACGGCGCTCGATAGATGCAGCCAGGCACAGGTCACATCGCGTTCCCAAGGCCTTGTTTCAGGGCAGCAGGATTGGTCCGCCTCGGTGTTCACGGGAAAATCGCGGATCAAGGGAGCGCTTCGGGAAATGTACCACATGCCCAAAAGGACATGGGTGACCGATGCTTACAATGAAGCGCTGGCTCTTGCGCGAATGGCGATGCCTTGCTCGCAGTCGACCCGCGGCTGAAGTAGGCAATTTCAGCCCGCTACTGCCCCGCCGCCTTGCCCTTGCCCTTCGGCTCCGGCACGGCGCGCTCGGCCGCCCGCGGCCCGCCCGAGGCCGGCCCCCGTCCTTCGAGCAGCAGCAGCGAGATGCGACGGTTGCGCGGGTCGGCGGGATCGTCGGTGACGAGCGGTTCTGTGTCGGCGACGCCCTCGATCCGGGCGAAGCGGTTCTGCGTCACGCCGCCCAGCACCAGCGCCTGACGGGTCGCCTCGGCCCGACCGGCGGAGAGCGACCAGTTATTGGTCTTCACCCCGCCGCGCCACGGCAGCGAATCCGTATGGCCGCGCACGATCAGCGGGGCCATCTCGTCCTTGAGCGTCTCGCTCATCACCTCGAGCAGACCGCGCGCCTCCTTGGTGAGGATCGTGGTGCCGAGCTCGAACATCGAGAAATCGGCATCGTCCATCAGATCGATGCGGATGCCCTCGGGTGCGCGCATCACCCGCACCTGCCGCGCGAGCTGCTTCGTCTGGCGGCGCTGGGCGAGCTTCTTCTGGATCTTCTCCTGAATTTCCTGAAGCTTGCGAGCGTCCGAATCACTGCCCTTGCCGGTCGAGGTCGGCCCGCCGGTCGCATCGCGCGGGATCGTGATCGTGCGCGATCCGGTCTGCCCCTGGCGGTTGGGGTAGTTGTCGGGATCGGTCAGCGACGCACCGCCCAGGAGGCCGTTCGACCCGGCGCTTTCCTTGCGCAGCTTGACCAGCGTCGGGGTGAAGTAATCGGCGATCCCCTTGCGCTGCTTTTCCTCGGTGGCGCCGAGCAGCCACAGTAGCAGGAAGAAGGCCATCATCGCCGTCACGAAGTCAGCATAGGCGACCTTCCACGCGCCGCCGTGGTGGCCGCCTTCGATGATGGTCACCTTCTTGACGATGATGGGTGCCGGAATGGCTCCGCTTGCGTCGGCCATCTCAGCGCCCGCGCATCATGTCGAGCAGGTCGGTCAGCTTCGGGCGGTGCGCCGGCGGCAGGCCCGAGCGTGCGGCTTCCAGCACCAGCGGCTGCGGATAGCCGTGCAAGCTGGCGATGATCACCTGCTTGATCGAATGGAAGATCTGGCTGTCATGCGCGTTGATTTGCTTCAGCCGCGCGCCGAGCGGGCCTGCAAAGCCATAGGCGAGCAGCACGCCGAGGAACGTCCCCACCAGCGCCGAACCGATCATCTTGCCGAGCACCGCCGGGGGCTGGTCGATCGCGCCCATGGTCTTGATGATCCCGAGCACCGCCGCGACGATCCCCAGCGCGGGCAGCGCGTCGGCGAGCGACTGGATCATGTGCTGCGGCTCGTCCATCTCGTGCAGCTGGGTCTTGATCGAACTGTCGATGATGTCCTCGACCGCATGGGTATCGAGCGTGCCCGAGGAGACCACCATCAGCGTCAGCGGATCGCAGATCATCGCGGTCACCACAGGATCGGCCTGAAGGCGCGGATATTCGGAAAAGAGCGTCGAGGAGCCGGGCTCGGTGACATGGCTTTCCAGCGCCACCGCGCCTTCCGAACGCAGCAGCTTCATCAGCTTGGAGGTCAGCGCGATCGCGTCGATATGGTCCTGGTCGTTGTATTTGGGCCCCTTGAACACCCGCCCGAGCCCGGCGCCGAGCAGCTTGATCTCGTGCATCGAGTTGCCGATCAGCGTCGCACCCGTCGCAGCGCCGCCGATCATCATGAATTCGAGCGGGAGCGCGGCGAGCACCGGGCCCATGGCGCCCCCGGCGAGCATGAACCCGCCGAACACCATGGCCAGCAGAACGACAATGCCGATGGCAGCAAACACAGGCCAATCTCCTCAGCGCAGCGCGTCGAACAGCGTCAGCGAGCTGACACGGGCGAAGGCGGACTGGCTCGCCTCGAGGGCCGTCAGCGATTGCTGGAGCCGCGCGATGGCATCGGCGATGTCCGTATCGCCGACCCGGCTGCGGCGCTCGGCGAGCGCGACGCGGCGCTCGGCCTGCTGGGTCTCGACCTGCTCGACCCACGCCATGCGCGTGCCGAGGATGGTGGTGGCGCGGCTGGTGCTATCGAGCGCGGCGTCGATCCCGGCAAGGCTGGCATTGGCCGCCGCGACCGGATCGGCGGCCCCGCCCTGCAATGCGGTGGTAAGCGCGCCCAGCACCGCGAATGCGCTCGAGGGCGTGCCGCCAAGGTCGAATTCGAACACCTCGCTCCCAGGCAGGCCCCGCTCGATCGCGGTGCCCGGCGCGACCGGCACCGCGCCGCTGGCGGGGGTTCCGGCATAGGTGACGACGCCTGCTGCATCGCGGGTGAAGGCGGTGCCGGTCGATTGCCCTGCGAACAAGGGCTCGCCGGTCAGCGAGACCGCGTTGGAACGGCTGAACAGCTCCTGCCCGAGCTGCTCGAGCTCGAAGGCGATCGCGCGGCGGCCATCGGCGCCGGTGGCGGTGCTGGCCGCCTGCACGGCGAGCTCGCGCGCGCGCTGGAGCAGGTCGGTCACCGCCTGCACCTCGTTCGCGGCCGCGCCCAGATCCTGCCCGAGCCGCGCGGCATTGTCGCCCTCGACCTCGGCCAGCGCCTCGCGCCGCACCACCGAGCGCAGCTGCGCAGCGACGGCGGGATCCTGCGAGCCGCGCTCGATCTTGCGGCCCGTGGCGATCTGGGTGCGGGTGCGCTCGATCCCGGCGCGAAGGTCGGCCATCTGCGCCAGCGAGCGGTTGAAGAAGGAACCGGCGGAATTGGTGATCGAAGGCATGACGCTTACGCTCCCTTACCTGAGGTCCAGAATCGTATCGAACAGCTGGGCGGCCACCTGGATCACCCGGCTGTTCGCCTCGAAGGCCTGTTGCAGGCGGACGAGATTGGCCGCCTCGGTGTCGAGATCGACGCCGGTTTCGCGCAGCAGCTCGGCCTCGGCGCTGGCAGCGACGACAGTCAGGCCGTCCTTGCGGGTTTCGAGCGCGGAGACGCGGCTGGAAAGGCCGAGCAGCAGCGAATCCGTACCGGTGATCGGCCCGCTCGCATCGCCCAGCGCGGTGATCAATGCGGCAAGGTTGGCGGTGTCGCGGCTCCCGGCAGGCGCGCCCGCCGGGGCGGTGGCAAGGCCGTCCGCCGAGCCGAGCACCATGGTGATGCTGCCCGCCCCCGTGCCAGCGAAGAACGGCTGGCCGGGGTTGCCGTCATTGCCCACGCCATTGGCCTGCGCGGTGTTCGAAAGGGTGATCGCCGCCGTCGCGAGGCCATCGAGGCTGGCCTGCAGCCCGGCCATTTCGACGAGCGCGCCCGCCCGGCCCGCCATCGCGCCGCCCGCGGGCACGAAAACCGTGCCGCCGACCGCGAAGCTCACCGTGCCATCGGCGGCGAAGCTGGTCGCCAGCGTCTGCGCCGCGCCGCCCGTCACCAGCGCGAGCGGCGGCGTGCCGCTCAGCACCACGTCGGCGGTGCCGTTGGCGTTGATCGTCGCGCCGATGCCGAATTCCTCGGCGAGGCCGCGCAGCGCCTTGTCACGCGCATCGAGCAGCGCCGCGCGCCCCGCGGTGCCCTCGCGCGAGCCGACCAGATCGGCGTTGATCTTGGCGAGTTCCCCCGCCACCTCATTGACGGTCAGCGTCTTGGCGCTGGTCTCGGCCTGCACCAGGCTGCGGGCATTGGCGAGGGTGCCGTTGGCGATGCGGAAATTGCCCGCCATCTTGCGCCCGGCTTCGAGCGCGGAGAGCCGCAAGGCGGGCTCGGTCGGGTTGTTCTGGAGCCGGGTCAGCGCCGCCTCGAAATCGACGAGGCCGGTGTAGACGCCCGAGGTCTCGAGCGCGCTTTCGGCCTCCTTCAGCGCGAAGAATTCCGCATCCGCCGCCGCCAGCGCCGAGGAGGAATCGCGCGCCTGGCGCTGCACCAGCGCGCTTTCGGCACGCTCGATGATCCCCGGCTTCACGCCGCCCAGCGAATCCTGCGCGTTGTTGCCGATATTGCCGGTCATCACCAGCTCGCCCTGGGTGAGAGTGCGGCGCGAATAGTCCGGGTTCTCGGCATTCGCGACGTTCTGCGCCGTCAGCTCGAGGCTGCGGCGGGTCGCGGTGAGCCCCGAGCGGGCAATGGTGAAAATCGCGGTCGGCATCAGCTGTCACCTTTGACGGGGAGGTATTGCGCGAGGCTGGCCTCGATACTGCGGGCAAACCCGAAGGCGCCCGCCTTTGCCGCGATGTCGGCGAAGTGCTCGTCGCGCATCGCCTCGAACTGCTTGAGGCCGCCGCCGGTGAGCGGGGTTTCCTCGGACAGGCTGGCGGCGCGCGCGGTTTCGAGCATCTTGCGCACCATGATCGCCTCGAAGCCCTCGGCCGCCTTGCGCAGCTCGGCCTGTTCCGGCGTCAGAGCGGGCGCGGCGGAGGCGCGCGCGGGACTGAGCGGCCCGATCATAGCACCACCATCTCGGCTTGCAGGCTGCCGGCCTGCTTCAAGCTTTCGAGGATCACCACCAGATCCGCCGCGCCCACGCCCAGCAGGTTCAGCGCATCGACGATCTCGTTCAGCGAGGCAGCGGCGGGCATGTAGGCGACGCGGCCCGATTGTTCCTCG
>NZ_JAMNXL010000163.1 GCF_023653175.1 Erythrobacter sp. | reverse complement strand
CCAGCATCGCAAGGAACGCGTCGGTGCTCGCGGACATTACCCGCGCGCGACCGCCTCGGCGGCGATCATCCGGGCCTCGGCGACCAGCCCCACGCGGGTCAGCGCGGCGGTGATGTGGTAGAGGTGGAGCGGGGTCATCTGCGACCAGCTGTTGCCCTGCATCCCCAGCCCCGCAAGCAGCGCGACCAGCGCCGGATTGCCGACCTCGGCCGCGCGCGAAATCGCGGCGGTCCATCGGGTCTTGCGCGCGAGATCGAAGCCGAGATCACCCGCGAGCGCGCCCGCGTCGCCTTCGGACAAGCGTCCGGTCCCGGCGAGCCCGGCGACGAGGAAGGCGGACTTGCGCTTCCCCTCGCTCGCATCGCTGCCCATGAAGCTCTCGACCGGGCTCTGGCCGACGGCGGTGATGTTCGGCGCGGAGAGCGAAATCAGGGCCCAGCCGAGCGAGCCCGGCGGGGCCACGTCCGACCAGCGCGCCGCGTTGCGATCAAGCCCGGCCGCCAGCATCGCCGCAATCAGATCACCCGCGGCGTCGGCGTGATCAGCGCTCGCCGGAATGCGCGCTGCGGCATAGGCGGTGAGCACTCGCCCGCCGTAGCCGTCCCCGCCGCCAAGCTTCGCGCCGTCCGCCCAGAGGCGCTGCATGGCGGCAATGCGCGCGGCAGCATCAGTGGCGAGATAGGCCTCGCGCAGTGCCGCGGCATGGCTTTTGGGATCGCCGCCCGCAGCCGGATCGGCATGGACCTCGGCATAGAGATCGACCATCGCATCGGCCGACATGATCCCCTCACGCGCGGCGCGACCGGCGAAGGGTGCGCGTTGGCTCGCGGGGAGCATCGGCAGCAGCGCGCCGCTCCGCGCATAATAGGCCCCGCCGCGCGCCTTGAGCGCGCTATCCAGAAGCCCCTCGGGTAGCGGCTCGCCCACCGCATTTGCGAGGCCGAAGCGCCAGGGGTTGAGATCATCCACCCCCTGCCACTCGATATTGACCCCCCGCTGCGCGCGCCCCGCCGCGCCCGCCAGGCGCCGCGCCAGCAGCACATCGACCCGCGGCGCCGCGCCGCGGAACAGCGCGCGGTCCAGCTGGGTCGCGGCCAGCGCGCTTTCGCCCGCATAGGCATTGCAGATCGCCTGCCACATCACCCACTCGCCATCCTGCCGCTGCGATCCCTGCAGGCGCACCGCCGGGCAAGCCCCGGTGATGTCGCCGCTGGCGAGGTAGGCGCCGAGCGCCTCCTGCGTCAGCGCGGGCGACCAGTTGGCGGTGTCGATATCCTGCACCACCGCCCGTGCGAGGGCGAATTCGCCCATGCGGTTGAGCAGGCCGACGCGAAGGGCGGCAAATTCCACCGGGTCCATGCCGAGAGGCGCGGCCAGCCGGCTCGCCAGTGCGCGGCGCAGCAGGATGTGCCCCCAGCGCGACACCAGCGGGCCCTGGGTGCCTCCCAGCGCTGCGCGCACCAGCTTGTCCGACTGGTTCGCCAGTGCCATCGGCGGCAGCCCGCCCTCGTCCACCGCCAGCACTCCGACGCGGGTCAGGGCCCGCTGCGCGCCGGCCGGGATGTCGCTCTTTGGCGCGAGGCCGAGCAGCTGGTCGAGCTCCTCGGTCGACATGTTCTCCAACTGCTCGAGGCTCGGCAGCCGGGCGAGGTCCTCGCGGCTGATCGCGGGGAGCGGCGGGAGGCTGGCGGGATCGACCGAAGCGCCGGACGCGGGGGCGCCGCCCGGCGCCCCCGCGCCCGGCGGCTGGCCTTGTTGGGGCGTCGGGGCCTGTCCGGGACGCGGTGCAGGGGTCTGGCGCGGGCTCGGCGCAGGCGCGGGATCGTCAAACCCCGGCGGCAGCAGCGATTCGGGCTTGCCCTGCGCCATCGCCAGCCCGGCGAGGCCCGCAGCGCCCAGCGCTCCTGTCATACCAATGGCGAGCACACTCGCCGAATAGCGCCTGCGCCCGCTTCTCATTGTCCCTGCCCCTGTTCCGATTCCGGCAGCGTCACATCCTCGGCGATCGGGCGCAGCGGCTCTTCCCCGCCGTCGAACCATGCCAGCGCGACAAGGCAGAGAGCGGCCAGCCCCGCCACCCACGGCCAGCGCCGTCCGCGCCGCGCGGGGGACTGCTCGAAACCGCCAGGGGTCAGACGCTCTTGCCGCAAGTTTGCCATATTGCGCGTGCCCTAGCCCATCTATAGGCCTTGCGGCAATGTCCGCCGCATGCCCCTCGCCCCATGATCGCGATATCGCCGCCATCGCCGCGCGCATCACGCGGCCCGTGGTGCTGGTGGGGCTGATGGGCGTCGGCAAATCGACCGTCGGGCGAAAGCTTGCTACTCTGCTCGGGCGCGACTTCGTCGATGCGGACGACGCCATCGCGCTGGCCGCCCAGCGCTCCATCCCCGAGATCTTCGAGGCCTTCGGCGAGGCCCATTTCCGCGACGGCGAGCGGCGCGTGATCGCCCGCCTGCTGGGCGAAGGCCACGGCGTGATCGCCACCGGTGGCGGCGCCTTCGTCGACCCGCAGACGCGCGCGGCGGTGCTCGAGAAAGGCATTGCGGTGTGGATCGATTGCGACATCGACACGCTGGTCGAACGCACCGCGCGCCGCGCCAACCGCCCGTTGCTGAAACAGGGCGACCCCAAGGAAATCCTCACCCGGCTGGCGCGTGAGCGCGCACCGTTCTACGGGCAGGCCCATATTCGCATCCTGAGCGAGACCGGCCCCCACGCCGACACCGCGCGTGCGATCATCGAGGCAATAGATCAATGGCTGTAATTCCCGTCGCGCTGGCCGGGCGCGCCTATGAGGTGGTGATCGAGGAGGGGCTGCTCGAACGGCTTGCCGAAGCCGCCGCCCCGTTCGTCAAGGGCTACGGCCCGCAGCGCCCCGTGCCTTTTGTGGCCGACACCAACACCCACCGGCTGTTTGCGGCCCGGATCGACGCGCACATCGCCGCGCACGGGCTTGCGGCCGAATGGTTTGTGGTCGAGCCGGGCGAAGATGCCAAGACCTGGGGCGTGCTGGAAAAGCTGTGCGACTGGCTGCTGGCGCTGGGCGTGACGCGCAAGGACCATGTCTTCGCGCTCGGCGGCGGCGTGGTGGGCGATCTGGTCGGCTTTGCCTGCTCGGTGGTGAAGCGCGGCGTGGGCTTCGTGCAATTGCCGACTACGCTGCTCGCCCAGGTCGACAGCTCGGTGGGCGGGAAGACCGCGATCAACACGCGCGCGGGCAAGAACCTGATCGGCGCGTTCCACCAGCCGTCGCTGGTGCTGATCGACCCGCAGGTGCTCAGCACCCTGCCGGACCGCGAGATGCGCGCTGGCTACGCCGAGGTGCTGAAATACGGGCTCCTCGGCGATGCGGCGTTTTTCGCATGGCTGGAGGCCAACGGCGACAAGGTGCTCGCCCGCGAGCCCGCCGCGCTCGAACACGCCATCGCCACCAGCATCGCGATGAAAGCGCGGATCGTGGCGGCCGATGAGCGCGAAACGCAGGACCTGCGCGCGCTCCTCAACCTGGGCCACACCTTCGGCCATGCGCTCGAGGCCGAGACCGGCTTTTCCGACCGGCTGCTCCACGGCGAGGCGGTTGCGCTCGGCATGGTGCTGGCGGCGAAGTATTCGGCGCGGCGGGCCGAGATTTCCGCCGCGGATGCCGCGCGGGCCGAGGCCGCCATGGCCGCGGCGGGCTTGCCTGCACGGATCGCCACGCTCGGCCTCACCTGCGACGGCGCGGCTCTGGTCGACCACATGCGCCACGACAAGAAGGCGGAAGGCACCACCCTGCCCTTCCTGCTGCTGCGCGCACTGGGCGAAGCCTATGTGGCGCGCGATGTCGACCTCGCCGATATCGCCGCCTTTATGGATGAGGAATTGCGCGGATGACCCGCTTCATCGACCTCTCGATCCCGATCACCAACGACGTGGTCTCCGATCCCGAGGTGATGCGGCCCAAGGTCACCTACATGACCCACGAAAATACGTGGGAGCAGATCGCGATGTTCTTCCCCGGCCTTGCCAAGGAAGACCTGCCTGATGGCGAAGGCTGGGCGGTGGAATTCGTCGAACTTTCGACCCACAACGGCACCCACATGGACGCGCCGTGGCACTTCCATTCGACCACGGATGAGGGCGCGACCCCCGCCCCCAGCATCGACGAGGCCCCCCTGGACCGCTTCCTGCGCCCCGGGGTGAAGCTCGATTTCACCCACCTCCCCCACGGCCACGTCGTCACCGCCGCCGAGGTGCAGGAGGCGCTCGCCCGCATCAATTACACCCTGCAACCGCTCGATATCGTGCTGGTGCAGTCCGGAGCCATCTACGGCACCGAGGGCTTCACCGATCAGGGCGTCGGCCTCGGCGCGCAAGCGACCTTGTGGCTCACCGCGCAAGGCATCGAGGTGGTCGGCACCGACGCGTGGAGCTGGGACGCGCCTTTCAGCCACACCGCGCGGGCCTGGGCCGAGACCCGCGACCCGGCGATCATCTGGGAGGGCCACAAGGCCGGGCGTATCCGTCCCTATTACCAGATCGAGAAGCTGACGAACCTCGCCGCCCTGCCGCCGCACGGCTTCACGGTCAGTTGCTTTCCGGTCAAGATCGAGCGTGCCAGCGCCGGCTGGATCCGCGCGGTGGCGATGATCGAGGACTAGGCCCTATGCAGATCGCGCTCGCCGACCTTGGCGACCCCCGCGTACAGGAGCTTGTCGCCTTCCACCAGCGCGCCATGCTTGAAGGCTCGCCGCCCGGCCTCAGCTTCGCGCTCGATCTCAGCGGATTGCAGGCCGAGGGCGTGACAGTGTGGGCGGCCGAGGTTGGCGATCGCATCGCGGCGGTCGGCGCGTTGAAGCGGCTCGATGCGGTCTCGGCGGAAGTGAAGTCGATGCGCACCCATCCCGATTTCCTCCGGCAGGGCATCGCTGCGGCGCTGCTCGAGACGATCATCGCCCACGCGCGGGCTGAAGGGTTTGCCACGCTCAGCCTCGAGACCGGCAGCGGCCCGGCCTTCGAGCCCGCCTTGGCGCTCTACCGCCGGCGCGGGTTCGCCAATGGCCCGGCTTTTGCCGACTACGTGCTGACCGACTTCAACCAGTGCATGCATTTGGCACTGGATTAATCGCTCAACATCAATGCGCCGGGCGGCTCGGCAGCTGGGCGATATTGTCGCCTGCCTGCGTGACGCGCGCGGCCTTCAGGACTGCCTCTTCCTCCAGCATCCGGTCATGTTCGGCAAACAGCTGCTCGATATCGGCGCGCCGTTCCAACAGCATGTTCGCGATGCCCGGCGCAAGGCTCTCGCCGTCGCCGATCTTGCCGAGCATCGCGGCCAGATCGCTCACCGTCGCATCGCGCGCATTCTTGTAGAAATTGCCCTTGCGGTCAAAATATCCGGTTCCGGTATGTGCCATGATCAAATGCTCCCACCTGAGCTTCGATCCGCCCCACGAGGATCCGTGATTCGGCAAAACGAGTGTCTCACAGGACGAATTGTAGAACAAAACCGGTGCAAATTTTTTGTCGCACATCAGTAATCTGGCGCAAAAAGGCGGGCTTTTCTGCAAGAACCCCTGCCCTCGCTGTCACTCCAGTTCGAGGATCACCGCGTCGACCGCGAGGCTCTCGCCTTCGGCGGCGTTGATCTTGGCGATCACGCCTTCCTTTTCGGCGCGCAGGATGTTCTCCATCTTCATCGCCTCGACCGTCGCGAGCGGCTGGCCGGGCTGCACCGTCTCGCCCTCGGCAACATGGAGCTTCACCAGCATCCCGGGCATCGGGCAGATCAGCAAGCGCGACAGATCGGGCGGGACCTTCTCCAGCATCAGGCTCTCGTGCCGCGCCAGACGCAGCGGGAGCACCAGCGCGGTGTGCGCCGCGCCGCGCGTCGTCACCTTCCACTGGTTGCCGATCCGCTCGACGATCAGGCCGTAGCTTTGGCCCGTCCCGTCGGTGGCGGTGGCCTGCACCATGCCCGGCCGCCAGTCGCAGGTGCCCTCGACCCGCACGCCGTCCACCATCGCATGGCCATCGCCCAGCGTGACCGTGAAACGCTCGTCGCCGAGCTTCACCAGCCATTCGGTCGTCACCCGCAGCACGCCCTCGCGCCCATCATCGCCATCGAGCTGGCCCGAGATGCGCCGCGCGCGGCTGGCCCAGGTGAATTCATTGCCCGCGCAGGCCGCGGCCAGCAGGCGCTTCACCTCGTCAGAGGTCGCCGCGCCGTGAAAGCCTTCCGGATATTCCTCGGCGATGAAGCCGGTGGTCAGCTCGCCCGAACGGAACCGCGGGTGCTGCATGATCGCGCTGAGGAAATCGACATTGTGCCCCAGCCCCTTGATGCGGAAATTGTCGAGCGCCTCGATCTGCAAGTCCGCCGCTTCATCGCGCGTGGGCGCCCAGGTGATCAGCTTGGCGATCATCGGATCGTAGAAGCGCGAGACCTCGCCGCCTTCGTAGACCCCGTCATCGACGCGCACCGAGCCATTGCCGCGCGCCACACCGCGGCGGGCCTTGCCTGCGACGGTTTCATCTTCCTGCCAGCCGGGGAGCGGGGGTGAGTAATGCACCAGCCGCCCGGTGCTCGGCAGGAAGCCGCGATAGGGGTCTTCGGCATAGACGCGGTTCTCGATCGCCCAGCCGTCGATCCCTATATCGTCCTGCGTCATGGCCAGCTTCTCGCCCGCCGCCACACGGATCATCTGCTCGACGAGGTCGATGCCGGTGATCGCCTCGGTGACGGGGTGTTCGACCTGCAAACGCGTGTTCATTTCGAGGAAATAGAAACTCTCCCCCGTCGGGTCCGCGCCGCTGACGATCAATTCGACCGTGCCCGCCGAGTAATACCCCACCGCGCGCGACAGGGCGACGCATTGCTCGCCCATGGCCTTGCGCATCTTGGGCGTGACGAAGGGCGACGGTGCTTCCTCGACCACCTTCTGGTGACGGCGCTGGATCGAGCATTCGCGCTCGTTCAGATAGAGGATGTTGCCGTGCTGGTCGCCGAGGATCTGGATCTCGATATGGCGCGGGTTGAGGATGAACTTCTCGATGAACACGCGGTCATCGCCGAACGAGTTGAGGCCCTCACGCTTCACGCTTTCAAAGCCTTCGCGCACGTCGGCCTCGTTGTAGGCAAGGCGCATCCCCTTGCCCCCGCCGCCGGCGCTGGCCTTCATCATCACCGGGTAGCCGATCTCGGTCGAGATGCGCACCGCGTGCTCGGTATCCTCGATCTCGCCGACAAAGCCCGGGACGACATTGACGCCCGCTTCCTTGGCGAGCTTCTTGGACTCGATTTTGTCGCCCATCGCGGCAATCGCGCCGACCGGCGGGCCGATGAAGGCGATGTTCTCCTTGGCGAGCGCCTCGGCGAAAGAGGTGCGTTCCGACAGGAAGCCGTAGCCGGGGTGAACGGCCTCGGCGCCGGTCTGCTTGCAGGCGGCGATGATCTTGTCGGCGATCAGATAGGATTCGGCCGCGGGCGAGGGCCCGATATGCACCGCCTCATCGGCCATCGCCACAAAGGGAGCACGCGCATCGGCATCGGAATAGACCGCGACGGTCTTGATCCCCATCTTCCGCGCGGTGGTGATGACCCGGCAGGCGATCTCGCCGCGGTTGGCAATCAGGATTTTCTGAAACATCGTCTTTTCTTTCTATTCGCCTGATCCGAGTTGGTCGATCCTGTCGGCTGCAAGTTTCAGCCAGCATATCATCCCGAAGGCGCCGTATCCGGTTCCTCCGACGTTCGATTCTGTCTCGTAGCTACACTGGTTGTCCGCGTATTCGGTCCAGGCTGCCTGCGCTGTTTTCAAGTACTGTTCGTGTTGCATGCCGCCGCCGCAGACAAAGCCGGTTCCAGACTTGCACTCGGCCTCTTTTTCGGAATCTGCGGTTTTTGCGGCGACCAATGCTTTGGCATAGGTGCTAATCAGCTCGGCTTGGACTGCCTGATAAGCAAGGCTCAGGCAGAAATTGCTAGTCGTTTGAACGTGCTCAGTACATCTATTGATCGT
>NZ_JAMNXL010000162.1 GCF_023653175.1 Erythrobacter sp. | reverse complement strand
GCGTCGGCGTCCGCCGGTTTCGACTGGAACGATGAACTCAAGGCGAGGCTCGCTCGGGAAACCTGATCAGCGAGCCAGAGGGGAGGGGGCCTTCGGCTGATTGAGGCCTGCGAGACGCAGGACCTCGTCAGGAGGTTTCCCATGTCCAATTCTTCCCTCGCTTTCGCATTCGATCCACCATCTCCGCCGCTTGTCGTGACAGCAGCCAAAGCAATGGCGTCGCAGTTTGCAGCAGGCCGCCCGATTTCGCGCAGCGACATCAACCGCATCATGACGGACCACTTCGGCGGAACCGATGCACTCGGGGCATGGTCAGTCCGTGATGCTCACGCTGCGCTAGAGTTGGCGCAGGTTCAACACCTGCAAGCATCAGATCAGATCCAGCTCACGAGCCCGATCGACGAGGCGGATCAGTTCTTCTGCGGCCTCGACGCCCGAGTTCCGACCCAAACCAATCGCAGCGACGAGCAGATCGAATGGCAGCAGTTTGCAACGCCGCCGCGGCTTGCTTGGCTTGCCGCACGGGCCTGTGGACTGATGCCCAACGAGCTCGTGCTCGAACCCTCGGCCGGAACGGGGATGCTTGCGGTCTGGGCCGCCAAAGTCGGCACCCGCCTTGTCCTGAACGAAATTTCACCGCTGCGCCGCGACTGCCTGACTGTGGCGTTCCCGGCTGCCCGCGTGACCGGACATGATGCGGAGCTGATCGACGAATTGCTCGATCCGGCCGTCGTCCCAAGCGTCGTGCTCATGAACCCGCCCTATTCTCACGGGATCGAGCGGGGCCACGATGGTCGCACCGGGGCGAGGCATCTCCGCTCCGCGTGGACTCGGCTTGCCCCCGGTGGTCGCCTTGTCGCGATCATGCCTGAATGGTTTGACTGCGGCAGGTTCCTTGCAGGGCTGAAGGGACCGATCTCGCTTCGGCTCAATGCTGCGGTCGAACGTGCGTTCGTCAAGCATGGCACCGGGATCACTACCCGGCTGCTTGTGATCGACAAGGTGGAAGGCGCCAACGAGCCCGTCGCTATTCACACGGACGACTTTCGCCAGCTGGCCGATATTGTCGATGCCTTGCCGACTCGCGCCAGCCTGCACGCTGATGCAGAGCAATCGAAGCTTCCGGCCCGTGCGCCGTTCCTTCTGGTCGCCGCGCCGCGCAGGCCGCTGCTGACACCAGCAAGGATCACTCCTGCTGCCTCCGCCATCAAGCCGCTCACCTACCAGTCGCTCGAAACCCCTGCGCCGCTTGCCCCTCAGGTTGGCCACTATCTGCCCTATCGCCCGAGCAGGATCGTAATCGATGGCGCGGCCGGGCATCCGACGCCGCTTGTTGAGTCCGTCGCCATGGGGTCAATCGCTGCTCCGATGCCTGACGCACTGCCGCAGCTTCCCGACGGGCTGATTGCCAAGGGACTGCTGTCGGCTGCCCAGGCGGAGACCCTGATCTATGCTGCAAGCGCCCATGCGCGCGATTTACCCGGCCGGTTCGAGCCAGAGGACAAGGGCTGTTCACTCAAGGCATCCGCGGAAGGCCAGACCTACCGACTGGGCTATTTTCTTGGGGACGGAACAGGTGCCGGGAAGGGCCGTCAGGTTGCGAGCGTCATTCTTGATCGATGGGTGCGCGGGGAACGCCGCCATATCTGGATATCGAAGAACGAGGCGCTGCTGGAAGACGCCCGCCGCGACTGGGCCGCCCTTGGCGGCCTCCCGATCGACATCCAGCCGCTGGCATCCTGGAAGCTGGGCACCCCCATCGCAATGCGCGACGGCATTCTCTTCGTTACCTATCCGACCCTGCGTTCGGGTCGAAACGACGCAACGCGCCTTGACCAGATACTCGCCTGGGCCGGCGAAGATTTCGACGGCGTGATCGTGTTCGATGAAGCGCACGCCATGGCCAACGCTGCCGGTGGCGAAGGCTCTCGCGGCAAGGTCAAAGGATCGGAGCAAGGCATTGCCGGGGTGCGCCTGCAGAACCTCCTCCCCCGGGCAAGGGTGCTCTACGCTTCGGCAACTGGTGCGTCCGACGTCAACAACTTGGCCTATGCGACGCGCCTCGGGCTCTGGGGGCCGGAGACTGCCTTCGCCAATCGCGAGGCTTTCGTGGCAGACATTCGCGATGGCGGCATCGCCGCGATGGAACTAGTCGCGCGAGATCTCAAGTCGCTCGGCCTCTACACCGCGCGTGCGCTCTCCTTTACCGGCGTCGAATATGAAATCCTCGAGCATTGCCTGACCGAGGATCAGATCGCGGTCTACGATGCCTATGCCGAGGCTTGGGCGATCATCCACGCTAACCTGCGCGAAGCGCTGGAGGCCACGCGGATCGTCGACAGCGAAACCGGCGGGACGCTCAACTCGGGAGCCAAGTCCGCAGCGCTGTCGATCTTCGAGGGAACTAAGCAGCGCTTCTTCGCGCAGCTGCTTCTGTCGATGAAGCTGCCGAGCCTCTTACCAGCCATCGAAGGTGCGGTTGCTGATGGGAACGCCATTGTTGTCCAGCTTGTCTCGACCGCAGAAGCCATGCTCAACCGGCGGCTTGCCGACCTGTCAGACGAGGAGCGCGAAGCTCTCGAGATCGACCTGTCCCCGCGGGAATATGTGATCGACTATCTCACCAAGAGCTTTCCTGTCCGCCTAATGGCGGTGTTCACCGACGAAAACGGTAATCCTCGCTCCGAGCCGATGAGCGACGAGCTCGGCGCGCCAGTACTGTGCCGATCGGCACTCGCTGCACGCGACCGGATGATCGAACAGCTCTGCGCCTTGCCGCCGATTGCCACCGCGCTTGATGCCATCATTGAACGCTTCGGTGTCGATCAGGTGGCGGAAGTCACCGGTCGGACGCGGCGGCTTATCGTCGACCGCGATGGTCGCCAGAAACTCCAATCCCGCTCGCCGCGCGCCAACGTCGCTGAAACGCAGGCCTTCATGGACGGCTCCAAGCGCATCCTCGTTTTCTCCGATGCCGGAGGAACGGGGCGCAGCTACCATGCCGATCTGGCCGCCAAGAACCAGGCCCGCCGCGTCCACTTTCTGCTTGAGCCGGGCTGGCGGGCTGACGCCGCAATCCAGGGGCTCGGGCGAACCAATCGCACCAATCAGGCGTCGGCGCCGCTGTTCAGACCGGTGACCACCGATGTGCGCGGCGAACGCCGGTTCATCTCGACGATCGCGCGGCGGCTCGACAGCCTCGGTGCCTTGACGCGTGGGCAGCGCCAGACTGGCGGACAGAACCTGTTCGATCCGGCCGACAATTTGGAGAGCATCTACGCCAAAGAAGCGCTCCATCGGTGGTTCGGCTTGCTGTTCACGGGGAAGCTCGAAGCGGTAAGTCTCAAGCGCTTTCAGGAACTGACGGGGCTGCGGATCGAGGCACCCGACGGGTCAATGGTCGATGATCTGCCGGCGATCCAGCGTTGGCTCAATCGCATCCTCGCGCTTCCCATCGCCTTGCAGAACGCGATCTTCGACGAGTTCCTCGGGTTGGTCGAGGCGCGTATTGACGCCGCCCGGCAGGCTGGGACACTCGATCTTGGCCTCGAGACCATTGCGGTCGAGGACTTCACGGTCCTGTCGGACACGCTGCTGCGCACCGATCCGGCCTCAGGCGCGACCACCCATCTGCTCGAATTGGAAATCGCCAGAGCTCTGAAGCCGCTCACGCTGAAGCTGCTCGAGGAGCTTCACGGCCTCACGGGGCAGCGGCAGCGGCCGGTTCGGAACGCCCGTTCAGGCCGGGTCGCTCTGCTGGTCCCCGCCCGCAGCATTCTTGCCGATGACGGTACGCGCGTGGCCCGCTTCGAATTGCTGCGTCCGCTGGGGCGCAGTCACATCACCGAGGATCAGTTGGCGGAAAGCAGCTGGGAGGACATTGCCATCGGCGCTTTCCGCGAGGCGTGGGCCGCCGAGGTGGAAGAGGCGAGGACGAGCCACAAGCGCGAGCGCCTCTATCTTGCGACGGGTCTCCTGCTCCCGGTCTGGGACAAGCTGCCATCGGATTTCGTGAGGGTGAGCCGCATCTCGGCCGCGGATGGTCGCTCGCTTCTTGGCCGGGAGGTCCCCGTCCATTGCGTGCCCGAACTGTGCCGGGCGCTGGGTCTCGAACGGGAACAGACGCTTTCCGCTGACGACATTGTCCAGACCGTCTTGGCAATGGGCCGGGCCGTGGAATTCGCGGGCCGCGAAAAGCTCATGGTCAAACGCAGTCTGGTCAATGGCTCACAGCGAATTGAGCTGACTGGTTGGAGCGTAGCCCGAATCGACTGGTACAAGGCCCAAGGCTGCTTCACCGAGATCATCCGCTACCAGACCCGGCTCTTTGTGCCGATCGATGGCGCAGCGAGTGTCATCGCCAGACTGGCATCATCGGCATAATTACTTGCTAAATGGCATTATTGAGCGTAAATGCTGCCATATGGAGAACTGCCATGCTGGCTCTGCAACCCGTTGATACTGCCGTTACCGCTTTTCGTCCCGATCCGATTACCCAGGACGAGGCGGCTGCCATGTTCCGGGCAGTCCTCAATCTGTTCGGCAAATGGGAACTGACCGACGAGCAGGCGGCAACGCTGCTCGACATGCCGGTTCGCTCCTATCGCCGCTGGAAGGCGGAAGGGCCGGGGCGCGTATCGCGTGACGGTCGTGCGCGTCTCTCCAACCTTATGGGCATTCACAAGGCGCTTCGGATCATCTTCTCGGAAGCGACCCGCGGGTATACTTGGATCAGAGCAGCGAATGAAGCGTTCGGCGGAGCCAGTGCGCTCGACGTGATGCTGGGAGGCGAGCTGACCGACATTATGCGTGTGCGTCGCTACCTCGACGCCGAGCGCGGTGGCTGGTGAGCGAAGCGGCAGATATCCCCGTTTCTAGAGTTATGTGGACGGGCGCTGTTCGGATCATCCGGAGTGCCTTTCCGCCGATTGATCTGTTCGAGGACATCGCTGATCCAGCCGACTGGCCGCTGCTGATCTCGGCCGAGCAGAAGACCAATCCCCGCATCATGGCGACGATTGGCAATCTTGACCTCGTTCCACAGGGCCGGCGCGTCGGCGGCAATGGCGCCTCCTACCTCATGGCGCCATTCACCCACGTCAGCACCGACCGGCCAAGCCGCTTTACCGATGGCAGTTACGGTGTCCTCTACGTCGGGGATCGGTTCGAAACTGCGCTGTTCGAGACAATCCACCATCATGCCCATTTCATGGCGCGAACCCGGGAAGCGCCGGGATGGACCTCGCAGTTCCGCGAAATCGTCATGTCGGTTGATGCAGACCTGCATGATCTCCGAGCTCTGGCGGGTGCGCCGGATCCGGCGCTCGATCCCGATAGCTATGCTGCCTCACAAGCTCTCGCACGGCACCTTATGGGCGCGGGAGCTGACGGGATTGCCTACCCGAGCGTCCGGCATCCGGGTGGGGAATGCGTTGCACTCTTCTACCCGGACTGCGCATCAAACCCCTTTCAAGGGCGACACCTCGACTACCACTGGGACGGCCAGCGCGTTGACCTTGTCCGCGATGCCGGATCCGGGTCTGTTTTCCGAGTTGTAGATTTGCCGAGCATTGGCTGAGTGCTGAAGATTGGCAGCTCTCGACCCAGACCCGGTCGTTCAGGGCAGCCAGATTGAACGTCCGCATTCGCCTAAAGCCGCCATGCAGCTTTCGGGATCACGCACTGGTCACGCTCATGACCGCAGATGGGTGGTTAGGCGAATGTCAGCTACCCTGTTGTCCAAAATGGCGTTGCGGTAGCGCGTGGCAGCGCTATTGCAGGAATTCGACAGCGAAATTGGCATCTTATCGGTGTGGAACTCTCTTTGCTCCTTGCCATCCTCAGACTCGACGTCGCGATAGCGAAAGCAGCCGCGCGGCAAATAGCCAAGAACACCGCCGACCTGCTGACCGTTTTGATCGGATTGCCGTTGCTCGTTTTGGTTGCCCGCGCCTGGCTCAAAGGACTGCCGAGCGACCACCGCGATCTCATTGATTACGGTGCCAGCGCATTGATCGCGACGGTGATTGCAAAGGCTCTGCTCGAGCGAGTGTGGTTCCATCAGAGCGATGGCCCGCTCGCGCGGTTTGCTCAGCGGCCCGGAGATTGGTTGTCCTATATGGTGCCGTTGCTGTCAGCCGGGATCCTGCTGGGGTTCTTTGGCTTGGCCGCAGTGGGTATCCTCAATCCGGGAGGCGCGGCATTGGGAACATGCGCCGGGGTTATTGGCGGGCTGGCGTTTCCCTTCGTGCGTGAGCGCGTGCTGCACTTGTGGCGAGACATTACCTCCCAACGAAGGCTCAATCTGATCCGGCATAGGCGTGCGCCGATAATCGGCGCAATTGCGGCGGCCGTCCTTGGAGCTATCGGTGCAATCCTGCCGCAGGGCGGAAATCTCGATGCCCTATGGGCAGGAGCTTACGGCTTTATGGTCATCGTGCTGACGGGAAGGGTGGATGCCGCCACGGTGCGCTACATGACACTGATGGGCCATTCGCCAGCCTCGCTATTGCGGCACTGGCTCCCCGCCCAGATTATGTTCCTGCTGCCGTTTGGGGCAGTGCTGGCACTTGCACAGAACTGGCTTGCGGCAGGGTTGACCGCTGCTGTTGCCCTTGGTCTGCTCGTCCTGACCACAGCGCGCATTTTCGCTTATCGCGCGTTCAGCCGCCTGATCGCCGACTGGGCCGTTGCCGGAGTGATCGCGGCAGCAGGCTACGTGGCTCTGACAGTCCCGCCTCTTGGCGCGGCTATCCTCATCGCCGCGATTGTCTGGTTGGCCCGCCTCGGTTCGGGAAAAAGATGGATGTTGGCATGACGGACGCGCTTGCCATCACCGAATTGACGGTCAATCGCAGTGGGCGACCGATTGTCCAAGATGTCAGTGCCGCCATCGCACGTGCTAGCTGGTTTGGGGTGATCGGTGCCAATGGCTCGGGCAAGACCACTCTGCTGCGCGCCATTTCCGGAAGGCTTCCCATTGGTGGCGGCAGCTGCATGATTTTCGGCGAGGAGCAGGCGGACGACCGCGGTGCACGGGCGCAGACAATCGGGTTCGCCCCGCCGATTGAACACCTCCCTGCGTTACTCAGGGTGTACGAGTTGCTCGACCTTGCGGGCGATCCGGTCAAAGTTCAGCAGGAGCGCAACGCAGGGCTATGGCAAGCGCTCGGCATAGGAGAGCTGCTCGACGTGCCTGTGGGTGAATGCTCGTCCGGCATGCGCCAGCGCGCCGCCTTGGCCCTGGCCTTTGCGGTGCCCTCTCGCATCGTCATCCTTGATGAGCCCTTCAATTGGCTTGACCCTGTTGCGGCCTTCGACGTCCGGGCTGTGCTTGCAGGGATGGTCAAAGAGGGGCTCACCCTCATCACGGCCTTGCATGATCTGACCACGCTGTGCGGCTTCTGCGATAGTGGGGTCGTGCTGGCCAAGGGCCGCGTGAGCTTGCAGCTCGACGAGGCGAGATTGCGTGCGGGATGGAATGACGCTGCCCAGTTCGAGCGTGAGTTGGTCGCGGCCCTTCGCTAACTGCGAGCAATCGATGCCCAATGTCTCTTTTGGGGTCGCTTTGAGAATTTCCGCTTTCAGCAAGAAACCCGCTGAAGCTGCCCGGCAGGTTCCAGGATCGCGGCGACTGCCCGCTGACGGCCGATCGTGGGTGGGTAGGCGAATGGCGGCTTTCCTAACTTCGTTGCGAGCCGCATTGGCTGGCTTGCCCCCTCCCGATCTGCCCCCTCACGCCATGCAGCTCATGCCCGGCAAAGCCGCCGTATGGCCGTGAGGTCTGCCAGGGTAAGCGTGCGATAGCTCAGGCGCACAATGCCGGCAGCCTCCCACTCCTTCAGCACCCGATTGACGGTTTGCCGCGATGCACCGAGCATATGAGCGGCCTCCTCCTGCGAGAAACGTAGCACTGGCGCATCGCCCGCCTTGCCGCCTGCATCGATCATTTGCACGATGATCCGCGCGAGGCGCTCAGGCAACGGCAGCAGCACGGTGTCGTCCATCCG
>NZ_JAMNXL010000161.1 GCF_023653175.1 Erythrobacter sp. | reverse complement strand
TTGCGGTCGGCAACAAGCAGCTGATCGCGGCGCTGACGCGGGTGAAGTCCTATCTCGATTACGGCGCCTTCACCCCGATTCAGGCCGCCGCCTGTGCTGCCTTGAACGGCCCGCAGGACATCATCGAGGCGAACCGCGAGCTCTACCACCGCCGCCGCGACGTGATGGTCGAGGCCTTCGGTCGCGCCGGGTGGGACATTCCCCCGCCGCCCGCCTCGATGTTCGCCTGGGCCCCGCTGCCGCCGGCGCTGAAATCGATGGGCAGCCTCGAATTTTCCAAGCAGCTCCTGACACAAGCGCAGGTCGCGGTCGCTCCCGGCGTGGGCTATGGCGAGAACGGCGAGGGCTATGTGCGGATCGCGATGGTGGAGAACGAACAGCGCCTCCGCCAAGCGGCGCGCAACATCAAGCGCTACCTTCAGTCAGTGGGCGTCAACAGCTCCGCAGCCTGATTCTTCGGCGAACCAGCCGGACTTTCTGCTCCAGAACGGAAGAATTTCTGTCCATTTTGCGTTAGTTTGCAGGTAAGGTGGGATGAAGTTCGCAAGGAGAGGACCATGGCGTCCGGAGCCGCGAAGCGGCTGACCGACAGACAGCGCGCCGTCATGGAACGGATCGACCGGCGCGTCCCGATCAAGGTGATCGCTACCGAGCTCGGGGTGTCCGAGACCCGGATAAACCAGCATATCCGGGCGCTGAAGGACTTCTACGACGCCGCCAGCCTCGGCGAGCTCGTCGAGAATTACCGCGCCACGCTCAGCCCCGAAGCAGCCAAGGAAGCGGCGGAAAACGACCCAGGGAGAATTGCGGATAGAGCTTTGCTGAACCCCTTCAGCGAACCTGCATACACAAATTCTCAGATTAACGACGCAGGCAATCCGGCTGATTTCGGTGACCGGGACGACCCGGGCCGCCTGGTCCTCAGCGATGCGATGCCTCTCATAGAACAGGCGCCATGGCTGAAATCCGGCGAACCGCGGGTGGTCCCCGGAGTGCTCGATGGTGAGCATGCCGTTCTGATGCGGCTGGGGGCGATCGTCGGGATCGCCGCGGGTATCCTGGCATCGGTGATCCTGGTGATCACGGCCGCGATGACCCTAAGCCAGGCAACGGAAGGCAAGGCTTACATCTCCGTGGAAACCGAAGCCGCTGCCGGATGAGCACCGGGGGCGCGGGAGACCGACGATGGATAATCGTATTGTCGCTGACGCACGCAATCTCAAGAAGCTGATCCGTGAAGCCGAAGCCCTTTCCGATGAAGCGATCATCGCGATGGCCCGGCTCAAGCAGGCCATGCTGTCCGCACGGCAGAACCCGACGGTCGAAGTCAGCACCGGCCAGCGCGCGTTGCTGCGCCTGACCGAGGCCGAGGGCCACGCGCTGTCGATGTCGACCAACCTGCTCCGGGTGCATGACGAGTTGAACAAGGTCGCCCGCGTCCATGCCGGCGGCGATGCCGGCGAGGAAACCAAGATCGGTTCGCCCGATCTCGATGCCCTGCCGGCCAGCCAGCTGCGCCAGGAGGAGCGGCTTCGCGCCTGACACATGGACGACCTGGTGCAATTCTACAATGATTACCGGGCCCCCGCACAGCACCTCGTCGCCTTCCTGCTTGCCGGGGCGGCGTGGCGCTGGGGCGGGGCGCCCGAGCGCTGGCTGAACGTGGCATTCCTCGCCACGATGGTGCTGCCCATCTATGTGCTGCAATGGTTCTATCCGGTCTTCACGTTCGAAGATTCGGCCTACGTGTTCCGCATGACGGTGGATGCGGTGGCGGTTGCCATCTTCATCGGGATCGCCCTGCGTGCCAATCGCAACTATCCGCTTGGCATCGCCGGCTTCCAGCTGGTCGCGCTTGGGGCCTACCTGGTCAAGGTGGTGGTTCCGGAGGTCTCGCCGCTGGCGCTTGCCATCCTCATCGTCGGCCCGTCCTATTGCCAGCTCCTGATGCTGCTCGTCGGTTTTGTCCGCCACATCCGGCGCGAGCGCCGCTTCGGCCCCTATCGCGACTGGCGCGTTGCGCCGACCGCCGTCGGCGGGGTGACGGCATGACGCCGGGCTCTCCCCCGTCGCCCTGCGCCGCCGGCAAGATGCGCCGATGCTGACGCAGGTGCTGGACCGCAGCAACGCGAGCGCGCTCTCGCAGGATCGGCGCGCGGCGGCGATGATCGCCTATCTGCGCAGCCTCGTGCTGGCCCCGCCGGCCCAGTACGAGCGCGGGCACGCGATCTTCCTCGACGCGCACAGCGCCTGGCTGGGCGATGCGCCTTGCGGGATCGGCACGATGACGACGCTCGCGTTCCGGATGCGCGCGTTGCTCGGCGAGGCGCTGCGCCACGATGCGGCCGGCATCATCCTCGCGCACAGCCACCCCTCGGGCCACTGCCGCCCGAGCGGATGTGACATCGCCAGCACCCGCCGCCTCGCCGACGTCGCGCGGGCGCTCGACATCACGCTGATCGATCACCTGATCTTCACCGCCGACGCGGTCTATTCGATGCGCGCAGGAGGCCTGCTGTGAGCGCGCCGCTGCCGTCGTACTATTTCCCCGGCAATGATATCGTCGGCCCGCGCTTCCGTGAGGCAGGCGAGATGGTGCTCGACCAGTTCCACCGCGACGGGCGGGTCGATGCCCAGTGGCTTGGCCTGCACCCGCGCGAATTCGCGCTGCTGTGGCGGCTCGCGGCGCAACCGGGCGAGCGATTGTGCGACCAGCAGCTGCGCACCGAAGTCTTCCGCATCATGGAGGGGCCCGAGCTCGGGGCCATCGGCGCCGATATCGCGCGCCTGCGCGGCAAGCTGGCCGCAGCGGGCGCGGGCCACCTGATCTGCACCGACGGCGATGGCCGCTACTTCCTCGAAGTGCCTCCCGACCACGGCCTCTCGCGTCCCGCGGCGGAGTGAGGCGGGCCGAGGGACAGGGGCCTATGGACAGGGCGCAAGCGATCGGTCAATCTTGGGGCAATCACAAAGACCGAGGATCCGCCTGACATGTCCGCCACCGCCACCACCACGATCGCCAATGACCGCGTCTCCATCGAACTTGGCGAGGACGGGGTCGCCGATGTCCGCTTCGTGCGCGCGGAGAAGATGAACGCGCTCGATCCCGAGATGTTCGAGCGCATCATCGAGGCAGGCCACGCGCTCCAGCGCATGAAGGGCCTGCGCGCGGTGGTGCTCTCGGGCGAGGGCCGGGCCTTCTGCGCCGGGCTCGACCTGTCGAACTTCGCGCGCAAGCCCCCCGAGGACGAGCCCGCGCTGACCGAGCGCACCTATGGCAATGCCAACCGCCCGCAGCAGGTGGCGACGCAGTGGAGGAAGCTCCCCGTACCGGTGATCGCGGCGATCCACGGCGTGTGCTTCGGCGGGGGGCTCCAGATCGCGAGCGGGGCGGACATCCGCATCGCCCACCCCGAAACTCGGATGGCGATCATGGAGATGAAGTGGGGCCTCGTCCCCGATATGGGCGGCTATGTGCTGTGGCGCGGCCTCGTGCGCGACGATGTTCTGCGCGAGCTGATCTACACCAACCGCGAATTCAACGGGGCCGAGGCGCAGGCGCTTGGCCTTGCGACTTACGTGGACGACAACCCGCGCGAGCGCGCCTTCGCCATTGCCCGCCAGATCGCGTTGAAGAACCCCCACGCGATCCGCGCCGCCAAGCGCCTTCAGGCCGGCATGTGGGAGCGCGAGACCGATGCGATCCTGCTCGAGGAAAGCATCGAGCAGCACGGCATCATGCGCAGCCGCAACCAGGTCGAGGCGGTGATGGCCGAGATGGAGCGCCGGAAGCCGAACTTCGAGGACGTCTAGGACGCCGGGGCCACGGTGATCCCGGCGCTGTCCGCCGGAGTTTCCACCGGCTCGTCACGCTCGACCCGCTCGGAATAGCGGTCGACGAGCTGTTCGGCATGGGGCCGCAGCAGCACGGTGAAGCGCACCAGTTCCTCCATCACGTCGACGATCCGGTCGTAATAGGCCGAAGGCTTCATCCGCCCGTCCTCGTCGAATTCCAGATAGGCCTTGGCGACCGAGGACTGGTTGGGGATGGTGAACATCCGCATCCAGCGACCGAGAATGCGCAGGGTGTTGACGGTGTTGAAGCTCTGCGATCCGGCGCAGACCTGCATCACCGCCAGCGTGCGGCCCTGAGTCGGGCGCAGGCCCTTGTAGGCCAGCGGCAGATGGTCGATCTGCGCCTTCATGATTCCGGTGATGGTGCCGTGGCGTTCGGGGCTGCACCACACCTGCGCCTCTGACCACAGCGAATGTTCGCGCAGTTCGTGCACTGCCGGGTGATCGTCGCCCGGGTGTAGATCGGGCAGGGGGAGGTCGCTGGGATCGAAGATGCGCGTTTCGCAGCCGAAGAATTGCAGCAGCCGCGCCGCTTCCTCCACCGCAAGGCGCGAAAAGGAGCGCTCCCGCAGCGAACCGTAGAGCAGCAGCACCCGCACCGGCGGATCGGCCGGGCCGAGGCCGAGGGCCGGGCGCTGATGCGCGTATTCGGGCTTCAGCGCGGGCAGGTGGGCCGGATCGGGGAGCGTGCGCAGGCGCGGGAAATCGGTCACGCTGCCTCTCCCGGAAAGCGGTCACGGGTGCGGTTGGCGAAGGCCACCAGCGAGAGCATCACCGGCACCTCGACCAGCACGCCGACGACCGTCGCCAGCGCCGCACCGCTCGACAACCCGAACAGCCCGATGGCGACCGCCACCGCCAGCTCGAAGAAGTTCGACGTGCCGATCAGCGCGCAAGGGGCGGCGATCGCGTGCGGCACCCGCCACGCCCAGGCCCAGGCATAGGCAGCAGCGAAGATGCCGTAGGACTGGATGATGATCGGCACTGCGATCAGCGCGATCAGCAACGGATTGGCGATGATCGTCTCTGCCTGAAAGGCGAACAATAGCACCACCGTCGCCAGCAGCCCGATCACCGACCAAGGCTTGAGCTTTGCGGTAAAGGCATCGACCGCCGCCGCATCGCCGCCGTGACTCGCGATCACGCGGCCTCGGACAAATGCACCTGCCGCCAGCGGGATCACCACATACAGCACGGTCGAGAGCAGCAGCGTCTCCCACGGCACGACGATCGTCGTCACCCCCAGCAGCAGCGCAACAATCGGGGCGAAGGCGACGATCATCACCAGATCGTTCACCGACACCTGCACCAGCGTGTAGGCCGGATCGCCGCGGGTCATCTGCGACCACACGAACACCATCGCGGTGCAGGGGGCCGCGCCCAGCAGGATCAGCCCGGCAATATATTGCTGCGCATCATCGCGCGGCAGCAGCCCGGCATAGAGATAATCGAAGAACAGCACTGCCAGCGCCGCCATGGTGAAGGGCTTGATCAGCCAGTTGATCGCCAGCGTGATCACCAGCCCCTTGGGCTTGCGGCCGATATCGCGGATGCTGCCGAAATCGACGCCGACCATCATCGGGAAGATCATCGCCCAGATCAGCACCGCGACAACGAGGTTGACCGAGGCATATTCGAGCCCCGCCAGCATGCTCACCGCATCGGGCGCGGCAATGCCCAGCCCGAGCCCCGCCAGAATGGCAAGCAGCACCCAGAGCGAAAGATAGCGCTCGAACAGGCCGAGCGGAGGAGCGGCGGCCTCGCTCATGCCGCGCCCTCCATTGCGCCGATTTCCGCCAGCGCGGCCAGCAGCGCGGGCTTGTCCATCGCCGCCCGGTCAAGCGCGAGGAACGCACGCACCCGCATCTCGAGCAGCCGCCAGGTCTCCTCGAAGGCGGCGTCCACCTCGGCTTGCGCGCCGGTCACGTCGGCGGGATCGGGCAGGCCCCAATGGGCCTTCAACGGGCTGCCAAGGAACACCGGGCAGGTCTCGCCCGCCGCATTGCCGCACACGGTGATTGCAAGGTCGATGGCAGGCGCGCCGGGGGCGGTGAATTCGTTCCAGCTCTTGGAGCGGAAGGGTGCCGTGTCGATCCCGCACCGAGCCAGCAGGCGCAGCGCGCCCGGATGCGGCACGCCCTTGGGCTTGCTCCCCGCGCTGAAGGCCCGCACGCGCGGCTCTCCGAGGTGGTTGAACAGCGCCTCGCCAAGAATCGACCGGGCGGAATTGCCGGTGCACAGCACCAGCACGGTGAAGGGGGTGTCGGTCATGGTCAGCCTCTTGTGTCAGGTTCACAGGCAAGCCCCGCCATGAGGTCGCCGCACATTTCGGGCACCCCCTGACAGCAATCCTGCATGAGGAAGGTGAGCAGGCGGCGCATGCCGCCAAAATCGGCGCGGTAGTGGATCAGGCGGCTCTCGCGCTCGGACTGCACCAGCCCGGCCCGTTCGAGCGTGGCGACATGGTGCGACATGGTCGAGGGCGGGACGCCGCAATGCTCGGCGAGGGCCCCTGCGATCATGCCTTGCGGCCCGGCCTTCACCAGCGCCCGGAACACCGCAAGCCGGGTTTCGTGGGCGAGCGCGCCCAGCGCATCGACCGCCCAGACCGGGGTGTTGCGATTGTCCATGGATTCCACCTTTCGAGAAATATCGAAATAATGGTATCGCAGCATCGGTCAACCCGGAAAATCGGATGCGCGGGCGGTGCCGGCCGCGAATGCGCCTCTTTCCTGCAGGCGGCCGGGGTGGCAGGCTCGGCGCGGCTCGTTCTGGTTTGTCAGCACCCCCCCCCCGCGCCCGCTCCTGCCGTGAAAACGCGCGCCGATGCACTGTCCGTCCGCACCCGAAATGCGCGGCTAAATAGCTGAACTACCGATGGAAAGCGGGCTGTTGGAAAAGTGACACGGTGTAACCTTTGTCACCTTCCCAACAGGCTTTAGCCAAACACTGCCACGCACTGCATCCCGTCGAGCACCTGCCGCCCGTCGGCGTCCCACAGCCTGAGACGCTCGGAGGAATAGCCCGCGTCGGCATGCTGGCTGGCGTTCTCGGCGAGATACCAGCCGTCGCGCGACCGGCTCTCGGGATCGAGCACGTTGAACGACCAGTTGATCGAGCTGATCGGCCCCTGCCGCTGCATCGCCCGCATCGCGCCCGGCGGCATGACGTCGCCCATCAGTACCAGCTTGGAGACGGGATCGAGCGTGTGGTCCTCGATCAGCCGCGCCCAGCGCGTGACGGTGGCACCGCGGTCGGTGCCCTTGGGCTGGCCATGGCGCAATGCGAAGTTCTTGGCGACGAAGGCCGGGGCGAACTGGTGGGTGACCTCGGCGCAGTCCTCGGGCGGGCCGGGCCAGTCCTCGGGCATCCCCGAGGGGTGCACGGCATTGGCCTCGCGCCCCTCGCCGAACAGCCAGTAGGCGCTGAGCGCGACGCGGCCTTCGCACAGGATCTCGGAGCGCAGCTGGGTGACGTTTCGGCCCTGGCGGACGATCTCGGCCTTGAGTTCGATCTCCTCACCCACCGGCGCGACGAAGGCGACCTGGCCGGCGCGCAAGGGGGGCAGGCCCGGAAAGGCGCGCACCGCCATGGTGTAGGCCACCAGCGCCGAGGCCCCGCCATAAAGCGTGCGCCCCTGCAGCCAGTCGGCGGCATGGGTGAGGCGGGCAGGCCCGGGCTGGCCGGTGACGGGTTCGAGAAGGCTTGCGATGGTCATGCAGCCAGACATGGCGCGGCCCGCACGCCTCGTCCAGACTGACGTTAGGGAAGGGGACACGCCAATCACACATTGCCAAGCCCGCCCCGAATCGCTAGTGCGCCGCTTCCGTCCGGGGCTTCGCCCCCGGAAGGCTCGGCCCGATGGCGGAGTGGTTACGCAGAGGACTGCAAATCCTTGCACGCCGGTTCGATTCCGGCTCGGGCCTCCACATCTTTTTTGCGATTGCGAACCTGTGGCCTTGGGCTTAGGGCGCGCAAACCGGTAAGCCGCTTTAGCTCAGTCGGTAGAGCACATCATTCGTAATGATGGGGTCACGTGTTCGAGTCACGTAAGCGGCACCATTCCTCAGAAAATCACTGATTTACAACGATCTGAGGCATCGTCTCGCCCAAAGTGTAGCACAGATGTGTCACACACGATGGGTCGAGCATCTCAGCTAACTGTCTGGGAAGGCGTCACAAAGACCGTTCCGAAGTGTCGCACAGCAG
>NZ_JAMNXL010000008.1 GCF_023653175.1 Erythrobacter sp. | reverse complement strand
GTCCGAGCACGAAATCATCACCGGCAGCATCGAGAGCGCAGGACGCCTCGACAAGGCGCTGGCTGAGGCGACCGGCCTCTCCCGCGCGCGGGTGCAGGGGTTGATCGAGGAAGGCCGCGTCGATGTCGCCGGCAAGACCGTCACCTCGGCTTCGGCCAAGGTCGCAGCAGGCGCCGCGTTCCGCATCATCCTAGCCGCCGCCATGCCCGCTGCGGCGCAGCCCGAAGATATCCCGCTCGTCATCGCCTTCGAGGACCAGCATCTGATCGTGGTCGACAAGCCCGCGGGCATGGTCGTCCACCCGGCGGTGGGCAACATCACCGGCACGCTGGTCAATGCGCTGCTCCACCATTGCCGGGGCAATCTCAGCGGCATCAACGGGGTCGCGCGGCCGGGGATCGTCCACCGCATCGACAAGGACACCTCCGGGCTCCTCGTGGTCGCCAAGTCCGACGCCGCGCATGAAGGGCTGGCCGCGCAATTCGCCGCGCACACCGTCCACCGCCGCTATATCGCGGTCTGCGCCGGGCACCCCTCGGCCGCCGAAGGCACCATCGACGCGCGGGTCGGCCGTTCCGACGCGGACCGAAAGAAAATGACGGTGCTCCCCAACAATTCCTCGCGCGGGAAATCGGCGATCACCCATTACAAGGTGATCCAGCGGCTCGATGAGGCCGCACAGATCGAATGCCGGCTGGAGACCGGGCGCACCCACCAGGTCCGCGTTCACTGTGCGTCAATCGGCCATCCGCTATTGGGAGACCCTGCCTATGGCCGAACACCCCGCCAGCTTCGCCCGCTTCTCGAGCGACTCGGTTTCGCGCGGCAGGCTCTCCACGCCGCCGAGCTGGGCTTCCAGCACCCGCTCACCGGCGAAATGGTCCAGTTCCGAAGCAATTTGCCGCAAGACATGGCGGAACTGATCGACCAACTCAGCGGTAGTGATCGATGAAACGCGCATACATCCGAGGGATTATCGCGTATAACCCAAACCCGTGGCCCAGTTCGCGGGATGCCCATCAGGGGTCCTGCGCAAGCGGTCGACGCTAGAAAGGTTAGGTAACCAGTGGTAAAGTCAAAATCGCCTTCTGTCCCGGCCCTTAGCGGTGAGCAGAGCCTCAACCGCTATCTCGCCGAGATCCGCAAGTTCCCGGTGCTCACTGCCGAGCAGGAATACATGCTCGCCAAGCGCTATCAGGAACACCAGGATCCCGAAGCCGCCGCCCAGCTCGTTTCCAGCCACCTGCGGCTCGTCGCCAAGATCGCGATGGGTTACCGCGGCTATGGCCTGCCCGTCTCCGACCTGATTTCCGAAGGGAACGTCGGTCTGATGCAGGGCGTCAAGAAGTTCGAACCCGATCGCGGCTTCCGCCTCGCGACCTACGCGATGTGGTGGATCAAGGCGAGCATTCAGGAATTCATCCTGCGCTCGTGGAGCCTCGTGAAGATGGGCACCACCGCGGCCCAGAAGAAGCTGTTCTTCAACCTTCGCCGGATGAAGAAGCAGCTCGAGGCCTATGAGGACAGCGACCTGCGCCCCGAGGACGTGACCAAGATCGCCACCGATCTCGGCGTGCCCGAGCAGGAAGTGATCAACATGAACCGGCGCATGATGATGGGCGGCGATGCCTCGCTCAACGTCAGCTTGCGCGGGGCCGAGGAAGGCTCGGGCGAATGGCAGGACTGGCTGGCGGATGACCGCCCGCTGCAGGACGAAACCGTTGCCGATGCCGAGGAATCGCAGATGCGCATGGCGATGCTCAGCGAGGCGATGGAAAGCCTCAACGAGCGTGAGCGCCACATCCTCACCGAACGCCGCCTGACCGAGAAGCCCCAGACGCTGGAAGAGCTCAGCCAGGAATACGACGTCAGCCGCGAACGCATCCGTCAGATCGAAGTGCGCGCCTTCGAGAAGCTCCAGAAGGCGATGCAGCGGATCGCGGGTGAGCGGTTGTTGCCGGGGATTGCTTAAGCGCATCGCCTGAGCGCCTCGTCTGACGCGGGCATCGACACGCCGCAGTAGACTCCGCCAGATACATCACCCCATCGGCGCCCCCGGTCACACCCAAGTGACCGGGGGCGTCTTGCTTTGCCCGCCCGCATTGTTGGGGTCGCTTCATCGCAAGGCCGTATGCGGGTGGTCGAATATGGTGGCCCGGCAGTCGGCGGGGCAGCTTCATTCATCTCCGCTTTGTCACCGGGCAGTAAAGCGGGGAACGGCGGTTGGATCGGGGGTGCAGCCCTCGCCGCGCCGTCTGTCCCTCACAGGGCCAGTTGACGGCGATGAAAGCACGCGGAGCCGGTTGGATGGCGACCGGCAGGATGCTGAAGCGGCGGCGATTATTCGGGCGCGCCCTACACGCGGGCAGGCAGGCGTAGCGCCCGGTCGCGCATGGTCCGCGATGGGCCCTTCCTGCATTTCCCAACACGGGCGGGCGCTGCGAGCCTCTCCGCAGCGCCCACTTTCAAGACCCTCTGGCCCCGCAATGTTTCACGTGAAACATTTCGGGAACATTATTTCTTCTTCCCCGCCAGATCCAGCACCGCCGCGACCATCGCCCGCGCGCCGACCGTGATGCTTTCGCGCGGGGCGATCTGGAACAGCGGGGAGTGGTGCCCGGCAATCGCCGGCCCGCCTGCCTTGGCCGCCGCGATCCGTTCGGGCGTCGTTCCGCCGACCGCGAAGTAGTAGCCCGGAACGTTGAGCCCCGGGGCGACGAAATAGGTGAAATCCTCCGCGCCCATGTTCTGCTGCTCGTAGGGCACCACCGCGCCCTCGCCCAGCGCGCGCTTCATCACCGCGTTGAGACGGCGGGCGAGCGCGGGGTCGTTGATGGTGGTGGGCGTGCCGGAGAAGTGCTTGACCGTCACCGGCATGCTATCCGGCAGCCCATGCGCCTTGCCTATATTGACCGCGATCCGCTCGACCAGCGCGATCACTTTCGCGCGGGTTTCCTCGTCATTGGCGCGCACCGTCAGCTTGAGGTTCGCCTCGTCCGAGATGATGTTGTAGGCCGACCCCGCATGGAAGGCGCCGACCGTCACCACCACCGGCTTCAGCGGAGAAATCTCTCGCGAATCAATCGATTGCAGCGCAGTCACGATCTGCGAGGCGATGTAGACCGGGTCCTTGCCGAGATGCGGCGAGGCGCCGTGGGTACCGATCCCGGGCACCCGCACATCGAGCGTGTCCGAGCTCGAATACTGGATGCCCTCGGCGGCCGAAACCTTGCCGGTTTCCAGCTCCGCGGCGACATGGAAAGCAAGCGCATAGTCGGGCTTGCCGAAGCGCTGGTAGAGCCCGTCCTCCATCATCGCCTTGGCCCCGCACCCCTTCCTCGGCGGGCTGGACGACGAACATCAGCGTGCCGCTCCACTGGCCCTTCGTGGCCGCCAGCCGGCGCGCGGTGGCGATCATCGCGGTGATGTGCGTGTCGTGCCCGCAGGCATGCATGGTGGGATATTCCTTGCCGTCCTCGCCGATCTGCTTGGCGCGCGAAGCATAGGCGAGGCCCGATTTCTCCTCGACCGGCAGCCCGTCCATGTCGGCGCGGATCAGGATCAGCGGCCCCTTGCCGTTCTTGAGGATCGCGACCACCCCGGTGCCGCCCACGCCGGTCGTCACCTCGAGCCCGGCCGCCTTGAGCTCGGCCGCCATCTTGGCCGCGGTGCGGTTTTCGAGGAAGCCGAGTTCGGGGTTCTGGTGGAAGTCGAGGAAAAGCGGCGCGAGGTAATTGTCGTATTCCGCCTCGATCGCCTGCTTCGTCGCCTCATCCTCGGCAAGCACAGGCTGGGCGGCGGCGGCGGCGAGCGCGAGGGCGCTCGCGGCGAGGTGGAACAGGCGCATGTGTGAAGTCTCCCCTGATGTTTGACCGCAAGCTTGCCCCCCGTAGCGCGCACAGGCAAGCGCGGATGCTTCCCACGTCCCCCACGCTGCGCTAGAGCGAGCCCATGCTTTCCCTGATCCTGCGCTACACCGCCAAAGCGATCGCTGCCTTCATCGGGCTGACGCTGGTGCTGGTGGTGGCCTTCAAGTGGCTCCCCGTGCCCGTCACCGCGACCATGCTGATGGACGGAAACGGGATCACCAAGGACTGGGAATCGCTCGACAATATCGACCGCAATCTGGTCAGCGCGGTGATCGCGTCGGAGGATCAGCGGTTCTGCCAGCATTCGGGCTTCGACACCGAGGCGATCGAGCAGGCGATGCGCGAGAACCTCGAAGGCAACAAGATCCGCGGCGGCTCCTCGATCAGCCAGCAGACCGCCAAGAACGTCTTCCTGTGGCAGGGCGGCGGTTATTTCCGCAAGGGCGTGGAGGCGTGGTTCACCTTCTGGATCGAGCTGGTCTGGGGCAAGCGGCGGATCATGGAGGTCTACCTAAACGTCGCCGAGACCGGGATCGGCACCTTTGGCGCCGAGGCCGGATCGCAGCGCTATTTCGGGCACTCCGCTGCGCGCCTCAGCCGCGACGAGGCGAGCCGCATGGCCGCCGCTCTCCCCAGCCCCAAGAAGCGCTCGGTCAAGAGCCCCGGCGGCTGGCTGGCACGCCACGGCAACCGCATCGAGCGGCGGATCGCCACGGTGCGGCGCGACGGGCTGGATGCCTGCGTCTACAATTGACGGTTGTCTGGTGGTGGATCCTCATGCAACCAGAACGCGATCATCGTCGCGCGTGACGCGGGCCAAGCTTGCAGCTACAAGCGCCTGACGATGGCTCACGCGCACGCCCATAACCACCACGATCATGGCCATGGACACCACAGGCACGGGCATGGCCATGGGGGGCACGGGCACAGCCACGCGCCCGCCGACTTCGGCCGCGCCTTCGCGATCGGCATCGCCCTCAACACCGGCTTCGTCCTGCTCGAGGCGGCGGCGGGGCTGATCTACGGCTCGATGGCGCTGATTGCCGATGCGGGGCACAACCTGTCCGACGTGCTCGCCCTCGCGCTCGCCTGGATCGCCAGCATTGCCGCGCGCCAGCCTGCCTCGGGCCGCTTCACCTATGGCTACAAGAGCTCGACCATCCTCGCAGCCCTCGCCAATGCGCTGCTGCTGGCGGTGGCGATCGGGGCGATTTTGTTCGAGACGTTGCACCGCATGGCGAACCCGGTCGAGCCGCAGGGCCTCGCGATGGCGGCCGTCGCGGGGGTGGGGATCGCGATCAATGGTGCCACCGCGATGCTGTTCATGAAGGGGCAGGGCGACCTCAACATCCGCGGCGCCTATCTCCACATGGCCGCCGATGCGCTGGTGTCGCTTGGCGTCGTGCTGGCGGGGCTGGCGATCCTGTTCACCGGCTGGGCGTGGGTCGATCCGGCAGTGAGCCTGGTCATCCTTGCGGTGATCGCATGGGGAACCTGGGGCCTTGCGCGCGATTCCGTCGCGATGGGGCTGCTGGCGGCACCTGCGGGCATCGCTCTTGACGAAGTGAAGCGGCACCTCGCCAGCTTCGAGGGCGTCGCCGCGGTCCACGACCTCCATGTCTGGCCGATGTCGACCACCGAGGTCGCGCTGACCGCGCACCTTGTCATGCCCGGCCGCCCGGCCAGCGACAGCTTCCTGCGCGAGATCGCCGCGAGCCTCGAGGCGCATTTCGGCGTCCACCACGCGACTCTCCAGATCGAGAGCGGCGAGGAGCCTTGCGCCCACCCTTGCGGAGCGGATTGCTGATGGCCGCCCGCCCCCGCCCCTCCTCCGACGAAGCGCGCGAGGCGCTGCGCGATGCGATGGCGCGGCTGGCGGCTGGCGATCAGGCGGCGCTCGAGGAAATCTATCGCGCGACCCGCGTGAAGCTCTTCGGCATTTGCCTGCGTATCTTGGGAGATCGAAAGGAAGCCGAGGACGCCTTGCAAGACGTCTATGTCAATCTCTGGCAGCGGGCCGACCGCTATGACCCGACCCGCGCGAGCCCGATCGCGTGGTTGGCGGCGTTTGCGCGCAACCGTGCGATCGACCGGCTGCGCACCGGCAAGGTGCGCGGCGGCGCGGTGCCGGTCGAGGAGGCCGCACCGCTCGCCGACGAGACCCCGCTGGCCGATGCGCTGCTGGTCGATGCCGAGCAGGCCGCGCAGATCCACAAGTGCCTCGGTGTACTCGACGCGCGCACGCAGGGTCACATCCGCGCGGCTTTCTTCGAAGGCAAGACCTATGCGCAGCTCGCCGAAGCCGCCGACGTTCCCCTCGGCACGATGAAGAGCTGGATCCGCCGCGGCCTCCAGCGCCTGCGCGCCTGCCTTGAAGCGAGCGAGGCGGCATGAGCGGCACCGAACAGACCCCCGAAGAGGGCGTGACCCGCGACGATCCGATGATCGCCGCCGAATGGGCGCTTGGCCTGCTCGAGGGCGAGGAGCTGCTCGCCGCGCGCGGGAAGTATGCGACCGATCCGAACTTCGCCTGGCGCAAGGAATGGTGGGACGGCTGGTTCGCCCCGCTCTCCGACGCCATGCCGGGTGCCGAGCCGGGCGAGCATGTCTGGACCGGCATCACCGCGCGCGTGACAGCCGCGCAGGCCGCGGCGGGCGCTCCCGCAGCAGAAGGCGCGGCTGGCGCGAATGTCGTAGCGCTCGAGGCGCGGGTGCGACTGTGGCAGCGGGTGGCGGGCCTGTCCTCGATTGCGGCTGCGGCGCTGCTGGCATGGGTCGCGCTGACGCCTGCGCGCGCGCCCGATGCGCCCCCTGCCCAGATCGCCGCCGCAGCTCCCATGGTCGCCACCGTCCCGATCGGCGAGACGGGGCTCAGGCTCGACGTCACCTATATCCCTGAAAGCGAGCGCATGGTGGTCGCAGCGATCGGGCTCACCCCCGATGGCGTCCACGATCACGAGCTGTGGCTGGTGCCCGCCGACGGCACGCCGCTGCAATCGCTGGGCGTGGTCGAGCCCGGCGCGGTGCGCAGCATGACGCTGCCCGCCGCCGCGGTCGCCAAGCTGGGTGCAGGGGCCAGCCTCGTCCTCACCCGCGAGCCGATCGGCGGCAAGCCCGCCGACAAGGATGCCGGGCCCGTGGTCGCCAAGGGCGCCTTCAGCCGGGTCTGAGCGCCCTTCACTTCGGCGCGGGAAAGTGGCGCTTCAGCCCCTATCCCGACCCGCCCTCCGTCCGACACGCTCTCCCCGCCGTAACTGTTCGTGCAAGCGCCCCCTGCTTGCCAACGTGACACAATTCGACGGAGAACCCCACGTGACCCCCAAGACCAATCTGATCGCGCTCGCCGCTGCACTGGCTGCGACCACCGGCCTCACTGCCGCCCCGGCGCTGGCCGATCACCACATGGAGAAGAAGGCGGACGTGCCCACCGTCGGCGGCGCGCCGATGTATCCGACCAAGACCATCGTCGAGAACGCGGTCGCTTCGGCCGATCACACCACCCTGGTCGCCGCAGTCAAGGCGGCCGGTCTGGTCGAAGCGCTGTCGGGCCCCGGCCCGTTCACTGTTTTCGCGCCGACCAACGCCGCCTTCGCCAAGCTTCCCGCCGGCACGGTCGAGACGCTGGTGAAGCCCGAGAACAAGGCGACCCTCGCCAGCATCCTCACCTATCACGTGGTCCCGGGCAAGGTGGCCGCGGGCGAACTGATCGGGATGATCACCAAGGGCGGCGGCAAGGCTGAACTCAAGACCCTGAACGGCGGCATCCTGACCGCGCGCGTGGTCGGCGGCAAGGTCGTGCTGACCGACGCTGCGGGCGGCGCCGCCACCGTCACCCAGGCCGACGTTTTCCAGTCCAACGGCGTGATCCACGTGACCGACAGCGTCTCGCTGCCGGGCTGATCCGCTGGAACGCTTTGGCGCTGGCCCTCGCTCCCACCCCCCATTCCCGCGGGGGCCAGCGCTTCTCCGACCCCGTCCGGCCTTCCTCCAGGGCCGGGCGGGGTTTTTCTTTGGCATTTGCCATCGAATTACTGAAATCGACGAACGCGGTAAAATATTTTGTCAGACTTCATCTACCTTCGAACAGCCCGCGTATTTAAAATTGCAAGCGGGAGGGCTTGCTCTTGCGTTCAACTGAATAAGGAGATGATCTGATGAAGTCGAAATATGCCCTTCTCGCCCTCGCCGCAGCCACCATTGGTGCCACCACCGGGTTTGCATCCCTGCCTGTTCTTGCCCATCCCCATCACGCCACTGCGCCCGCCGCGCCGAACATCGTCCAGGTCGCAATGAGCACCGGGGTCCACAACACGCTGGTCGCCGCCGTCAAGGCCGCTGGCCTCGTCGACACCCTGCAGGGCCCCGGCCCCTTTACCGTCTTCGCCCCCACCGACACCGCCTTCGCCAAGCTGCCTGACGGCACCGTGGCCACGCTGGTGAAGCCCGCCAACAAGGGCACACTGACCGGGATCCTCACCTACCACGCGGTCGCCGGCAAGGTGACGAGCCGGGACCTGGTCGCGCTGATCAAGCAGGGCCACGGCGAGGCGGTGATCGAAACCCTCGCCGGCGGCGAGCTGACCGCGCGCCTTGCGGGCGACAAGATTATCATCACCGATGAAAAGGGCCGCGCCACCGCCGTGACGCAGGCCGACGTCGTGACGTCGAACGGCGTGATCCACGTGACCGACGGCGTGTTCCTGCCCGCCTAATTGCCCTGACAAGCTGGCGCTGCCCTTCGCCTTCCCCATCCCCCACCCGAGGGGGGCAACGCTGCTTGCGACCCCGTCCGGCCTTCCTCTTGGGCCGGGCGGGGTTTCAGGGCATGGGGGATCGAATATTTAGAGTTACTTGTCGTCGGGAAGGTCGATCTCGACCAGCCTCCACCCGATGCCATCGCGTTCAAAGACAAGCGCTGGGGGGTTCTCGACGTTCTTGGCGACCGGCATTGCCTTGAACCTCGAGATGCCCTCGCGTTCAATGGCCCAGTCAGCCTCTTCGGGAGACGCCTTTGCTTGAGCATCTGGCTTCTCGCCCGGACGAGTCAGCTTTCCGTTTCGCACCATTGATCCGATGCTTTCCGGGGTGACAAAACCTTCGACCATGGGGTCGATCATAGCCATTCCCAACGCAGCGCCTAGCTTTCCGAAGCCTTCGGTCTCCTCGGAAGCAAAGGTCGATGCCAGCTTCGCGCGCAAATCAGCCTTGAGAGCTTCTCGTACCCGCGGGAAATCGACCCGCTGGCGCAGTTGGCCTTCATCGCCTTCACGGGCTGCATCAGCAAGCTGCGTCATGGCATAGCCGGGCGAGAAGAAATACCAACCGCCCGCGCCCGCGATCAGCAGAGCAATCAAGCTCCCAAAGAAAACCCTGTTTTTCACGACACCTCCCTGAATTCATGGGAGGATGTCAGAAAATCAGGAGGGCGGCAACCTAGGCCGCCTCTTCCTTCTTCGCCGCCTCGCCGCCATGCACGCGGATCGGGTCTTTCTTGCCGGCGACCACATCGGCGTCGAGCACGATTTCGGTCACGCCTTCCATGTCGGGCAGGTCGAACATCGTGTCGAGCAGCAGGCCTTCGACGATCGAGCGAAGCCCGCGGGCACCGGTCTTGCGCTTGATCGCGCGCTCGGCGATCGCCTGGAGGGCGTCGTCGGTGAAGGTGAGTTCGACATCCTCGAGCTCGAACAGCTTCTTGTACTGCTTGACGAGCGCGTTCTTGGGCTCCTGCAGGATGGTGACCAGCGCGGGCACATCAAGGTCGTGCAGCGTGGCGATCACCGGCAGACGGCCGACGAATTCGGGGATCAGACCGAACTTGAGCAGATCCTCGGGCTCGGACTTTTCGAGCAGCTCGCCCACGCGGCGCTTGTCGGGATCGGCGACATGCGCGCCGAAGCCGATCGAGCGCTTCTGCAGGCGGTCGGCGATGATCTTGTCGAGGCCCGCGAAGGCGCCGCCGCAGATGAACAGGATGTTGGTGGTGTCGACCTGCAGGAATTCCTGCTGCGGATGCTTGCGCCCGCCCTGCGGCGGGACGGAGGCGGTGGTGCCTTCCATCAGCTTGAGCAGCGCCTGCTGCACGCCCTCACCCGAAACGTCGCGGGTGATCGACGGGTTTTCGGCCTTCCGGGTGATCTTGTCGATCTCGTCGATATAGACGATCCCGTGCTGGGCCTTCTCGACATTGTAGTCGGAGGATTGCAGCAGCTTGAGGATGATGTTCTCCACGTCCTCGCCCACGTAACCCGCTTCGGTCAGCGTGGTCGCATCGGCCATGGTGAAGGGCACATCGAAGGTGCGCGCCAGCGTCTGGGCGAGCAGCGTCTTGCCCGAGCCGGTGGGGCCGACGAGCAGGATGTTCGACTTGGCGAGTTCGACATCGCCAGATTTGCCCGAGTGCTTCAGCCGCTTGTAGTGGTTGTGCACCGCCACCGAGAGCACGCGCTTGGCCCGATCCTGACCGATCACGTAGTCGTTCAGGGTGGTGAAGATGTCCATCGGCGTGGGGATCTCGCCGTCTTTCTTGCCGGCGATCCCTGCCTTGGTTTCCTCGCGGATGATGTCGTTGCACAGCTCGACGCATTCATCGCAGATGAACACGGTGGGGCCGGCGATGAGCTTGCGCACCTCGTGCTGCGACTTCCCGCAGAAGCTGCAGTAGAGGGTGCTCTTGCTATCGGATCCGCTCAATTTGGTCATTCCTGTGTCCTCGAATCCGCGTAAGACCTTGCCGGAACACCCCGGGCGGATTCGTCAAGTGTATCGCGTGGCCCCCATGAATCAACACATGGTGCGCGATTTCGTGATGTTACCATAATGCCTGCCCTCGCCAGAGCGTGGAAAAGGCACGCTTTGCAGCATGCTGTCCCGTGCGGGGCCAGATCGGGGCGAAAGCCTTATTCAGGCGCGCCGCCCGAACCGTCCTCAAGGCCGGTTTCATCATTGTCGGGCCGGGTTTCGAACACCTTGTCGACAAGCCCGAAGGCGCGCGCTTCCTCGGCCTCAAGGAAGGTGTCGCGGTCCATCGCCTTCTCGATTTCCTCGAGGCTGCGGCCGGTGAACTTGACGTAAAGATCGTTCATCCGGCTGCGGATGCGCAGGATCTCGCGCGCCTGGATCTCGATGTCCGACGCCATCCCGCGCGCCCCGCCCGAAGGCTGGTGGATCATGATCCGCGCATTGGGGAGCGCGATGCGCATGCCCGGCTCACCCGCGGCGAGCAGGAAGCTGCCCATCGATGCGGCCTGCCCCATGCACACGGTCGACACGCGCGGCTTGATGTATTGCATGGTGTCGAAGATCGCGAGACCGGCCGTCACCACCCCGCCGGGCGAGTTGATGTACATGCTGATCGGCTTGGAGGGGTTCTCGGATTCGAGGAACAGCAACTGGGCAGTGATCAGCGAGGCCATGCCGTCCTCGACCTGGCCGGTGACGAAGACGATGCGTTCGCGCAGCAGCCGGCTGAAGATGTCGAAGCTGCGTTCGCCGCGGCTGGTCTGCTCGACCACCACGGGCACCAGCGCGCCCGTCACCGGATCGCGGGTGAATTGACCCTGGGTGCCGTAAGTCTCGCCGATGTTGCCGAACAGATCGATCATGTGGTGCCTTTGCCCTTGCTGCTGTCGAACTGGCTATGTCGGAGTGTCAGGGGCAATTTCAAGAGCGTTTACCTTGTTGATGTGAATTGCCGGAAGATGGCGTGCGGGCGGCGGGAGCATTTTGCCCTTGAGCCTTGCCGCGTACGTGGCAAACCGGGGGTATGAACCGCAAGAACCTCGCCCGCCCGGCGCTCGCCCTCCTGCTCGCCACCACTGCCGTGCCCGCGCTGGCGCAGGCCGATGACACGATCGCGCTGAAAGAGGCCCCGTCCGCCGCGATCGCCGAGACCGCTGCGCAGATCGAGCGGATCAGGACGCTCGACGATGCCGGGCCGATGCTCAATGCGGTCATCACCTTTAATCCCGATGCGGCCGCGGTGGCGGTCACCCAGACCGAGAAGCCGCTTGGCGGGCGCACCGTGCTGGTGAAGGACAATGTCGAGACCGCCGAGTGGCCAACCACGGCGGGCAGCCTCGCGCTTGCCGACAACGCCACAGGCCGCGACGCGCCGATGATCGCGGCTTTGCGCGCGGGCGGCGGTGTGGTGCTGGGCAAGACCAACCTCAGCGAATGGGCCAATATCCGCTCGAACAATTCGACCAGCGGGTGGAGCGCGGTCGGGGGCCTGACGCGCAACCCCTATGCCATCGACCGCAACACCTGCGGCTCTTCCAGCGGCAGCGGGGCAGCGATTGCCGCGGGCTTCTCCTGGGGCGCGATCGGGACTGAGACCAATGGCTCGATCACCTGCCCCGCAAGTATCAACGGCCTGGTCGGCTTCAAGCCGAGCGTCGGGATCGTCAGCCGCACCCACGTGGTGCCGATCTCGAGTACACAGGACACCGCCGGACCAATGACCAAGACCGTTGCGGACGCAGCCCTGCTGCTCACCGCCATCGCCGGGCCGGACGCAGCCGATCCGGTGACGCTGGAGGCAAGGCGCGTTGCCGACTACACCGCCGGGCTCGACACCGCTTCCTTGAAGGGGGTACGCGTCGGCGTGCTGCGCGGCGCGGTGGGGAGCCGCGCTGACGTGAAGGCGCTGTTCGACGCCGCGCTCGCCGACCTGACCCGCGCAGGTGCGGTGCTGGTCGATGTCGAATACGAAGCGCCCGGCGATCTGTGGCAGGCCGCGCTCCCGGTGCTGCTGTTCGAGCTGCGGGTCGAGATGGACAAGTATCTGAGCACCCGCCCCGGCACCGGCGGCCCGCGCAGCCTTGCCGACGTCGTCGCCTTCAACAAGGCGAACGCGGCAGCGGAGATGCGCTGGTTCGACCAAGGCCTGTTCGAACAGGCGCTCGCGACGACCGACGCGGAGGCCTATGCGAAAAACCTCGCCACCCTGCGCCGCCTGACCCGCGCCGAGGGGATCGACAAGCTGCTCGCCGACAACAAAGTGAGCTTCCTCGTCGCGCCCACGACCGGCCCGGCGTGGAGCACGGACCTCGTCAACGGCGACAACTACGCGGGCGGGATCGGCGCGGGCTATCTCGCGGCGATCGCGGGCTATCCGCATATCACCGTGCCGATGGGCGGGGTCGAGGGGCTGCCGGTCGGCCTCAGCATCATGGGCGGGCAGTGGCAGGATCATGATGTGCTGAAAGCAGGCGCAGCCTACGAAAAGGCGCGAACAGCCAAGCTGCCCGCGCCGACCTTCGAGCGGTGGAAACCGGCAGGGGAGTAAGCTGGGCTTGGATTCGTCCTTCCCCTCTGGGGAGGGGCACTGAAGCATCTGAGCCCCCAAACGAATGACCCCCAGCCGTTGCAGCGGCCGGGGGTCGATCAACAGGTCAAGCCTGTCACAAGAAGCAGGCGCAAGCCTTACTTCTTGGCAGCCGCCTTCTTGGCCGGAGCCTTCTTGGCGGGCTTGGCTTCGGCTTCCTCAGCCGGAGCCGCTTCCTTCTTGGCAGCCGGCTTCTTGGCGGGCGCCTTCTTGGCGGGCTTGTCTTCCGCAGCCGGCGCTTCCTCGGTAGCCGGAGCCTCGTCGGCAGCCGCTTCCTTCTTTGCCGGGGCCTTCTTCTTGGCGGGAGCCTTCTTCGGCGCCGGGGCCGCTTCCGCACCCTCTTCGGCTTCGATCGCGGCCTGAAGCTCCTCGACGGTCACTTCCCGCTCCGTGACTTCGGCCTTGTCGAACAGGAAGTCGACGACCTTGTCTTCATAGAGCGGTGCGCGCAGCTGGGCGGCGGCCATCGGCTCGGACTGGATGTACTGCACGAAGCGCTCGCGGTCTTCGGCGCGGTACTGCATCGCGGCCTGCTGGATCAGCATGCCCATTTCCTGGCTGGTCACTTCCACGCCATTGGACTGGCCGATCTCCGAAAGCAGCAGCCCCAGACGCACGCGGCGTTCGGCGATCGAACGATACTCGTCCTTCTCGTCCTCGATCTGCTTGAGCGCCTCGGCAGGGTCTTCCTCGCGCGCGGCTTCCTGCTGGAGCTGGGCCCAGATCTGCTGGAATTCCGCCTCGACCATCGTGCCGGGGACTTCGAAGCTGTGGCCCGCGGCGAGCTGATCGAGCAGCGCGCGCTTCATCTGGGTGCGGGTGAGGCCAGCGGTCTGCTGTTCGAGCTGCGCCTTCATGATCTCGCGCAGCTTCTCGAGGCTGTCGAGCCCGAGGCTCTTGGCGAAATCCTCGTCCAGCGTGGTCTCGCTCTCGACCTTCACCGCCTTCACGGTGATGTCGAAGGTGGCTTCCTTGCCCGCGAGGTGCTCGGCCTGATAATCGGCCGGGAAGGTGACGGTGATGGTCTTTTCCTGGCCGGTCTTCACGCCGACCAGCTGGTCTTCGAAGCCCGGGATGAAGGTGTTCGAGCCGAGCACCAGCGCTGCGTCTTCCGCCTTGCCGCCATCGAACTCGACGCCGTCGAGCTTGCCGACGAAGTCGATGATCAGCTGGTCGCCGTCCGCCGCCTTCTTCGTCTTGGCGGCGTCCTTGTAGCTCTTGTTCTGCGAGGCGATGTTGCCGAGCGCCTCGTCGATCTGTTCATCCGTCACCGGCACGACGAGACGTTCAAGCTTGAGGCCTGCGATGCTCGGCGCCTCGATGGTCGGCAGGACTTCGAGCGCGACGGTGATCGCCGCGTCCTTGCCTTCCGCATAGTCCTCGTTGAGGCCGACTTCGGGCTGCATCGCCGGACGCAGTGCTTCGTTGCGGATCAGCATGTCGACCGATTCGCGGATCGTGTCGCTCACCACCTGGCCATGCAGCGCCTCGCCGTGCATCTTCTTGACGAGGTTGGCGGGCACCTTGCCCGGACGGAAGCCGGGCATGCGCACCTGCGGAGCGACCTTCTTGATCTCGGCATCGATCTTCGCGGCGATTTCGCCTGCGGTGATGGTGATCAGATAGGCGCGCTTGAGCCCTTCGTTGACGGTCTGCTGGGTCTGCATGGGAACTGGTCTGGAGCCTTCTATGCTAGAATTCCGTAAGGCCGGGCCATCGGGTTGGCGAATTGGTGCGGGCGAAGGGACTCGAACCCCCACATCTTGCGATGCCAGAACCTAAATCTGGTGCGTCTACCAATTTCGCCACGCCCGCATGCCCGAACGAAGCCGCGCGGGGAAACCGGCTAAGGTACCCCGCGCGTATCAGCGTGGGCCCTTATCCCCCCTCGCCCAAAAGGGCAAGCGCAACACGCTTGAAGGCTTGCGGATTGGCGGATAAGGGCCCGCGCATGACCGAAGAAACCCCCGAAACCACCCCTGCCGCCACTTCCGGCGCAGACGTGCCCCCCGATCACCTGTCGGTCAATCCGCGCAGCCCGTTCTTCGATGCCGAGAAGCTCCAGCGCGGGGTCGGCATTCGGTTCAAGGACCGGGTGCGCACCGATATCGAGGAATATTCGATCTCCGAAGGCTGGGTTCGGGTGCAGGCGGGCAAGGCGGTCGACCGCAAGGGCCAGCCGCTCACGCTCAAGCTGACCGGCCCGGTCGAGGCGTGGTACGAAGACCTCGGCGAGAACCCGCCAGTCGCCCGGAAAGACTAGGGCCCAGGGCTGATCCGGCTCGCGGGTTGCCAAAACCACGATTTGCGCCCACTTGGCGCGGGTTATGTCCCCCGTCAAAAAACCCGAAGTCGTCATCATCGGCCGACCCAATGTCGGCAAGTCCACGCTGTTCAACCGGCTGGTGGGCAAGAAGCTCGCGCTGGTCGACGATCAGCCCGGGGTGACGCGTGACCGGCGGATGGGCGATGCCAACATTGCCGGGCTGCATTTCACCATTGTCGACACCGCCGGGTGGGAGGACGAGGACGAACTCAGCCTCCCCGGCCGGATGCGCAAGCAGACCGAGGCCAGTTTGGCTGGCGCAGATGCGGCGGTGTTTGTGATCGACGCGCGCGCGGGCCTCACGCCGCTGGACGAGGAAATCGCCCGCTACCTGCGCGAACAGGAAGTCCCCGTCGTGGTGGTCGCCAACAAGGCCGAAGGCAAGGGCGGCGAGGCAGGCGCCATGGAAGCCTATGCGCTGGGGCTTGGCGAGCCGCTCGCCATGTCGGCCGAGCATGGCGAGGGCATTGCCGACCTGTTCGGCGGGCTGTGGCCAATCATCGGCGCCAAGGCCGAGGAATGGGAAGAGGCGAACGACATCGAACGCGCGGAATATGCCGCGATGGACGAGGATGACCGCCCCTCCGGCCCGCTGAAACTCGCCATCGTCGGGCGGCCCAATGCGGGCAAGTCGACGCTGATCAACCGCCTGCTCGGCGAAGACCGCCTGCTGACCGGCCCCGAGGCCGGCATCACCCGCGATTCGATTGCGATCGACTGGGAATGGACCGATCCCAAATCGGGCGAGACCCGCGAGATCCGCCTGATCGACACGGCGGGCATGCGCAAGAAGAAGAACGTCACCGAGAAGCTCGAGAAGCTCTCGGTTGCCGACGCGCGCCGGGCGGTGGATTTTGCCGAAGTCGTGGTGCTGCTGCTCGATGCGACCCAGGGCCTTGAACACCAGGACCTCAAGATCGCCAGTCTCGTCCTCGAAGAAGGCCGCGCACTGATGATCGCGATCAACAAATGGGACGTGGCCGAAGACGCAAGCAAGCTGTTCAACGGCATTCGGGGTGCCTTGGACGATGGCCTTGCTCAGGTGCGCGGGCTGCCGCTGTTCGCGGTCTCCGCCAAGACCGGCAAAGGTCTCGACCAGATGCTCTCCGGGGCCTTCGAGATTCGCGATGCCTGGTCGAAGCGCGTCTCCACCTCCGCGCTAAACCGCTGGTTCGACGACGCGCTGGAAGCCAACCCGCCGCCTGCACCGGGCGGCAAGCGCATCAAGCTGCGCTACATCACCCAGGCGGGAACGCGCCCGCCGCGCTTCGTGATCTTCGGCACGCGCCTCGAGCTGCTGCCGACGAGCTACGAGCGCTATCTGGTGAACGGCATCCGCGCCAAGCTCGGCTTCGACGCGGTGCCGGTGCGCGTCACGCTCAAGGCCAACAAGAACCCCTACGCCAAGGACTGAGCGCGGCCATGGAAAGCAAGCACCTGTTCGTTGCGGCCTGCTTCCTCTTCGTTCTCGGCATGGTGATCCTCAAGATTCGCTATGGCCCCGGCTCCGGATTGCGGAAGAAGGCGGCGGCCCCCGAGCCTGATCTGCCCTCGGGGCGAATCCTCGTCACCGGCTGGAGCGCCGCCGAAACCCGCCGCATCCTTGCCGATTTTGCGAAGATGTATGACCTCGCGCCCGACACCGTCCAGCTCGCCGCCCCGGCGGAGGGGCCGCAGCAAATCACGTGGACGCGGCCGATCGACAGCGACACCGCATTCTACCTCGTCAATTACCTGCATTACCCGATGAAGATCGCGCTTGAAGGCAGGAACCCCGAGGCGGTGGGCGTCATCGCCGTGCCTGCCGGCATCGCGCCCAAAGGCCTCGCCCCCGGCACCCTCGCCAAGATCTACGTGCCCGAGGGCGATACCGAGCATGATCTGGTCCATGCCCTCACCGGCGATGGCCGCGCCTACCGCATCAGCTTCACGCGGCTTAAGTGGGAGCCGATCGATGCCCCCCGCGCGCCCGCGCTGGTGGGCAAGACCGCGTTCAAGGAGGCCCCGTGACCCTCATCGACACCCTGGCCGCTGCCGCCCCGCAGGCGCCCTTCGCGCTCGAGATCCTTGAGCGCACCGCCTCCACCCCGCGCGTCCAGCAGGTGGTGCAGCTGAGCCTTGCGCCCGCCTTCCTGCTCTCCGGCATCGGCGCAATCATGAACGTCATCATGAGCCGCATGATCTGGATCGCCAAGCGGATCGAGACCATCGAGGACAAGATGGAGGAACACCGCACCCCGCGTCAGGTGCGCGAGTTCGGTTGGCTGATGCGGCGGCGGCGGCTGATGCAGGGCGCTATCATGTTCTCGACCGCATCCGCGGTGATGATCAGCGCGGTCATCATGCTGCTGTTCATCTCCGCCTATATCACCGCCCAGATCGGCACCGTGATCGCAGGCCTGTGGGTGCTGACGATGCTGCTGCTGGTGACCGGCCTCGGCTTCTTCCTGTTCGAGACCCGGCTCGCGGCGATCGGCGCGACTGCGCCCAAGGAGTAGACGCAAAAAGGGGCAGGCGCCGCATCCGGCCCTGCCCCCTTTTTGTGCACCCCTTGCGGGCGGCCCTTACTTGTCGCCGGCGGGCGCGCTCTGGAGCTGGCAATAATTGTGCAGCCCCATGCGCTCGATTAGCTCGAACTGGGTTTCGAGGAAGTCGACATGCTCCTCCTCGTTCTTGAGGATGTAGGCGAACAGGTCGCGGCTGACATAGTCGCGCACGCTTTCGCAATGCTCGATCGCATCGCGCAGCAGCGGGATCGCCTCATGCTCGAGCGCGAGGTCGGCCTTGAGCACTTCCTCGACATTCTCGCCGACCTTGAGCTTGTGGATTGCCTGAAAATTGGGCAGCGCCTCGAGGAACAGGATACGCTCGGCCAGCTTGTCGGCGTGCTCCATCTCCTCGATGCTCTCGTGGCGCTCATAGGCGGCGAGCTTCTTGAGGCCCCAGTTGTCGAGCACGCGGTAGTGCAGCCAGTACTGGTTGATCGCGGTCAACTCGTTAGTGAGCGCCTGGTTGAGGAAATCGATGACCTTCTGGTCGCCCTTCATGGGTTTGTCCTTTGCGAAATGTCAAAGCCGGGTTGCGGCATTACCGTCATTGTAGACGGTGCCGGGGCCTGTCCGCAAGGGCGGTAGAGGATTTTTCTTTGCGAATCAGTCGCTTGCGATCCGTTCGCAATCGCGGGTCAGGCGGCTTCTACTGCGAGGAAATCGCAACGCGCCGCCGCGCGCTCGGCGTCGATGATTTCCTGCGCCTCTTCAAGGCACTGGCCGCAATTGGGGCGCTTGCCGAGGCAGGCATAGGTCGCCTCCGCGTCGCCGTCGCAGGCGAGCGCGGCTTTGCGCAAATCATTCTCACGGATGGCATTGCAAATGCAGATGTACATGGGCGTGCGAATCTTTCCTGCGAAGCGTTTGCAGGAGGCAATGTATGCGAACCATTCTTAATAGCAAGGGTGTTTGGCTGCTGGCAGAGATCAATCGCCCATCCGGTCCTTTTGACGTGGTGCTTGGCGCCGCGCCTAGCTGCGTCAATCATCGACCGGGGCACGCCAAAATGGGCTGCTCTCTCGATCCCAAATTTTTTGATGACTGATCGGTACCACTTACGCTCTGATCGTTCGGCAAGCTCAGATGCCTCCTTAGCTCGCTGGGCTCTTAGTTCGGCCCGGAATGCTGGTGAAGATCCGAGAGTTGTAGCCGGCGGTGGACGCATCGTCAGTCCATTACGACCGAAACCTAGTGGCTTACGCTTCGGTATTCCCCTGCCTCTCCGTACTAAGCAAAGATGGATGTGCTTTGCACTCATTTCCGCAGCGGAAACACCCGCCGGTAGGTCAGGCACCGCCACAGCCACTCCAGCGGGCCGTAGTTGTAGCGATCGAGCCACGGCTTCGACCACGCCAGCATCACGATACACGCCAGCGCCACCACGATGTAGAGTTGCGGACGGTTCAACTGGCCGAACAGCCCCAGCGCCCAACCCTGGAAGACGAACATCATCACGATCGAGGTGCCCAGATAATTGGTGAAGGCCGCGCGGCCCGCGGCGCGCACGCGGTCGCCCAGCCAGCCGGTCGCGGAAGGCGCATAGGCGACCAGCAGGGCGGCCAGCCCCACCACCATCCACAGCCTCGGCAGCGGGCTGAGGCCCAGAAACGCCGCGACGCCGCCGAAATAGGTGAAGCCCCCCGCCTTCATGACGAGCCCGATGGCAAGGTGGCCGACCCCGCCCGCGATCACTCCGATCCAGCCCCAGACCACCATCCGGCGTCGGCCGAAGGCGCCATGGAAGAACCCGAGCCGGTACAGCGCCACGCCAAGGACCATCAGCGGCAGGGTTTCCCACCCGAACAGCAGCGCATTGTTCAGGGGTTCCATCCATTCCGTTGTCACGCGATACGCGACCAGCGCCGCGTAATCGCCGGCGGCGATCATGTTGGCGGGAACTTCGCCGCTCGCCAGCGCCGCATCGACCACGGCCGAAAGCGGCTCCCGCTGCTCCGTCAGTGCCGGACTCGACTGGCCGAAGGGCGTGTCCAGGATCAGCCACGGGAAAGTGTAGGTGACCGCACAAAACGCCACGCCGGTGATGTAGCCTGCGAGCGCGACCGTCGCCTGCGCCCGCGCGCTCCACCCGAGGCAAGCGAGCGTGACAAAGCCGAACAGCGCGTAGGAAAACAGGATGTCGCCGTTCCAGATCAGGAAGAAGTGGATCAGGCCGAAAAGCATCAGGATGGCCAGCCGCCATGCCTGAAGTCCCACGCTTGCCCCGCGCGCCCACGCCTTCTCCATGAAGAGATACAGGCCAGCCCCGAACAGCAGGGTGAAGAGCCCGCGCATCTTGCCGTCGATCAGAACGAACTGCGTGATCCACAGCCATCCGCCCGGGTCGGCCGGATCGGTGCGGAACGCACCCGGATAGATATAGGCCTCGAACGGCTGACCGAAGGCGATGATGTTGGCGGCGAGGATGCCCATCACAGCGATGCCGCGGATGAAATCGAGCGTGTCGATGCGCGCGCCGCTCTCAGTCGGGGCGAGCCCTGGGGCGCCTTGCTCGGCCGCGCCCGGCGACAGCGGTGTATCCATGGCTGATCCCCGGTCCGACTGAACGGGGCGAGCTTAGCGACTCCCGCCAGCTTGGGAAAGGCGGTGCGTCAGGCGGCGCCGGATCCCGGGCGCAAGCTCAGCCCTGCCCGGCGACGACGCAGGCCTTGCCCTCGCGCTTGAGGGCAGCGCAGGCGCGGCCCGCTTCGGCTTCGCTGGCAAAGCCGGTGGCAAGCAGGCGGGTGAGATTGCCGCTCGGCACCAGCGTCTTGCGCGTGCCCGCCAGCGCGGCATGGCCGCCGAGCTGGCTCCACAGCTTGTCGGCATTGCCCGCGACCCCGAAGGCGCCGAGCTGCACGCGCCAGCTGCCCTGCTTGCGGGGAGCAAGCGCGGCCGGAACGGGGGTGACGGTCGAGCCCTTGGGGGCGGAGGCGAGCGTGACTTGCGCTGGCGCCGGAGCCGGAGCCGAAGTGATTGGCTTGGGTGCGGGCGGCAGGCCCATCGGCTTGGGCGCGGCGGCAGCGACCGTCACGACCGGCGGTTTGGTGGCGGGCTTCGGCGTGGGCGCGGCGGCAACTGCCGGAACCACCGAAGCGGCCGGTCGGGTAGCGAGTTCGGCAGCGGCGAGCTCGGCCTGGCGCTGCGACCGCGCTCCGGCCTCGAGCTCGCGGGCCAGCGACTGGGCCTGGGCGCGCTGGGCCTGGGGCACATATTTGTCCATCTGCGCCAGCGCCTCGCGCGCCTGCGGCAGGCCGGAGCTGTTGGCCAGCGTCATCAGCGCATAGGCGCGCGTCCAGTCGCGCGGGGCGTAATCGGCGTTGAAGTGCGACAGGCCCAGCACATATTGCGCGCGCGGATCGCCGCGGTCGGCGGCAGCCTGGATCAGCGGCATGGCCTTCTGTTGCTCGCCTTCCTGGAACAGCATCAGCCCGAAATTGTCGGCGGCCTTGACATGGCCGAGCGCCGCGGCCTGTTCATAGAGCTGGCGGGCGCGGGCATTGTCGATCTCGACCCCGCGTCCGAGTCGATAGGCCTGCGCGAGGTTGAACAGCGCATCGGGATCGCCGGCCGCAGCCGGGCCCTGCCATTCGACTACGGCGCGCGCAAAGTCGCCCGCCGTCCATGCATCGACCCCGGCCTTGACGTCCGCGAGCGCGGGCGCCGCCGCCAGCAGCGCCCCTGCCGCACCGACCAGGGCCGCGCCTGCCATCATCGCCTTCTTGGATCCTGCCGTCATGAACCGTGCCATCGATCGAGTCTCGCCTGTTGGTGCTGGGAGCAGCGTAAGCGTACATAAAGCCGATCGCTGCTTAGCCGAACACGGTTAGCAAATGGTTGCACAGCGCTCAGGCCAAGCGCGGCACGCCGCCGACCACCCGCCTTGCCGCAACTACCATTCCGAGCAGGGCCAGCATGTTAACCCTAAATTAGGGGTATCCTGCGATCCCGTGTCCATCCAGCCGTTGTCGGGCGCTGCAATGGGGCAGCGGCGCAACGGATCAATCCATGGGGGACCCAGGCGTTGCGTGTACTCGCTTTGGCATCGCAGAAAGGTGGATCGGGCAAGACCACCCTGTCCGGACATCTCGCCGTCCAGGCCCAGCGCGCAGGCGCCGGCCCGGTGGTGCTGATCGATATCGACCCGCAAGGCTCCCTCGCGGACTGGTGGAACGAGCGCGAGGCGGAATATCCCGCCTTCGCCCAGACCACCGTCGCGCGCCTTGCCAATGACCTTGCCGTCCTGCGCCAGCAGGGCTTCAAGCTGGCGGTGATCGACACGCCGCCCGCGATCACCATGGCGATCCAGTCGGTGATCTCGGTCGCCGAACTGATCGTCGTGCCGACCCGTCCGTCGCCGCACGATCTGCGCGCCGTGGGCGCCACGGTCGACCTGTGCGAGCGTGCGGGCAAGCCACTGGTGTTCGTCGTCAACGCGGCCACGCCCAAGGCCAAGATCACCTCGGAAGCCGCGGTCGCGCTGTCGCAGCACGGCACCGTCGCGCCGATCACGCTGCACCACCGCACCGATTTCGCCGCCTCGATGATCGATGGCCGGACAGTGATGGAGGTCGACCCCGAAAGCCGCTCGGCCGCCGAGATCGCCGCGCTGTGGCGCTATATTGCCGACCGCCTCGAGAAGAATTTCCGCCGCACCGTGTTCGCGCCTGCTCCCAATGGTGCGGGTCACCAGCACATGGGCGGCGTGCCGCGTCCCGCCGGGGGCTTCGGCCGCCGGGTGGCGCAGTAAGCGAAGGCGCTGACGGCCATGTCGGATTCCGGTTTCGCCTCGCTCGGCCCCTCGCTGCTGGCACGCAAGGGCGGCGCCAAGCCCGCGATGCGTCCGCAGGTCGCGCCGCTGGTTACCGAGGAATCGGTCGTGCCCGAAGACAAGCTCGAGGATCTCGGCTGGAACGACATGGGCCACGACATGGGGGGCGATTCGGAAGGTGAAGGCGGCGCGGACATCGTGCCGATCAGCGCCGACCTCGCCGCCGGTCCGACCACTGCGGGACCCGGTCCGATAATCCGTCGTCAGCAGCGCCGCCTCGAAGAGCGCGTGCTTGCCGATGCGGCGATGACCGGCCCCGAGACCGACGAATACGACGACTACGAAGACGGCGAAACGCTCTACGACGAAGCCCTCGACGGTGCCAATTACGGTTCTGCGGGTTACGATGAGGATGAAGAGGGCGAGGAAGCGGACACCGCGATCTACTCGCCGCTCGCCCCGCACATCACCCTTCCCGAGCCGCAGCCTGCGCCCATGCCCGCCGCAGCGCCTCGCGCTGCCGTGAGAGTGCGCGTGGTCGCGCCGCAATCTGCCCGCCGCGCCGCCTTCACTCTGCGACTCGACGCCGACCGCCATCTCAAGCTGCGCCTCGCCGCGACCATGCAGGGCGTCAGCGCCCAGGTGCTCGTGACCGAGGCGCTCGACCGTCTGCTCGCCGAGTATGACGAGCTCGACGTCATCGCCAATCACCTGAAGCGCCACTGAGCGCCCGCAACCACCACCACAACGTGAACCAACAGGATCTACGGGGGACTTTGACCATGGACCGCAGCATCAAAACCGGACGGAAGAACTCGCCGCGGCTTGCGCTGGCCGTCACCACTGCGATCGCGGGGCTGGCCTTCGTTGGCACGCCGGCCTCGGCCGCACCGCGCGCCGAGACCTCCTTCGCAAACGCGCAGGAAGCGCTCGCCAAGGGCAAGGTCGAAAAGGCCATCAAGCACGCCGAAGCGGCGGTGCAGGCCGACGGGCGCAATTCCGGCTACCGCGCGCTGCTGGGCGCTGCCTATCTCGAGGCGGGCCGCTTCGAAGCGGCCGCAATCACCTTCGGCGACGCGATCGAACTTGGTGACAGCAACCCGCGCACCGTGCTGAGCTTTGCACTCGCCAAGATCGCCATTGGCGATTCGCAGGCGGCCATCGGGATGCTCGACGGCTATTCGGCCGCGATCGATCCGGCCGATCTCGGCCTTGCGCTGGCACTCGCCGGGCAGCCCGAACGCGGCGTGGGCGTGCTGGTGGGCGCGGTGCGCAGCGCCGAGGAAGCGACCCCCAAGCTGCGCCAGAACCTCGCTTATACCTATGCACTCGCCGGCAACTGGCGCGCGGCGCGGGTGATGGCGGCCGAGGACGTGCCTGCCGACCAGCTCGAAACGCGGCTTGGCGAATGGGCCCAGATGAGCGCCCCGGAAATGGCACCGCAGCGGGTTGCCGCACTGCTCGACGTGGCGCCGCGCGCCGATGCCGGACAGCCGCAGCACCTCGCGCTCGCCAATTTCCTGGCGCAGGACATGATGGTTGCCGAAGCCGATGTCGACGCCGACGTGGCGCTGGCCGCGGCCGAGCCGGCGCCCGAGCCGGTGCAGGTGATCGATCCGGCCCCTTCCGCGACCTTCACCGCCGCCTTCACTGCGCCTGCGCCTGCGCCCGAAGCGGCAACCGAACAGCCGATTGTGACCTTCGCCGCGGCTGCACCCGTCGCAACGGGGATCCAGTTCGTCTCCAACCCGGTGGTTCAGCCGCTGCCCGCCGCCGCTCCTGCGGCAGTGCGCGCGCCTGTTCCACCTGCCGCCCCGCGCGTGGTCCCTGCCGCATCGCAGCGCCGCATGGCCGCGACCACGGCCGCCGCTGCTCCGGCGCCGGCGCCGGTCGAGAAGGGCCCTGCCACGCACCTCGTCCAGCTCGGCTCCTATGTCAGCAAGGCCGAAGCCCAGCGCGGCTGGAGCACGCTGCAGGCCAAGTTCCCGCAATTGAAGGACCGCAAGCCGGTGATCACCGAAGCGGTGGTGAGCGGCAAGACCTATTGGCGCGTCGCCGCCGACGGCTTCACCTCGCAGAGCGCCCGCGCGCTGTGCGGGACGGTGAAGTCGGCGGGCCGCGGCTGCTTCGCCTACGCCGCCTCGACCCCGCCGGCCGGTGCGGTCAAGCGCGACGTGCAGGTTGCAACCCGCAGCCGCTAAGAAGATTTCCGTAACAGGAATGAGCACCCCTGCTCCCGGACAGCCCAGCGCTGTCCGGGAGTTTTCTTTTATGCGCCGAGCCTGACGCCACCCTTCCACAGCCCCAGCACCCGCCCCTGTGCGCCCTGACGGTCGAAGGGCGTGTTGTCGGCGGTCGCCTCCATCTTGCGGCGGTCGATGATCCACGGCGCTTGCGCGTCGATGAGGACGAGGTCGGCCTCCAGACCTTCGGCAAGCGCGCCTGCCGGCACCCCGAGGAGCTTTGCAGGATTGGTCGCCAGCAGCGCGAAGGCGTGCGCCGTATCGATCACGCCGTCGCGCACCAGACCCAATGTCATCGCGAGCAGCGTCTCGGCCCCGGCCATACCGGGGGCGGCATCGGCGAAGGGCAGGCGCTTGTCCTCGGGCCCGCGCGGATCGTGGCCGCTGGCGATCACGTCCACCGTGCCATCGGCGATTGCCGCGAGCGCCGCCTGCCGGTCGGCCTCGGTGCGCAAGGGGGGCGAGAGGCGGGTGAAGGTGCGGAAATCGGCGGTGGCGAGGTCGGAAAGCATGAAGTGCGCCGGCGTGATCCCGCAGGTCACGGGCAGCCCCCGCGCCTTCGCCTCGCGCACCAGATCGAAGCCGCGTGTGGTGGTCACCTGCCGGATATGCAGCCGCGCCCCGGCAAGTTCCGCAAGCGCGATGTCGCGGGCGATGGCGAGCGCCTCGGCCTCGGCGGGCGCGGCGGGGAGGCCGAGCCGGGTCGCGATCTCGCCCGCGGTGGCGGCGGCGTCTCCGGCCAGCCCCCCGTCCTCGGCATGGGTCACAACCACAAGGCCGAGCATCGCGGCATATTGCAGCAGCCTCAGCATCACGCCGCTATCGGCGATCCAGCGCCGCCCGGTGGCGATCCCGCGCGCGCCCGCATCCTGCATCAGCGCCAGTTCGGCAAGCTCGCGCCCTTCTAGCCCGCGCGTGGCGGCGGCCAGCGGATGCACCCACAGATCGGGCTTGCCGCTCTTGGCGATGAAGCCGACGCGGCTCGGCAGATCGAGCGGGGGCGACTGGTCGGGCATCAGCGCGGCGCGGGTGATCCCGCCGAAATGGAAGGCGGGCTTGTCGACCGCGAAAACCCCGAGATCGACGAGGCCGGGGGCGAGCAGCTTGCCGCGCGCATCAATCACTTCGTCGCCATCTTGCGGGGCAACGTCGGCACCGACCGCGTCAATGACCCCGTCACGACAGCGCAATGCACCGTCAACCACCCCCGCACGAGTGACCAACTGCGCGTTGGTGATGGCGAGGGCCTGCGCTTGCCTCATGCCCAGCCCTCCAGCCCGCGCGCACCGCGCGTTAGCACATCGAGACACGCCATGCGGATCGCCACGCCCATCTCGACCTGCCGCGTGATCAGCGAGCGGCCTGCCAGATCGGCGACCTCGCTGTCGATCTCGACGCCGCGGTTCATGGGGCCCGGGTGCATCACCAAGGCACCCGGCCGGGCGAGCGCGAGACGCTTGGTGGTCAGCCCGTAGAGATGGCGATATTCGCGTGGGGACGGGATGAACTGCCCGGTCATGCGCTCCGATTGCAGGCGCAGCATCATCACAACCTCCGCGCCATCGAGCGCATCGTCGAAGCGGTGGTGTACCTCCACCCCCATCGCCTCGACACCCTGCGGCATCAGTGCGGGCGGCGCGCAGACGCGCACCCTCGCGCCCAGCGCGGTCAGGCACAGGATGTTCGAACGCGCCACCCGGCTGTGGAGGATGTCGCCGCAGATCACGACGTTGAGGCCGGTGAAGTCCTCCGCCCCCTCGCCCCGTTCGGCCAGAGCGTGGCGCAGCGTCAGCGCATCGAGCAGCGCCTGGGTGGGGTGTTCGTGCTGCCCGTCGCCCGCGTTGAGCACCGGACAATCGACCTTGTCCGCGATCAGCCCGGTCGCTCCCGAGGAGCCATGCCGGATCACGATCGCATCGGCGCGCATTGCGTTCAATGTGATCGCGGTGTCGATCAGCGTCTCGCCCTTCTTCACACTCGAGGTCGCGGCGTGCATGTTGACCACGTCCGCCCCCAGCCGCTTGCCCGCGATCTCGAAGCTCAGCAGCGTGCGCGTCGAGTTCTCGAAGAAGGCGTTGATGATGGTGAGCCCGCCGAGCAGATCGGTGTGCTTGGCGCTCTGGCGGTTAAGCGCGACCCACTGCTCGGCCTGATCCAGAAGATAAAGGATCTCGTGCCGCGCCAGCTTGCCGATGCCGGTGAGATCGCGGTGCGGGAAGGCAAGCCTTCCGGGCGGAAAGCGGCCCGGAGGGGCGGAGAGATCGGTGCTGGCCATTAAAGCGATGCGCTTAGTCGAACCGCGTCTATCACTCAACCCGCGCCGTAAGGTTTCCGATAGAACTAAGCTGGCAAAGACCCTACATCGCGGTCGGGGCCGATCATAAGGGATATGCAATGAACTTCGTGGGCAAGGTTTGGAAGATCCTCGTGGGGATCAAGGACGGGCTTGTCCTCCTGTTCATGCTCTTGTTCTTCATCGCGCTGTTCGGCGTGCTCTCGGCCCGGCCCAACCCCGGGCAGGTGCGCGACGGAGCGCTGCTGATCGACCTTGCGGGCATCGTCGTCGAGGAGAAAAGCGCGCTCGATCCGCTCGCCGCGCTGCTCGCGAGCGAGGCGCCGCTCGAGGAGACCCGCGCGCGCGACGTGGTTCGCGCGCTCGATGCCGCCGCGACCGATGATCGCATCAAGACGGTGGTGCTCGACATGACCACCTTCCTCGGCGGCGGGCAGGTGCATCTGAAGGACATCGCCGAGGCGATGGACCGGGTGCGCAAGGCCAAGAAGCCGGTGCTGACCTTCGCCTTTGCCTATGCCGACGACCAGATGCTGCTGGCCGCGCACGCCAGCGAGGTGTGGCTCGATCCGCAGGGCATGGCGGTGATCGCCGGACCGGGCGGCAGCAATCTCTATTACGCCGGCCTGCTCGAAAAGCTCAGCGTCAATGCGCGGGTCTACCGCGTGGGCGCGTTCAAGTCCGGGGTCGAACCCTATACCCGCAACGGGATGTCGGACGAGGCGCGCGCCAATATCGGCGGGCTCTACGGGGCTTTGTGGGAGGAATACAAGGCGGGCGTCACCCGCGCGCGGCCCAAGCTGCAGCTGGCGAAGATCACCGGCGATCCGGCGGCGTGGATCGCCAGTTCGGGCGGCGACATGGCCAAGGCGGCGCTCGATGCCGGGATGGTCGACAAGCTCGGCGACCGGGCGGCGTTCGGCGCGCGGGTGGCAGAGCTGGCGGGCGAGGACCCGTGGAGCAAGCTCCCCGGCGCCTATGCCGCGAGCGACCTTTCCGCTTACCTCGCCGACCTCGGCCAGATCCGCAAGGGCAAGGCGATCGGCGTCGTCACCATCGCCGGCGAGATCGTCGATGGCGAAGCGGGTCCGGGCACGGCGGGCGGCACGCGCATCGCCGACCTGCTCGACGAGGCGCTTGACGATGATCTTGCCGCGCTGGTGGTGCGGGTGGATTCGCCGGGCGGTTCGGTTACCGCATCGGAGGAAATCCGCCGCGCGATCCAGCGTTTCCGCGACCGCAAGATTCCGGTCGCGGTGTCGATGGGCAACATCGCCGCGAGCGGCGGCTACTGGGTCGCGACCCCGGGCGAGCGCATCTTCGCCGAGCCCGAGACGATCACCGGATCGATCGGGGTCTATGCCGTGGTGCCGACCTTCGAAAACGCCGCCGCGCGCCTCGGGGTGACGGCGGACGGTTATCGCACCACCGAGCTTTCGGGCCAGCCGGACATGATCGGCGGTTTCTCGCCGGCGATGGACGCGCTGCTCCAGACCTCGATTGGGGGCACCTATCAGGACTTCCTCAGGCTGGTCTCGGGCGCGCGGCGCCTGCCGGTCTCACGCGTCGACCAGATCGCGCAAGGCCAGGTGTGGGACGGCGGCACGGCGCGCCAGATTGGCCTCGTCGACGAATTCGGCGGGCTCACCGAGGCGCTCGAATGGGCGGCGGCCAAGGCGGGCGCCGAGAAGGGCGAGTGGCACGCGGTGTATCTTGGCGAGAAGGATGCGAATTACGATTCGCTGATCCGCCAGCTGGTCGCGGGCGAAGCGGCCAAGGCGCGCACAGCGCCGGTCGGCGATATCTTCGCGCTGACCGCCATGCGCTCGCAGGCGCTCGGCACGCGCATCGCCCGCGATGCCGAGCGGCTGCTGGGCACGCGCGGCGCGCAGGCCTATTGCCTCGCCTGCCCCGCGCCGCTCAGCCCCCCGGCAGCGGCATCGCCCGCAGCCGTCGCCGCGCGGCCCGAAGGAATGCTGGCGCTGCTCACCTGGCTGGCGGGCAGCTAAATCGAACCCGGATCACCCTAGGCGCTTGCCAAGTGCGCCCGACCCCATTAATGGCGCGCCCCTGTCCGGGCCACAGGCCATAGGGACGGGCGCGTAGCTCAGCGGTAGAGCACACCCTTCACACGGGTGGGGTCACAGGTTCAATCCCTGTCGCGCCCACCATCTTTTCCGGCAACTGGGGAAGATGACGGCAGGTCTTCTGCAAAAAACATGAAAATCCGGGCCCGGCCGCGCGGCGAGCCTGCGCCCCTCAGCGCGAGCCGAAGCCGGTCAGCATTGTCTTGATCGTGCGCAGGACGATCAGCACGTCGAGCCACAGGCTGAAGCGGCTGATGTAGAAGAAATCGTAGTTGAGCTTCTTCAGCACGCTGTCGAGATCGGCAACGTGGCCCTGGCTGACCTGCGCCCAGCCCGAGATGCCCGGGCGCACCACGTGGCGGTAGCGGTAGAAGGGCAGCTCGGTCTCGTACCAGCGCGACAGTTCGAGCGCTTCGGGGCGCGGGCCGATCCAGCTCATCTCGCCGCGCAGCACGTTGAAGACCTGCGGCAGCTCGTCGATCCGGCTGCGGCGCAGCCAGCGGCCGAGCGGGGTGATGCGCGGGTCGTCCTCGCGGGTGATGGCGCGCTCGCGCGGGTCGCCGCTCGTAGGCACGGCGGGCGCGGCGACGCGCATGGTGCGGAACTTCCAGACCGCAAAAGCCCTGCCGCGATAACCGATCCGGATCTGGCGGAAGAACACCGGGCCGGGCGAATCCAGCCGGATCGCCGCGGCCACGATCACGAACAGCGGAAGCAGCACCGGCAGCAGGGCAAGCGCCAGCAGGGTATCGGCAAAGCGCTTGATGGCGATGTAATTCGCGCTCGGCGCCAGCGCGCCATCGGCGTTCTCGGAGAGGTGCTCGGTCTGGACCTGCCCGGTGAGCGACTGGCGCAGCTGCTTGAAGTGCAGCACCGTGACCCCCTGCAGCGCGCATTCGGCAAGGAAGTTGAGCCATTCGCGCGGCAGGTCGGTGTCGAAGTCGGCAGTGAGCAGATCGGCCGAGGGCGGGATCACCGGCTGCCCGAGCACCGCCCACTCCACCTGCTCAATGTCGTAGAGACAGTCGACCCGGCCGAAGGGCACCACCGCTATCTTAAGCGTCTGGCTGCGCTGGATCATGAAATAGACGAGGTAGAACCATGCGAGCGCGACCACGAAGCTCACCACCAGCAGCGGGCGGCTATAGCCGAGGCGGGCGAGGAACAGCACGGTGAACACGGCAACGAAGCTCGATAGGAAGACCGGCAGGATGTAGTAGCTCGACCGGATCCCCGGAAAGGCGGCAAGGTTGCGATAGGTCCAGAACGCCAGCGCGATCGCGGACACCGAGGCGGCGAGCGAGACGTAGTAGAGATCGAGCCCCAGCAGCTCGGGCGTGATCCCCGCCGCCAGCGCATAGGGGAGCGCGACAGCGGCGAGCAGCGAACCCAGCAGCTGGAACAGCGGCCGCACCCAGATCACCTGCGCCCGGCGCGGCGCGGTCAGCACCGTGCTCAGGGGGCTGGCGACCGATTTCATATCCGCCAGCGCCTGACGCCCGGCACTTCGTCCAGGCCCGGGAAGGCGTTCTTGATGTCGGCGAACAGGCCACCTTCATGCAGCAGCGCGGCAAGGCGCGCCTGGGGCAGCGCGTGATAGGCGGCGTGCGGCACCGCCATGATCACCGCGTCCCACGGTTCCTGCGGCAGATCGGCAAGCAGATCGATCCCGTATTCGTGATGCGCCTCGTGCCTGTCGACCAGCGGGTCGTGGACGGCGACCGTGTGCCCGCGCGCGCACAGCGACGCGATCAGTTCGGCGACCTTGCTGTTGCGCAGGTCGGGGACGTTCTCCTTGAAGGCGAGGCCCAGCACCAGCACCCGCGAGGAGGGCGCCAGCGCGCGGTCGAGCTCGCCTGCCAGCCAGCTGGCCATGCCGTCATTGATCGACCGCCCGGCGAGGATCACCTGCGGGTCATGCCCCAGCCCTTGCGCGCAGTGGCTGAGATAATAGGGATCGACCCCGATGCAGTGCCCGCCGACCATGCCCGGCTGGAAGGGCAGGAAGTTCCACTTTGTCTTGGCTGCATCGAGCACGTCGTAGATCGAGATGCCCAGCTTGCGGGTGATCTGCGCGACTTCGTTGATGAAGGCGATGTTGATGTCGCGCTGGGCGTTCTCGATCACCTTGGCGGCCTCGGCCACCCGGATCGAGCGGGCGGCGAACACCCCGCCGCTGGTGACCTCGCCGTAGATCGCGCAGAGCCTTGCGGTGACTTCGGGGTTCTCGCCCGCCACCACCTTGGTGATGCGGTCGACGGTGTGCTCGCGGTCGCCCGGATTGATGCGTTCGGGCGAATAGCCGAGGAAGAAATCGCGCCCGCGCTCCAGCCCCGATGCCTGCGCGAGGATCGGGCCGCACACGTCCTCGGTCACGCCGGGATAGACCGTGCTCTCGAACACCACCACGGGCCGGGCCGCGGCTTCGAGCATGGCGGCGACCGACGCGCAGGCGCGTTCCACCAGCGCCAGATCGGGGCGATTGTCGGCATCGACCGGGGTCGGCACGGTGACGATATAGGCCTGCGCCCCCCGGCACGCGGCGACATCCTGTTCGAGCCGCAGGGCGCTGGTTTCGAGCGCGGCGAGCAGCAGCGCGCTGTCGACCTCGTGGGTGCGGTCATAGCCCTCGCGCAGTTCGGCGATCCGGCCAGCGTCGATATCGAACCCGCGCACCGGGAAGGCCTTCGACAGCCGCAGCGCCAGCGGCAGTCCGACATAGCCCAGGCCGACGACGACGATGTCCGGAACAGTCCCCTCGTGTCCCGCCGTCAACTGCCAATCCCCCCGCGATGCACCCGTGCGGGGGCAGGACGCCGCCGCCAACTCCCGAATCGGCTACTCGATAGCCCGCGCAAGCACTGCGCGATAGGCTGATATGACATGCGTTTCGGCAAATCGTTCAATGATGTGCGCCCGCGCGGCGCGGCCCATTGCGGCGCGCTGCGCTGCCGGGAGTGCGATCATCTCGGTCATGCGTGCCGCCAGACTCTGCGCGTCGCGGACCGCGCACAGCAGCCCGGTCTCGCCCGGCACAATCACGTCGCGGCAGCCCGGCACGTCGGTTGCGATTGCGGGCCGCGCCATCGCGCCCGCTTCGAGCAGCACCCGCGACAGGCCCTCGCGATAGCTTGGCAGCACCACGCAATCGGCATTGCCGAGGAACGGGCGGACATCCTCGGCCGCGCCCCAATATTCGACCGCGCCTTCGGCCACCCAACCCTCCAGCTCGGCGCGGGAAATGGCGGTGGCATTGTCGACATCAAGAAAGCCGAGCAGCGCAAAACGCGCCTCCGGATGGCGGGCGCGCACGATCCGGGCGGCCTCGACGAACTCGCTCACGCCCTTGTCGCGGATCAACCGCGCCACCATCAGGAAACGGAAGGTGCCGTCCTCGACACGCGGCCAAGGGGCCGGATCGTAATGCACCGCGTCGATCCCCGATCCGGGCAGCACCTCGACGCATGAAGGCGCGACCAACCGCCGCGCGATAAATTCGGCGCGGTCGTCGTGGTTCTGGAAGAACACCGTGGCAGCCCCGCCCAGCCCGAGCCGGTACAAGGCCTCTGCCACCCGCGTCAGCCAGGTCTCGCGGATGAAGGCTGTGCCGAGCCCCGAGACATTGGCGATCCGCGGCACGCCCGCCAGCCGCGCGGCGAGCGCGCCGTAGGTGTTGGGCTTGATCGTCCAGCCGAGATAGGCATCGGGCCGCTCGCGCCGGATCAGGCGGACATAGCGCCACAGCAGGGCAAGGTCGCCGGTCACCGAGGTGCTTGCGCTGGTCATCGGCAGCACCGCCACCCGCGCGCCCAAGGCCTCGACTGCGGCGAGCGCGCCGTCGTCAGGGACCGCAGCGATCACCTCGTGCCCGTCGGCCACCAGCGCCCTCACCAGCCCGGCGCGGAAATTGACGACGTTCCAGGCCGCGTTGATCGAGATCAGCACTCGAGACACACGCCGTCCTCGAACAGGAAGAAGCGGTAGGGCAGCCAGAACTCGACGTTCACGGCGTAGTTGAGCCACACGTAGAAGGCTGCTGCATACAGCGCGACCACCGCCGTCGCGAGCACCCGCGCGGTGCGCTCGTTGCCGGCCAGCGCATCGGGCAGGCGCGCATAGACGAACAGCTGCAGCGGCAGCAGATAGAGCCCGAGACGGTCGATCGCGGTCGAGGTCGGGAACACCAGCACCAGCGCCAGCGCCACCAGCCCGGCGGCCGACAGCATCATCCAGATCCAGCGCTCGGAAGGCGCAAGGTCAAAGCGCGAGCGCCAGTAGAGCAGGATCGCGCCGGGCAGCGCGGTCATTGCGAGGCGCACCAGCGCGCCCGAGGAGGTCATCTCCTGTTCGACATAATTGGTCAGCAGCAGCCCGGTGCGCTCGCCGGTGGCGGCCACGGCCAGAACCGCGCCCGCGCCCAGCAGGAGCAGCAGGCGCGCAAAGGGGTGGATGCGGGCCATGAACACCGCCAGCGGGAGAAAGATCAGCGCGGTCGAATGGAACATCACTGCCGCCAGCACCCAGCCGACAAAGCGCACCGCGCTGCCCTGCTGCACCGCGATCAGCGCCATCAGCAAGAGCGAGACCGCCATGCCCTGGCGGATATAGCCCATCCCCATCACCACAACGAAGTAAGGCACGGCCACAGCCAGACACAGCCACGGGCGCGGCTGGGCAAGGCAGAACCGCACCAGCCCGGCAGTGACCACCAGCGCGCTGACCATGGTCACCACCAGCATCCCGTAAGCGCTTTGCGCCGCAACCCGGGTGATCAGGCGGAACCCGGGATCGCCCAGCAGGCCGTAGGGATTGTCGGTCCACAGCGCCGATTGCACAATGCGGTCGTAGCTGCCCCAGTCGCCGCCGGTCTCCCATCTGAGGCCGATGATCGTCACCAGAGCGAAGGCGATCAGCAGCCAGAGGAAGCCCGCCCGCCCGCGTAGCCGCGCCGAAGAGGCAGCGCGCGCCTGCGCGCCCGGCGGCTCGAGCAGCGCGAACACCGCCGGCACGGCGAACATGGCCCAGTAGATCAGCATGAAGCGCCCCAGCGCCGGGCCCAGGCCTGGAACATCAGCACGCCCCACAGCGATCCCGCCCAGTCATGCGTGCCCGCAAGGTGCTGGCCCCAGCGGGCGCGGATCGCCGCCGCATCAAAGGGGGCCGCGGCGTTGAGCGCATCGGGCGACAGCAAGTCCTCTGCCCAATCGCGCAATTCCCCGCGCAGCCACGCTCCGACCGGCACCGCGAAGCCTGCCTTGGGCCGGTCGATCAGCGCATCGGGCACATGCCGCGACAGCACCCGGCGCAGCAGCCACTTGCCGCGCCCGTCGCGCTTCTTCAGATCGAGCGGCAGAGTCCAGGCGAATTCCACCAGCCGGTGATCGAGCAGCGGCACCCGCACCTCAAGGCTGCTCGCCATCGATGCGCGGTCGACCTTCACCAGAATGTCGTCGGTGAGATAGCCGGTCATGTCCCACTGCATCATCGCCTCTTCGGGCGTGTCGCGCACCGCAGGGGTGAGGTCGACGGGCGATGCGACCGGATCGCCGCCCCCCATGAGCGGCAGGCCCTCCCCCCATTCCTCGCTGCTGGCCCGATAGATCGCGCGGGTATCGAGGGGGGAGCGCAGCATCCGCGCGACCTTGGCAAGCTTGACGCCGAACATCGGCACCGGGCCGACCTGATCCCATGCCCCCGGCGGCACGGCACCAATCCCGGCCGCCGCCAGCTGGCGAAGCGGGCCGGGCAGCGCGCGCATCGCGGCATAGGAGCGCTGGGAAAGGAGATAGCGGTTGTAGCCGCAGAACAGCTCGTCCCCCGCATCCCCCGACAAGGCGACGGTGACCTCGCTGCGCGCCAACCGGCTCACCAGCAACGTCGGGAGCTGCGAGCTGTCGGCGAAGGGCTCGTCATAGATGTCGGCGAGCGCGGGGATCTCGGCGCGCACGGCTTCGGGGCCGACATAGAGCTCGGTATGCTCGGTGCCGAGGTGCTGCGCCACGGCGCGCGCGTGGGGGGCTTCGTCGAACCCGGCGTGGTCGAAACCGATGGTGAAGGTCTTCACCCGCGCCGCCGAGACCCGCGTCATCAGCGCGGTGATCAGCGAGCTGTCGATCCCGCCCGACAGGAACGCCCCGACCGGCACATCGGCAAGCACCTGCTGGCCGACCGCCTCAAGCAGGAGCGCCTCAAGCCGCGCCTCGGCCTCGGCTTCGTCCAGCGTGGCGAGCGGCCGGGCGATCACTGCGGCCAAATCCCAATAGGCCTGCGATTGCCCCGCCCCTGCGCCTGCCCGAAGCGTGTCCTCGCCCAGCGTGACGACATGGCCCGGGCGCACCTTCCAGACATCGCGGTAGATCGTGTGCGGCGCGGGCACGGCATTGGCGCGCAGATAGAGCGACAGCGCTTGCCGGTCGACCCCCGCCGCAAAGCCGGGGATGGCGTGGAGCGCCTTCAGTTCCGAGGCAAATACGAGGCACCGCTCGCCCGCCGGCCCGCTCCAGCCGTAATGGAGCGGCTTTTCTCCCAGCCGGTCGCGCGCCAGCTGCAGGCGGCGCTCGCGGCGATCCCACAGGGCGATGGCGAAGGCCCCCACGCATTGCCGGAGCGCAAGCTCGAGTCCGTCGGCGGCGATCAGCGCGAGCAGCGTCTCGGTGTCCGACGTCCCGCGCCAGCCGCCCATCCCGCGCGCCTCGAGCGCACGGCGCAACTCGCGGTGGTTGTAGATCTCGCCGTTGAAGCTCAGCACATAGCGTCCGCAGGCGCTCGCCATCGGCTGCGCGCCCGCGTCGGAGAGGTCGACAACCGCAAGGCGGCGATGGGAGAGCGCCAGCCCCGCTTCCGCGTCGCTCCAGACCCCTGCGCCATCGGGCCCGCGCGAGGCGAGGGTGGCGGCCATCGCCTCAGCGCGACGCTCCAGCTCGGCCCCCGCCAACCTTCCGGAGCCTGACCACAGCCCCGCAACTCCGCACATGCCTTTCCGCCTTTCGCGCCTCGCGCCCCCGAACCGGCAGGGCAGAGCGACACGGCTACAACAGCAGGCGCGCGAGGGGAAGTCGCCAGTGGACAAGCCCCTCCCCCAGACCTATCCGCCTACAGAATGAGGGGATTAGCGCAAATCAAGGGACTGGTGCGCGACATGCTGCCGGCGCGCTGGCAGGTGCCGGCCAAGCACCTTTTCCTGAAGATGGCGGGCGGACTGGAGGCCGAGCTCTCCCTGCTCCCCCAGCTGATCCGCCCGGGCGAGCGCGCGCTCGATATCGGGGCCAATTACGGCACCTATGCGCTGACGCTCGCAAGGCTGGGTGCGCGGGTCGACCTGTTCGAACCCAACCCCGCCATCGCCGCAGTGCTCGCCGCCTGGGCAAAAGGGCGCAGCGGGGTTACGGTCCACGCGCTCGCCCTGTCCGATCGCGAGGGCACCGCCGAACTGGTGATCCCCGGCGAAGGCGGGGTGGAGCATGACAGCTCAGCCGCGCTGGCCGGGGGCGCGGTTGCGCAGGGCCGGCGGGTCTCGGTGCCGCTCGCGCCGCTCGACAGCATGGGGATCACCGATGCCGCGCTGATCAAGATCGACGTCGAAGGGCACGAGGCCGCGGTGCTGCGCGGCGCGGCGGCCACCATCGCCGCCAGCAGCCCGGCGCTGATCGTGGAGATCGAGCAGCGCCACATCGCCCGCCCGATCAGCGAGGCTTTCGCCGAGGTGCAGGCCATGGGCTATCGCGGCTGGTTCCTGTGCAGCGGCGCGCTGCTGCCGCTCGAGGCCTTCGATGCAAGCCAGCATCAGGACTTCGCCGCGCGCGGCCGGCCCTATTGCAACAACTTCATCTTCCTCGCCGAAAGCCGCATCGCCCGCGGGGAGTATGCGGGCGTCCTTGCGAGAGGAGCAGCGTGAAAATCCTCGTCGTCACCCCGCGCTATGCGATTTCAGGGGTGCCGCTGGCGCAGGCGCGCTTTGCCGCGGCGCTTGCCGAGCGGGGACATGATGTCACCTTCATGGTCGGCAATTGCGATGCCGATCTGACCGTGCCCGCCGCCCCCGGCGTCACCACGCTGGTGCTCGGCGCGCGGCAGGTGCGCGGCATGATCGCCCCGCTGGTGCGCCACCTGCGCCGCGCGCAGCCCGAGGTGGTGTTTTCGGCCGAGGATCACCTCAACTGCATCGTGCTTGCCGCCGCGCTGCTGGCAGGCTCCAAGGCGCGGATCAGCGGTTCCTCGCGCGTGACCCCGTTCGACACCTATTCCTCCAAGCCCTTCAACAAGCGCTGGGTGCTGAAACAGGCGATGCGTGCCCTCGCCCCGCGCGCGCAGGCGCTGACCTGCGTGTCGCAGGATATGGTCGCGCAATACCGGACGCTGTTCCCGCGCATGGGCCATGTCTGCGTTTACAACATCGTCGATTCCCCCGCCGCCCGCGCACGCATGGGCGAGCCGGTGGAGGACCCGTGGTTCGCAGATGGTCTGCCCCCGCCGATTGTCGCCGCCGGCTCGCTGGCGCCGTGGAAGGGCTTTGCTGACCTGATCCGCGCCATTCCGCTGGTGCCGGACGCGCGGCTGCTGATCCTTGGCGAGGGGCCCGAGCGCGGCGCGCTCGAAGCGCTGGTGGCCGGGCTCGGCCTCGCCGAGCGCGTGCGCCTGCCGGGCAGGGTCGACAATCCGCTGCGCTATTTCGCCCGCGCGCGGGTCTCGGCGCTGTCGAGCCATGTCGAGGGCATGCCCAACGTGCTGGTCGAAGCGATGATGTGCGGCTGCACCCCGGTCGCGACCGATTGCCCGACCGGCCCGCGCGAACTGCTGCAAGGCGGGCGCTACGGCTACCTTGCCAAGGTCGGCGATCCGGAGTCGATCGCGGCCGCCTTGCGCGAGGCCCTTGCCCGCCCGATCGCCCCCGAAATGCTCGCCGAGGCGGTGCAGCCCTTCGAACAAACCCGCGTGATCCGCCGCCATTTCGAACTGCTGGGGCTGGCCGAACATTGAGCCTGCGCATCGGCCTCAACGCGACCTGCTTCACCGAGCGGCCCTCGGGCGCGAACCAGCGGCTGCGCTATCTTATGGGCGCGCTGATCCGCCTGCGGCCCGATTGGCACTTCATCATCTACGAACCGCGCGACGTGCGGGTGGCGGCATGGTTCGCCCCCTGCTCCAATGTCGAGGCGCGCGTCACCCCGCTCCCCGCCGAGGGCCGCATCGCGCGCGTCGCGGCAGGGCTCGGCTATTGGCGACGCGCCTTGCAGGCTGACCGGCTCGACCTGTTCGAGAGCTTTCACCTCCCCGCCGTGATCGCGCCCGATTGCCCGACCCTGCTGACGATCCACGACCTGCGCCCGGTGCGGCCCGATGCAACGTGGGCCGAGCGGCTGGTCGCGCGGCCCGTGCTGCACCATGCGCTCAAGCGTGCGCGGCTGACGCTGGCGGTGTCCGACACCGTCGCGGAGGAATTGCGCGCCTTCCACCCCGGTGCGCGGGTGCGCCGGCTCTACAACGGCGTCCGGCCCGAAGACCTCGCGCACCCGGGCGAGGACGCCTGCGCCGCAGTGCGCGCGCGCTGGACCTTGCCGGAGCGTTTCGTGCTGAGCGTCGGGCATCTCGAGCCGCGCAAGAACTTCGCGCAGGCCATCGACGCCATCGCGGTGCTGCGCGCGCAGCAGCGCGACGTGCCGCTGGTGGTGGTGGGCAATCCCGGCGGGAGCGAAGCCGCATTGCAGGCCGCGATCGCCCGCCACGGCCTCGGCGCGTCGGTGCGGCTGCTGAGCGGCGTGGGCGGCGATGATTTGCGGGCGATGTACCACCTTGCCGACCTCCTGCTGTTCCCTTCGGCATACGAGGGGTTCGGCATTCCGCTGGTCGAGGCGATGGCCGCCGGGCTGCCGGTTGCGGCGAGCGACGCGCCGGTGTTCCGCGAGCTGGCAGGCGGCGCGGCAAGGTTTTTCGCGCTCGGCGATCCCGCAGGCACCGCCGCCGCCATCGCGATGCTGTGGGACGACCCCGCCGAGCGCGCCGCACTGGCCGAGGCCGGGCGCGCGCGGCTCGCCCGCCACGACTTCACCGTGCTGGCAGACGAGCTTGCTGCGATCTACCGCGAGGTGACCGGGTCGTAGTCGGCCAGCACCGCCGCCAGCCCGTCGCGGAAGGCTGTGCGCGAATGGCGGGCTTCGTAAAGTGCCCTCATCGCCGGATCGAAAGCGGGCGGCGGCTGCGCCAGCGCGGCGTTGATCGCGGCGGCGAAGTCCTGCGGATCGTCGCACAGGTGGTTCGCCGCCACCACCGCCGCGTCATAGCCCGCAAAGCCCTCGGCAGTGCCGACCACGCGCTTGCCGTGCATCAGCGCCTCGGCGACCTTGGTCTTCATCCCCGATCCGGACAGAATCGGCGCGACCACCAGCGCGGCGCCCGCATACCACGGCGAGAGGTCGTCGACCGGCCCGACCAGCTCGATATTGGCAGGCAAGGGCCCAAGCCCCTCCAGCCCGCGCCCCACCACCAGTGTTCGTATCGCGAGCGAAGGGGCGACGGCGCGGGCATACCAGCGCAGGCCTTCGAGATTGCCGAAGAACCCGCCGCCGACGAACAGGGCATAGGGCTCGCCCGGTACCGACGGCACCGCCGCAGGGTCGCGAGCATCCTCGAGCGCGAGCGGCACGATCCTCTCGCCCCCGCGACCGAAGCGACGGACGAGTTCGGCGCTGTCGCGCTGGCTGAGCGTGACGACCTGCGTGCTGTGCCGCATCGCCAGCCGCTCGGCCTGCCAGTGCCCGGCAAGCACGCCCGCGGCCTTGAGCCCCGGCGCCGCCCGCAGCGCATCGGCGAAGAACTGCGTCTCGCAATTGTGGCAGAAGGTGATGATCGGCAGATCGGGCTGCGCCGCGCGGGCGAGCGCCGCTGCTCCGCCGAGCTGCGATCCGTCGCACACCAGAACCGCGGTCGCGGGATCGGCGACGCGCGCGCGCAGCTCAGCCGCTGCCGCCCCGTCCAGCCCGCCGAGCCGCCCGCGCAAGCCGTCGAGCGGCGCAGTGCGCCCCGCAAGCCGCATGACTTCAAGCGAGCCCGCCAGATCGGCCAGCACGGTCTCGATCAGCCGCGAGAGCCCCTCGCGCCCGGCACCGGCGCGGGTTCCGTCATAACCGGTAAGTAACAGCACTCTGCCATCCACCATCACAAAACCTTTGCCAGATCGGGCACTTAGCGTTATTCCTCCGCGATGTCTAACGCGGGCGAACCACGATAATGCCGGGCGAAAACACAGGCTTCTCGGTCGTCGTCCCGCTCTACAACAAGGTTGGCGAAGTCACCGCCACGCTGGACAGCGTGCTGTCGCAGACGCATCCTCCGCGCGAAGTGATCGTGATCGACAATGGCAGCACTGACGGCAGTGTGGAAGCGGTGCAGGCCATCGCCGATCCCCGCGTGCGGCTGCTGCACGAGGCGCGGCGCGGCCCCGGCCCGGCGCGCAACCGCGGGATCGCCGAGGCGAGCGGGGAGTGGATCGCCTTCATTGATGCCGATGACCTGTGGGCGCCCAATCATCTCGAAGTGCTGGATGCTCTGATCGCGCGGCACCCGGATTGCGCGTTGGTCGGATCCGGTTTCCGCTGGGCGACGCTGCCGGTCTCGCCTCCGCCGGCAGACCCTGCCGCCGCCGGCGCGCCGAGCCGGGAGATCGATTTCTTCGCCGGGACAAACTGCGACCGGGTCTGGACCTCGGCGGTCGCGGCGCAGCGCAGCGCGGTGATCGCGGCGGGCGGGTTCGGGGATTATCCGGCCGGAGAAGACACCGACCTGTGGATCCACCTCGCGCTCTCGGGGCACTTCGCGGTGAGCGAGGCGCTGACCGCGATTTATGTCCGGGGCAATGGCGGGATCATGGAGGCCCGCCAGGCCGAGCTGCGCCGCGCCCCGCCACCGCCCTCGCCCAACCTCGCGGCGATCGCCGCGCTGCTCGGCGATCCTGCGCACCATGCGCGCCATGCGATGCTGCGGGCCTATGGCGACATGCTGCGCGTGCGCTTTGCGCGCCAGATGGTCTATCACGGCCACGGAGCGGCAGCACGCGACATGCTGGGCGGAGCGACCTCCCGGAGCCGCAGATGGTGGCTGTGGTGGACAGTCAGCTTCGTCCCGCGCACCTTGCTGCGTCTCGGGGCGCGAGTGTGGCGCCTGCGTCACCGGCTGCGCTGAGCGGCCGCCGCACGCGCCGCCTCGCCCAGCCTGAAGCGCTTCCCCACCAGCGCGCTGCCGGACGCGCTCAGATGATGTGCGTCGCGATACAGCGCCACGCCGTCCAGCGCCGTCGGACATAGTGCAGGATCGGGGCAAAGCATCCGGTCGAGCCGCAAGACCGGCGTCTGCCCGTCGCGCGCAAATCCGGTGAAGAGCGCCTCCTGCCATGCCATCGGCACGGCTCTGGCGTCAGACGGGATCGCGCAATCGGGAGCGGGCGCGGCGCTGGGTAAGCCGCCGATCGCCCGCGCCCGGCACTGTCCGGCATCGAAGCGCGCCGCGACCGGCCCGGTCACGATCGCCACCGCTTTGCCCATCGCCCGGATCGTTGCGGCGGTACGCTGCTGGGCCGCGATCATCTCGGACAGGCTTGCAGTGGCAAGCCGCCCATCGGGCCGCAGCGCCTTGGTGCCGGCCTGCGCGAAGCGGGCATAATTGCCCGACAGCACCACCACCCGGATCGATGGCGTGCGGCCGAGATAGTCGAGCACGCTGGCATTATAGGCCAGACAATCGCGCGCGAAGGCGGCCGTGGCATCGCGGTCGGCCGGCGCAAGGCCCGGCAGCGGCGCGCATTGCCCCTTGCTCGCCTGCGCCAGATTGCGCTCCCCATCGGCAAGCAGCGCGGGGATCAGCTGCTGCGAGAAGGAATCGCCCCACACCAGCAGATCGGGCGCGGAGCCTTGCGCACAGGCTCCGTCGAACCGCGCCGCATCGGCATCGCAGCCGGCGAGGTCGAGGCCTGTGACCCCGGCAAGGTCGATAGGCTCGGGGCGCGCCTTGACCAGAGCGGCGGCGGCGAGCACCGCTCCGGCCAGCACCAGCGTCACCCCGGCATAGAGCGCCACCACCCGGCGCGCCGCAAGCGGGGCGAAGCGCCCGGGCTGCTCGATCCAGCGCCATGAGAGCCAGCCGAGCACGAAGGTTGCCGCCACAAGTCCGAGCCGCACGCCAAGCGGCGGGGTCGCTCCCAGCCAGATCACATGGGCAAAGGCGAACAGCGGCCAATGGACGAGGTAGAGCGAATAGGAGGCATCGCCGATCCGCTCCAGCGGCGCGAGCGCGCGGGGGCTCGGCAGCGCGACGAGCAGCAGTGCGGCGGTGGTGAGACACACCGGGATCGCGAGCCAGTGCAGCGGCACGCCAGAAGGCGGCAGGATCACCGGCAGCGCCATCACCGCCACCAGCGGCAAAGCCAGCCACCGCATCCCGTTTTGACCGAGGCCGCGCGCAGCCAGCATCGCCGCCAGCACGCCCAGCCCCAGCTCCCACGCGCGGGTCGGCAACAGATAGAACGCCGCGCCCGGCGAGCGGGGGTAGAGCCAGAGATAGAGCGCAAGGCTCACCACGGTCGCAACCGTCACCCCGCCCGCGCGCCAGCGGCGCGGCAGCAGCCACAGCGCGAGCGGCAGCAGCAGATAGAACTGCTCCTCCACCGCCAGCGACCACATGTGCAGCAGCGGCTCGCTGTCCGACTGGTCGTTGAAGTAGTTGATCTGCCGCCACAGCACGATGTTGGTGGCATAGACGAGCGATCCCAGCGCCTGCGCGGTGAAACGGGCATGGGCGTCCGTCGTCAGCAGCGCCGCTGCGGCGAGCACCGTCAGCAGCAGCATGGCATAGGCCGCCGGGATCAACCGCCGGATGCGCCGCAAGTAGAAGGTGCCGAAGGCAAAGCGCCCCTCCTCCAGCGCGCGCAGCACATGCCCGCCGATGAGGAAGCCCGAGACGACGAAGAACACGTCCACGCCGAGGAAGCCGCCTTCAGCGATCGGCAGGCCCGCATGATAGATGATGACGGCAAGTACGGCGAAACCGCGCAGCGCCTGAATGTCCCCGCGCGTCTCCCCCGCCCCCGGCGCAAGGCTCATCCGTGCCCTCGCGCCGGCCCGATCACTTGGGCATAGCTGCCCTGCTCGGCCACCCGCCCTGCCTCCAGCCGCACGATCTGCTCGCACAGCTTGAGCGTCGAGAGACGGTGCGCGACGATCACCAGCGTGAGTTCACGCGGGAGCTGCGAGACCGCCTGCATCACAGCCGCCTCGGTCGCCTCGTCGAGCGCGCTGGTCGCCTCGTCCAGCACCAGCACGCGGGCCTGCTTGTAGAGCGCGCGGGCAATCCCGATGCGTTGCCGCTGGCCGCCCGAGAGGCGCACGCCGCGCTCACCGACGAAGGTGTCGTAGCCCTGCGGCAGCGTGGCGATGAAGGTGTCAAGCTCGGCCAGCCGCGCCGCCTCGCGCACGCGCTCCTGATCGATTGCCGCGCCCGAGCGGCCGAAGGCGATGTTCTCAGCAATGCTGCCATCGGCGAGGAAGATCGCCTGCGGCACATGCGCGACCGCGGCCTGCCATGCAGCGCGGGTCGTCTCGTCCAGCGGCACGCCGTCGATCAGCACTTCGCCTGCCGTCGGCTCGAGCAGGCCGAGGAGAAGGTCGACGAAGGTGCTCTTGCCGCTGCCCGAAGGCCCGACGAGGCCGATCCGCGCGCCGGGCGCGATGGCAAGGTCGATGTCCGAGAGCGCCGTGCCGCGGTTGCCCGGATAGGCGAAGGTGACCTCGCGGAAGGTGACCGTCCCCGTCCCCGCTGCGGCTGGGTGCGCCGCGGCAGGGTCGGTGGCGGCCGGGAGCGGCTCGGCCAGCAGGCGCGCGACCTCGACCAGCGCGGCGCGGTGGCCATAGATCTGCGCCCAGCTGAAATAGGTCTGCTGGATCAGCGGCAGCAGACGCTGCGCCCCCAGCGCCAGCGCGCCGAGCATCGGCAGCGCGGCGGCAATGCCCCCCGGACGGCCGGACACGAACACCGCGATGACCGCGATCATCAGCACCCCTGCCGCCTCGACCACGAAGCGCGGCGCGGCAGCGAGGAACTGGTTGGTGGCCTGCGAACGGGTGAATTGGCGATCGACCGCGGCGAACTTGGCGAGGAACAGCGGCTGCGAATGATCGAGCAGCACGTCGCGGATCCCTCCCAACCCTTCCTGCAGAACCTGGACCCGCCCCTTCATCGCGCTCGAAACCAGATCGCTGTTGGCATAGAGGCGGCGGCGCGTGAGGCGGCTCACCAGCGCGTAGATCACCCCGAAACAGGCGGCCGCGATCAGGGCTGTGCGGGCGTCGATGGCAATCAGCGCGGCCAGGATGAACAGCGCCACCGCCGCCGCCGTCAGCCCGGCAATGGCGGGCAGCAGCACATTGCCGAGCACGAACTGCACCTTCTGCATCGCGGCCTGCGTGGTCGCGCTGTTCTCCATCACGTGTCGGGCATAGGGGCGGTGAAGCACGCGGGCATAGACGCCCATCGACAGGTCGTGGCCGATCGCGAAGAAGATCTTCTGGCTGTTCCACAGCAGCACGAGCCGGATCACCGCGGCAATCACTGCAAGCGCAACCAGCAGCAGCGCCGCCATCACCAGCGTGCTGACGCCGAAGACCGCGGCAAGCCCGGCGACAGGCTCGACCACGGCGCCATATTGCCCGAGTTCGGCTCCGGGGGACACGATCGCGAGGAACGGCAGCACCGCGCCGACGGTGGCGGTCTCGGCGAGCGCGCCGGCCAGCATCAGAGCGAAGAGCAGCAGCAATTGCCGCTGGCGGTGGGGGGTGAGCTGGGCGTGGATCAGCCGCACCGATGCCACGACCGAAGCCGGCGCCGGAGCCGGGCCCGGTTGCCCCGCCCTCATGTCGCTTCGTCGGCCCGCTTATGCGGGCGGGCCCAGGCGGCGTAGGGCTCGGCCCAGTCGGGCTGGCGGGCGAGCGCGCGGCGCACCGCCGGGGCAGCGTCCGCGCGCGCGGCCATCGCCGCGATCAGCGTGTAGACCTGCGGCCGGGTCTCGGGCGCAAGGCGCATCAGCACGCCCGCCTCCACCAGCGCCGCGTCATAGCGGGCGGTGCGGGCATATTCGTTGAGCAGCCAGTTGCGCGCGAGCGGGAAGCGCGGGGCGCGGCGGCGCGCGGCCTCCATCAGCTGCGTGGCGCGGGGCAGATCGCCCTCGGCGCTCGCGGCAAGGCCCGCCAGCGCGAGCGGCTGACCTGCCGCCGGCACCCGCGCCATGGCATCGGCGATCAGCGCGCGGGCGGGCGCGTCGATCGTACCGTCCTGCGCGACAATCCGCTGCGCGGCGAGCGTTGCAAGCGCATTGCCGCTGCGCGGCACCGCCCAGGCCGAGGCCTCGGGCCGCAGCGCATCGGATTGCGCACCGACCGCCGTGCGCAGCGAGATCCACATTCCTGCCAGCACCAGCGCGATCAGCATCGCGCGCGCACCCTTCATCATGCGCCGATATCCAGCGTCTTGCCTTCGACCTTCGGGCGCCGCCGCAGCTTGCCCAGCAGGCCGGAATGCGCCGCTTCCGCCCCCGCACCATAGCCGTAGCCATAGCTTTCGTGATCCGAGCCGGTCTTGGGCTGGAACTTGGTCAGCACCGTGCCGACCACACTGGCCTTGGCATCGAGCAGGCGACGCAGCGTCCGCCGGATTGCCGCGCGGCGCGCCGAACCCGCCTCGACGATCAGCACGGTCGCCTCGCAGATCGAGGCGAGCGTCGGCGCATCGGCAAGGCCAAGAACAGGCGGCGCGTCGACAACCACCACGTCATAACCTGCCGACGCCTCGGCGATGACCTCGTGGATCCGCAAGGTCGCCAGCAGATGCGCGGGCGCTGCGGGGATCGGCCCTGCGGGCAGCAGCCACAAGGTCTCGAACCGGGTCGGCACGACCATGTCCTCCAGCTTGGACGTGTTGGCCAGCAGCGTGCTCAGCCCCCACAGCCTTGCCGTCTCCGACAGGAAGGAGGGATTGCGCATGTCCGCATCGATCAGCAGCACCCGCTTGCCCACCCGCGCCAGGCTCTGCGCGATCGCCAGCGAGGAAGTGGACTTGCCCTCCGCGGCGCGCGAACTGGTGACGAGGATCGAGCGCGGGGTGCCGCCATCGCCGATGAACCGCAGCGCGGCGGTGATCGACTGATAGCTTTCGGTGACCGGGGACTTGGCATCCTCGAGCTGCTCTGACAGCTTCTCGCCCTTGCCCGGACGCGGCACCACGCCGAGCACCGGCAGGCCGAGCATGTCCGAGATTTCCTCGGGCGACTTGACCGTGTCGTCGACGAACTCGACGAGGAAGGCAAGGCCGAGCCCCGCGATCAGCCCGAGCACCAGCGCGATGCCGAGATTGCGCAGCGGCTGCGGGCGGTAGGGGCTCATCGGCGCGAGCGCACGGTCGATCACGGTCGCCTGATTCTCGCCCAGCTCGCCGACGACGCCGATCTCCTTGTAGCGCTGCAGCAGCGCGTCATAGAGCTCGCGGTTGGTATCGACCTCGCGCTGGAGGAAATTGTAGCCGATCCCGCGGCTGCGCAGGTCGAGCACCTGCGCACGCAGCTCAGCCACCTCCGCCTGCAACTCGCGCTCGCGCCCGGCGGCGGCCCGGTAGCGGCTGGCGAGCGAGCTGGCGATTGCGCCGGTCTCGCGCGTGATGGCCGCCTTCACTTCGGCGATCTTGGCCTGGAGCGCGAGCATCTCGGGATAGTCGGGCTTGAAGGTCTTCAGCCGCTCGCTGTAGTCCGCCTCCAGCCGCGAACGCTCGGCGCGCAGGGCTTGCAGCGCGGGATCGGCGATCTGCTCGCCCGAGAACCCTGCCCCGCCGGTCTGGCGATAGGCCTGCTCGGCAGCGATCCGCTCCGCCGTCGCCTGCGAGAGCGCGCTGTTGAGGCCCAGCAGCGCCTGGCTCGAGAGCGTGTCGCCGCCGGCCGCGCTCGGCCCGTCGCCCTCGCGGCCGCCACTGCCGCGGGCGCTGCCGGTGTCGAGCTGGACGATGCCCTGCCGCTGCGCATAGGCGACCAGCGCCCGTTCGGAATTCTCCAGCCGTTCGCGCGCCACCGCGAGCTGGTCCTGCAGGAAGCCGCGGGCATAATTGGTGGTGTTGTAGCGGTTCTCGGTGGTCGCGGCGATGAACCCCTCGGCAAAGCCGTTGGCGATGCGCGCGGCGCGGGCCGGATCGGGATCGGTGTAGGCGAGCGTCACCAGATCGCTGCCGCGCTGCGGGCCGACCTCGAGATTGCGCGCGAGCCGGGCGGCCGCGGCGCGGGCGCGCTGGGCGGGCGGCGTGGCCGGATCGAGAAAGGCGGGGTCTTCGGCCAGCTTCAGATCGCGCGCCACCCGTTCGGC
>NZ_JAMNXL010000160.1 GCF_023653175.1 Erythrobacter sp. | reverse complement strand
GGCTCCGGGGGGACTTACGCAGCGTCGACCAGAACGACCTCGCTGTCTTCCACAGCCGTGATCGTCACCGATTCCTGCCCGGTGATCGCCACGCCGTCGCGGGCATTTGCCTCGACGTCCTCGATCCGCACCTTGCCGGTGGCAGGCACGAGGTAGAGGTGCCGGTCGGCCGTGCGCGGCGTGTAGGTCACGCTTTCGCCCGCCTTGATGGTCGCGCCCAGCACCCGGGCATCGGCGCGGATCGGGAGCGCGTCGTCATCATTGGCGACACCGCTGGCGAGGGGGACGAAGGAGCCCGCACGGTCGTCCTTGGGGAACTGGCGAGCGCCCCAGCTCGGCTGGCCGCCGCGGGCATCGGGGATGATCCAGATCTGGAAGATCCGGGTTTCCTCGTCCTCGAGGTTGTATTCCGAGTGGGTGACGCCGCTCCCTGCGCTCATCACCTGCACGTCGCCCGCTTCGGTGCGGCCCTGGTTGCCCATCGAATCCCGGTGCGTGATGGCGCCGGCGCGGACATAGGTGATGATCTCCATGTCGCTGTGCGGATGCGGCGGGAAGCCCGACTTGGCGGCGATCGCGTCGTCGTTCCAGACGCGCAAAGCACCCCAGTGGACGCGCGCCGGATCATGGTAGCCCGCGAAGGAGAAGTGGTGGTGCGCATCGAGCCAGCCGTGGTTGGCGGCACCGAGGGTGTTGAAGGGACGCAGTTCGATCATGGCGTGTCTCCTGTTTGGTTGAGGCGGAGATAGGCCACGCTCGGCATGCGGATAAGTGCGATAAAACTTGCCAAGATGTTCGGATTATCCGAACAAATTGCCCATGAAACTCGGCGAACCCAACCTCGATCAGCTGCGCTTGTTCATCGCGGTCGCCGAACACGGCAGCTTCGGCGGCGCGGCCAAGGCGATGGGGCGGGCGGTCTCGGCGGTGTCCTACGGCATCGCGCAGCTCGAGGCGCAGCTTGCCCTATCCCTGTTCGAGCGCGAGGGGTCGCGCCGCCCGGTGCTCACCCCCGCGGGCGAGGGGCTGCTGGCCGAGGCGCGCAGCGTGGCCGACCGGGTCGACGCGCTGCTCGCCAAGACGCGCTCGCTCCATGCCGGGCAGGAGCCCTCGCTGACGCTGGTGGTCGACGTGATGGTGCCGGGCGATGTCACCGCGCATGTGCTGGGCGAATTCCGGCGGATCTTCCCGACCTGTGCGCTCACCTTGCGGATCGAGGGGCTGGGCGCGGTCGCGGCCTGCGTGATCGACGGCGGATCCGATCTTGCAATCGGCGGCCCGGTGATCGGCGATCACCCTGCGCTCGAACGCCAGGCGGTGGGCGACATCGAACTCGTCCCCGTCGCGGCGCCCGCGCACCCGCTAGCGCAGCGCGGCATCATGCCCGGTGAAAGCCGTCGCCACCTGCAGCTTGTGCTGACCGACCGCTCGCCACTGACCGAGGGGCGCGAGTTCTCTGTGCTCTCGCCGCTGACCTGGCGGCTGGGGGACCTTGGGGCAAAGCACGCGCTGCTCAAGGAGGGGCTGGGCTGGGGCAACATGCCGCGCGGGATGGTGGCAGGGGATATTGCGAGAGGCGCGCTGGTCGAGCTCGACCTGCCCGAGAAGCCGGGCGATCACTACCGGCTGAGCGCCCTGTGGCGGCGCGACACGCGGCTCGGCCCGGCGGCGAGCTGGCTGGTGGATGCGTTCCGCGAGTGGCTGGCGCGCTGTCCCAATCCCGCGCCCCTGACCTGATCCTGCTATTCATCCGGCCCGAACAGCACCCGCGCATCGCCCTCCTGCCAGGGCGCGAATTTGGGCATCACGTTGGCGAACAACGCCGAACTGGCCAGACTCTCCAGCCAGCCCTGCAAGCGGGATAGTGGCTGGTCAGCGAACCAGGCAGGCTCGATGGCGGCGAACTGGCGGATGAAGGGGAAGAGCGCGATGTCGGTGAACCCCCGCACGGCCCCGCCGATGAAGGGCGCCTCGCACAGCCGCGCCTCGAGCGGCGCCAGCAGCGCGAGCGCGGCAGCGCGGTGGTCGGTCTCTTCCGCGCCGTAACGCCCGGGGTATTTCGCGCGGTCGAGATGGTGCTTGAATGGCCCGTCATTGGCCGTAATCAGCGCGGGTTCCTCGCGCGCCAGCCAGCTCTCCGGGTCGTGCTGCATCAGCGCCCAGCGCATGATGTCGAGGCTCTCCTGGATCACGCTCCCGGCATTTGGCCCGTCCGCCAGCACCAGCACCGGAACGGTCCCCTTGGGGCTCGCGGCGAGCAGCGCGGGCGGCTTGGCGGCGAGTTTCACCTCGCGCAATTCCACCGTGATCCCCGCCGCCCACAGCGCCATGCGGGCCCGCATCGCATAGGGGCAGCGGCGGAAGGAATAGAGGACGGGCGGCGTCATTCGGGCGGTTTGCGAACCGCGCCGACGTGCAATTCGCCGCGCTGGCGGGCAAGCGCTTCCTGTCGCTGGCGCTCGGCGTAACCGGCGCGTTGTTCGGGCGTGCGCTCGTCGATGCAGGCGGGGTAGCTCACCCCGTCCTCGTAATCGGGATGGGCGAGGGCCTCGGCATCGAGCGGGCGGCGGCAGGCGCGGCACAGCTGGAAGGTGCCTTGCGCAAGGCCGTGGCGGACCGTCACCCGCTCATCGAAAACGAAGCATTCACCCTGCCACAGGCTTTTAGTTTCAGGCACTTGCTCGAGATATTTGAGAATGCCGCCCTTGAGGTGATAGACCTCCTCCACCCCTTCGCTGCGCAGGAAGGCGGTCGATTTCTCGCAGCGAATGCCGCCGGTGCAGAACATCGCGATCCTTTGCTTGCCGGCGAGCAGGGCCTCGCGGTGTTCGCGGAACCATGCGGGAAAATCGCGGAAAGTGGGCGTTCGCGGATCGACCGCGCCCCGGAAGGTGCCGACTGCCACCTCGTAATCATTGCGGGTATCGATCACGAGGGTGTCGGGATCGGCGATCAGCGCGTTCCAGTCATGCGGATCGACATAGTGACCGGCCGACAAGGTGGGGTCGATATCCGGCTCGCCCATGGTGACGATCTCGCGCTTCACGCGCACCTTCATGCGGTGGAAGGGCATTTGCGGCGCGGCCGAGAACTTCACGTCGAGCGCCGCACACCCCGGCAGCGCGCGGATATGCGCGAGCACTGCTTCCAGGGCTTGCGGAGCCCCCGCAATCGTCCCGTTGATCCCCTCCTGCGCGAGCAGCAGCGTGCCCTTGATGCCATGCGCCTCGCAGACGGCGAGCAGCGGGCCTTGCAGGGCCTGCGGATTGTCGAAGCGCGTGAACTGGTAGAGCGCGGCGACGCGGATCGGCGCTGGAATCAAACCCGCATCACCCAGCCGTGGGTGTCGGCGATCTTGCCCGTCTGGATGCCCACCAGCGTTTCGCGCAAGGCGGCGGTGGTCTGGCCGATGCCGCCTGCGCCGATGGTGAACTCGCCGTCGTGTCCCGCGACCTTGCCGACCGCGGTGACCACCGCCGCGGTGCCGCAGGCCATGACCTCGATCAAGTGGCCACTGGCGGCGTCCGCGCGCCACTGGTCGATTGAGTAGGGCGCCTCGGAAACGGTGAGGCCCTGCTCCTCGAGCAGCGCGATCAGGCTGTCGCGGGTGATGCCGGGCAGGATCGTGCCGGTCAGCGGCGGGGTGATGACGGTGCCATCGGCAAAGACGAAGAACAGGTTCATGCCGCCCAGTTCTTCGACCCACTTGCGCTCGGTCGCATCGAGGAACAGCACCTGGTCATGGCCCATGGCAAAGGCCTGTCCGGTGGGGACGAGGCTGGCGGCATAATTGCCCCCGCACTTGGCTGCGCCCGTCCCGCCGGGGGCGGCGCGGGTGTAGTCGGAGATCCAGATGCTCACCGCCTTTGCGCCCGATTTGAAATAGTTGCCGGCCGGACTTGCGATGACGATGAACTTGTACTGCTTCGCCGGGCGCACGCCCAGGAAGGCCTCGGTCGCGATCATGAAGGGCCTGAGGTAAAGCGAACCGCCCTCGACCGCCGGATACCAGTTGCCGTCGACTTCGAGCAGCGCTTGAATCGCGCCGAGGAACAACTCTTGCGACAGGGCGGGCATGGCGAGGCGCTCGGCCGAGGCATTGAAGCGCGCGGCGTTGGCTTCCGGACGAAACAGCCCGAGCGCGCCGTCGGGGTGGCGATAGGCCTTGAGGCCCTCGAAGATCTCCTGCGCGTAGTGGAGCACGCTGGCGGCAGGATCGAGCGGGATGGGCTGGCGCGGGCCCAGCACCGGGGTCTGCCAGCCGCCTGCCGCCTCGTCATAGTCGATCATCACCATGTGATCGGTGAACACGGTGCCGAAGCCCGGATCGGCGACAAGCTGTTCGCGAACGGCATCGGGCGTGGGCGAGGGGTGGGGGAGACGGGTGACGTGCATGAAATGCGCCTAATCCTGCGAGGGGGCGAGGGCAAGATCAGTGTTGAAGTGACCCCTTAAGGTCGAAGCATCGCCCTGGCTCGGGCCGCAGGCCCGCGAGCGCACGCGCGCGAGCCGCAGGTGCTCGATCCTGCAAGGATCGAAACGCACCGAGGACGAAGGCGCGGAGGCGCTTTCGTAAAACAAGAAATGAAAAGGGCGTTTCCAGCCCGTCGGTGGAAACGCCCTTGACATGGTCAGCGGCCGGAAGTGCCGCTCACGTAGCCTTACTCTGGCAGAGGATTACCGAGTATGCTCCGTAGGGATCTTCACCGACCTCGCTACTGAACCATGAGACATCGGATCACCTCCTTTCGCGCTTGTGAGCCAGACCCCTCGCATCACCGGGGGCCGAGAGCCGCGTTCGCCGCTGGCCTCGGGGTGCAATGTGAGTCATCGCGGGGGCTTCGGCAAGACTTGAAATAATCTTTTCCGGCGTCATAATCACACCTCGCCGCGCAAGGCGCGCAGGCTGGCCGCCCGGGGGAGACCTCGGGCGTTTTTCGTTTCCGGCGCGGCTGTGGACAGGCTGGGGGCAAGCCTGTGGATATTAATGTATAGAATCGGCTTCCCTTTCGTCATTGCGAGCGAAGCGGAAGCGCAGCTGGCCGTAGGCCAACCAATCCATGGACGGGTGTTTCGCCATGGGGCAACGGCAGTCCATGGATTGCCGCGTCGCCTTCGGCTCCTCGCAATGACGAAGCTTAGCGGCAGTCTTCGATCACCCGGCTGACCTCGGCATAGCTGGGGATGATGAGCGCGGGCGTGCCCTCGACCTCCACGGCAAACCGGCCCTTGGAAAGCGCCATCGCGTCGAGCAGCGGGTCGGCCGGCGCGATGCCGGCGACCAGATAGGGGTTGGTGTCCTCGGCCTGCACCACGCTGAAGGTGCGGGTGGCGGTTTCGGTGCGGATCGTCATAGCGCGCGGGGTCGCGCTGGTGCCGGCGCGCCACAGGCCGAAGCGACCGTTGGCGGTCTCGCAGCTCATCACGAACTCGCCACTGCCGCCCGCGCCGATGAACACTGCGATCGGCCCGCCAGCACTGATCTGGTAGCGCCAGTTGCCGACCGTTAGCGACGCGTCGGTCCAGCTGTCCTTGATCGGCGCCGGCGCCACCGGGACAGGCGCGGGGCGCTGAGGCTGGGGCCGCGCGGGTGGCGGAGCGGCGGTCGCGACCGGCGGCGCCTTGGCGGCAGGCGCACAGGCGGCGAGGGCGAGCGTCAGGGCGAGGAGAGGAAGTCCGGCTTTCATGCCTGCACTTTGCGCGCTAGGAGCCGCGCTTGTCCATGCCTGAAACGCCTCCACGTCCCCCCAAAGCGCCCAAGCGCCGCGTCGATCAGTTGCTGGTCGAGCGGGGCCTCGCCGAGAGCCGGGCGCGGGCGCAGGCGCTGGTGATGGCGGGGCTGGTCTTCGCGGGCGAGACCAAGATCGACAAGCCCGGCCACCAGATCGCCGAGGACGCCGCGCTCGACGTGCGCGGGCGCGATCATCCCTGGGTGAGCCGCGGCGGGATCAAGCTGGCGCATGCGCTGGAGCACTTCAGGCTCGACCCGTCGGGCGCTGTGGCGATGGATATCGGCTCGTCCACCGGGGGGTTCACCGATGTGCTGCTGAGCCACGGCGCGGCGCATGTGTTCTGCGTCGACAGCGGCACCAACCAGCTCGCCTGGAAGCTGCGCGAGGATGCCCGCGTGACCGTGTTCGAACAGCTCTCCGCCCGCCTGCTGACGCCTGACCACATCGACCGGCCCTGCGACTGGGTGGTGTGCGATGCAAGCTTCATCAGCCTTGCCAAGGTGCTGGAGGTTCCGCTGCAACTCGCGGCAGCGGAATGCCGGCTGGTCGCGCTGATCAAGCCGCAATTCGAGGTCGGGCGCGAGGAAGTGGGCAAGGGCGGGGTGGTGCGCGATCCGGCGCTGCACGCCCGCGTGTGCGATGAGGTGCGCGGCTGGCTGGAAGCGATGGGCTGGTGTATCGACGGGATCGTGCCAAGCCCGATCACCGGGCCGCAGGGCAATGTCGAATTCCTGATATCCGCCCGCCGCACGGTTTGAACGGGGGAATAACCAATGAACAGCAAGGGTCTTGTCGTGATCGCGGCGTTGATCGCCGTGGCGCCTGGCGCAGCAGTGGCTCTCGGCGTGCTCAACTGAGCGAGCCGGGCCTTTCGACCCGGCCAGCCACAAAAGAAAAGACCGGCAGCAACCGCAGTTGCTACCGGCCTTTCTTGTTCCGTTCCCCGGTCAGAAGACCAGGGCCGAAAAGCCCGAAGGCTTACTCGGCCGGGGTTTCGGCAGCCATCGGCTCAGCAGCCATGGCGTCGCCGGTTTCGGCAGCCATCGGGGTTTCAGCAGCCATCGGCTCTTCAGCAACGGCCATGGCGTCGGCTTCGGTCGAAGCTTCTTCAGCCGGCTGCGAGCAAGCGGCGGTGGCGAGGGCGAGGCCGGCAACGGCGACGAGAGCGATCTTCTTCATGGTCATTTCCCCTATGGGTCCGGCAAAGCCGGGAATGAGCAAAAGCGCAATTTGTGTCACATCCCGCCGCTACTGCGCTTCGAATCACGGCAGGAATGTGGCAGCGTCTAGCAGAGGTTTTTCCAGACCCCAAAGCGTTTCGTGGTGTTCTGCCCAATTTTCACCACATTTTTCGCAATTCCCCCTGCGCGCCCTCGGCAGGGTGGTTCATCGCGGGGCAGAGGGAGGCGGAGTTCTTGTTGGCATATCGCTTCGCTATATGAGGCCGGTGGCGCCTATCGCTTCGCTCCATGCGGCGTCCTTGCGGCCTATCGCTGCGCTACTTGAGGCCAAGATGTTGGCGCGGCCGCGCGGCTCTGGTATCGCCGCGCTCCCCGCCCGGACATTGACCGGCCTATGATGGGATGAGTGCATGAACGTCCTTGCTTCCCCCGCCCAGCTGCGCGCCAGCTTCCTGCGCTGGGCGCTGTTCATGGTGCCGCTGGTGCTGCTCGTCGGGTTTTTCGCGAGCCAGTTCGGCGGGCCCGACACGGCGTGGTTCGCCGGGCTCGTCAAGCCGGCCATCTATCCGCCGCCGGTGGTGTTCGGAATCGTGTGGACGGGGCTGTTCGTGCTGATCGGCCTGTCGCTCGCACTGGTCGCCAGCGCCTGGGGCGCGCCGGGGCGCGGGCTCGCGCTGATCGTCTTCGCGGTGCATTTCCTCGTGACGCAAAGCTGGAGCGCGGTGTTCTTCGGGATGCAGGAGATGGGAATCGCCCTGATGGTGATCGGCTTCGGCATCGTGAGCTTGGCTGTCGCGCTCGCGCTGGTGTGGCGCGTGCGGCGCACGGCGGGGCTGCTGCTGCTGCCCTATCTGGCATGGCTGTGCTTTGCGGCCGCGCTCAACTACCAGTTCATCGCCGAGAACCCCGACGGCGGCCAGCGCGGCCTCGACGGTGCGGCCACCAAGGTCGAGTTCTGAGGCGCCCAGCCCAGCCCAGCGCGAAGCGAAACGCGGCTACTGCCGAGTGATCGTTTGGCGGTGAACGGTCGGCGCAGCACGTCCGCAAGGCCAACCGGCCGCCCGCAGCGACGCGACCTTTAGGTCGCATGAGCGAGGAGGGCGCTTGCACTTCCGTGCAAGCACCCCCAAAAAGAAAAAATGCAAAGCCAGAACCCGATCATCGCCGACCTCG
>NZ_JAMNXL010000159.1 GCF_023653175.1 Erythrobacter sp. | reverse complement strand
GGCGAGCTTGTAGGGCATCCCCGCCCCGCAGGTGACGCCCGTCACCATGCCGCGGGTGCGTTCGAGCACGCCTTCGAGCACGGCCTGCGCCCCGCCCATTTCCCACAAGACGTTGATGTTGATCGCGCCCTTGCCGCCCGCGATCTCGTAGGCCTTCTTGACCTGCGTCGCGGCGCCTTCGATGGCGTAGCGGATCAGCTCCTGGTGGCGCTCCTCGCGGGTGCGGCCATGGTAGATCTGGGGAATGACGTTGCCATTCTCGTCATAGCTGTCGGCGTTGACCGCGCTTACCGTGCCGATCCCGCCCGCGGCCGCCCATGCGCCCGAACTGGCGTGGTTGGTGGCCGACACTCCCTTGCCGCCTTCGACCAGCGGCCACACTTCACGCCCGCCGTAGACGATCGGGCTCAATCCCTTGAACAATGAAGATCCCCTCTGCGCCACTGTGGCGCGGTATTTCGAATTCTTGCCATAGTGCGCGGAGCCCCGCTCGGCAACCTCGGCGCCTGCGCGCCGTCAGCCGGCATCGCATACCTTGATCTTGTCCGGCGCCGTGCGTTCGCGGCCGCGCTCGAAACGGGCGAAATAGCCCTTGATGTCGGGCCGCTCGATATATTCGACGAGGACATAGCCGACTGCCTCGAACTCGCAGAACAGCACGTTGTGCGGCAGGCCGTGGCGGCCCACGGGGCTGTCGCTTTCGACCACCACGATCTGCCCGCCATTGCCGAGCGCGGGCCACATGTTCCACAGGAAGGCATAGGGCTCGGTCACCTCGTGGTACATGTGCACCATGAAGATCCGGTCGAAGCTGTCGGGCGGAAGCTGCGGGTTGTCGATATCGCCGAACTTGATCGAGATGTTCTCGAGCCGCTCACGTTCCACCCTTCGCCCGAGCCGGTCGAGCGCCTCGCGGCTGATGTCCTGCGCCAGCACGCGCCCGTCCGCGCCGACGCGTTCGGCAAGGCGGACGGTGTAATAGCCCTCGCCCGCGCCGATGTCGGCGACGGTCATGCCGGGGCGCAGGTCGGCAAGGTCCATTACCACCTGCGCCTCGTTGCGCTCGTCGCGCGCGTCCTCGTTGGAGAACTGGGTCGAGACGACCGCGGCCACCGGCCGGTCGGGCGCGGGGAATTGCAGAGCGGTTTCGGGGCGGTCCGAGGCTGCGGGCGCGATCGCGTCGCAACCGGCCAGCAGAGCCACGCCGAGCGTGGCGGCAGCGGGCAGAATCGCATGCCGCATGCGGCCCATGGCCTACTCCACGTCCTCGATCTCGACCGTCTCGCCCGTCACGCGCTGCGCGAGCGCGGCCGAGATGAAGGGGTCGATCGCGCCGTCGAGCACCGCGTCGGGCGAGGTCGAGACCACGCCGGTGCGCAGGTCCTTGACCATCTGGTAGGGCTGCAACACGTAGGAGCGGATCTGGTGGCCCCACCCGATGTCGCTCTTGGCCGAGTGTTCGGCGCTGGCCGCTTCCTCGCGCGAGCGCATCTCCGCTTCGTAGAGGCGCGCTTTGAGCATGTTCATCGCGATTTCGCGGTTCTTGTGCTGGCTGCGGTCCTGCTGGCTCGCCACGACGATGCCGGTCGGCTGGTGGGTGATGCGCACCGCCGAATCGGTCGTGTTGACGTGCTGCCCGCCCGCTCCGCTCGCGCGGTAGGTGTCGATCTTGAGGTCGGCCGGGTTGATGTCGATCTCGAAGGTATCGTCGATCACCGGGAACACCCACACGCTCGAAAAGCTGGTGTGGCGGCGCGCCGAGCTGTCATAGGGGCTGATGCGGACGAGGCGGTGGACGCCGCTTTCGGTCTTGGCGTAGCCATAAGCGCCCTCGCCCTTGATATGTAGGGTCGCCGACTTGATCCCGGCCTGTTCGCCCGCCTGATACTCGACCGTCTCGACCTTGAAGCCGCGCCGCTCGGCCCAGCGGGCGTACATGCGCAGGAGCATTTCGGCCCAGTCCTGGCTCTCCGTGCCGCCCGCACCGGCGTGAATTTCGAGATAGGTGTCGTTCCCGTCCGCCTCGCCCGAGAGCAGCGCCTGGACCTTGTCGGCATCGGCCCGGTCGGCGAGCGCGGCGAGCGTGGCGAGGCCATCATCGACGATGGTGTCCTCCCCCTCTGCCTCGCCCAGTTCGATGAACTCGATCGCGTCGGCCATTTCGGCGGCGATTTCGTTGACGGTGTTCACCGCGGTCTCGAGCGTCTTCTGCTCGCGGCTGATCGCCTGCGCCTGCTTGGGATTGTCCCAGAGGTTCGGGTCCTGCACCCGCGCGTTCAGCTCGTCCAGGCGCCGCAGCGCGCGCTCCCAGTCGAGCGACAGGCGCACCAGTGCGAGGGCCGCTTCGATCCGGTTGATGTATGCCTGGGCCTCGGCCCGCATCGGTCAGTCCTTCGTGGCGAAAAGCAACATGAGGCCGACGCGCTTAGCGTTGCGGGCGCGATTGTAAAGCGCCTGCGCCCCCTCGCGCTACGTCCCGAGCATCCGCACCGCGGCAAGCGTCTTGGCGACATGGTCGCGGTAGTCCGCGTTGGAATGGACCGCAACGATCCGGCCATCCCGCGAAATCACGTAGGAAGTGCGCCGCGTCAGCCCGGAGGCCATCGCCACGTCATAGGCCTTGCTGATCTGCGGCGAGGCGACCCCGACCGGGAAGGCATCGCGGCATTCCTTGCGGCTGAAATCCTTGAGGGTCGCGATATCGTCGGCCGACATGCCGATGACCGTGGCCCTGGCGGCCTTGAACTGCGGCATCGCCTCGGCAAAGGCATTGGCCTCGAGCGTGCACCCTTGCGTGAAGGCCTTGGGGTAGAAATAGAGCACCACCGGCCCCTTGGCGAGCGCCGCCTTGAGGCTGAAGCCGAACTCCTTGCCCGCCAGCGCGGCGCGGGTGGTGAACAGCGGGGCCGTGGCGTCCCGTTTCAGCTCGGCCGAGGCGGTGGTGGCGATCAACGCGGCAAGAGCCAGCGCGGCGACGGATCGGATGAAGCGGTTCATACCCTCCCCAACCCGCCAGCCCAGCCAGCGGTTCCGGCCAAAATCGGGCGGCGCGTCAGTCAAGCCCGCCTTCCTCGACAACACTGCCTTCCTCGGGCGGCGTATCGACCACGGCGGCCGCCGCGCTCTGGCGTCCGGCGCGGATCAGCGCGAGGATTTCGTTGCGCTTGGCGGCGATTGCATCCTGACGGGTGTAGCGCTCGGGCTCGGTATCGGGCTTGAAGGCCTCCCAGATGATCGCCGACTTGGGATCATCGGTCGGCCAGCCATCGAACACCCGCTTGCCCGAGCGGCGGTCGATCCGCACCATGCGCACGCCCGTGGGGGCGACGGGGGGAAGATCGGACCACCTGAGCTTGGTCTTCTCGATCAGGCTCTTGATGATCGGCGCGGAGATCGTGCCGCCATAGGCATAGCCGCCCATGTTACGCGGCTGGTCGAAGCCCACGTAAGCGCCCGCAATCATTTGCTGGGTGCCGCCGATGAACCACACGTCCTTGGGGCCGGTGGTGGTGCCGGTCTTGCCGAACAGCGGCAGGCCGAGCGGGTTGAGCACGGTCGCCGTGCCGCGGCTGACCGCGCCGCGCAGCATGTGCATCACCTGAAACGCGGTGCGCGCGTCCATCGCCTGCGTGCCCATCACCCCGAAGCGCGGCATCGGCTTGCCGTCCCACTTGGGCATGTTGCAGCCGCGGCACTCGCGGGCATCGGCGCGCCACAGCACCTTGCCGCGGCGATCCTGCACATAGTCGATCAGCGTCGGCGGATTGAGCCGTCCGTGATTGGCCAGCGCCGCATAGGCCGCGACCATCTTGACCAGCGTCGTCTCCCCTGCTCCCAGCGCGGTCGAGGGATAGGCCGGAAACTTGCCGATCCCGACCTTTTCGATCCCCTTGACGACGTTGGGCATGCCCGCTGTCATCCCGATCTGCACGGTCATGATGTTCTGCGACTGCTCGAGCCCGAAGCGCATCGGGTGCTGCCCGCCGCTGCCCGATCCGCGAATGCACTTCTCGCCGAGGTTTGCGCCCTGATAGTAGCAGAAGCGCGAATTATCGACCTGGGTCGAGGGGGTCATCCCGTTATCGAGCCCGGCGGCATAGACGAAGGGCTTGATCGTCGAGCCCGGCTGGCGGTTGGCCTGGGTGGCGCGGTTGAAGTCCGACAGGCGGTTGTCGAAACCGCCCTGCATGGCCAGCACGCGGCCGGTCTGCGCCTGCTCGACCACCAGCGCGCCCTGCGCCTCGGGGATGGTGCGCACGGCAAAGCCACTGCCCGAGGGGCTGGCGGCGATGACATCGCCCGCCTTGAGGGCATTGGGCAGCCCGATCAGCGGCGACTCGCTGCCATCGGCGAACCCGATCGTCGCGTTCTGGCCGCTGCGGCGGGTGACGACGCCGATCCGCCAGTCCTTGTAGCTGATGCCGAGCGGCGAGGATTGCAGCTGGCTCGCCCAATTGCCCTCCGACAGGTCGAGCGTGGCGATCGGCCCTGCCCAGGCGCGACCGCCGTGGTAGCGCAGCAGGCCTTCTCTCAGCGCGTCGCGCGCGGCGAGCTGCATCTGCGTATCGAGGCTGGTGCGCACCCACAGTCCGCCAGCATAGACCGAGTTCGGCCCCTTCTCCGCCGTCTCGCCGAAGCGCGCGATCAGCTCGCGGCGCACTTCTTCGAGGAAATAGCCCGCATCGACGCTGCGTTCGCGCCGCTGGGTGACAAGCCCCAGGGGCTGCGCGGCCGCCGCGCGGCGTTCGGAGCCGGTGATGAAGCCGTTCTTCTCCATCTGGTCGAGCACGAAATTGCGGCGTTCGAGTGCCGCGTCTTCCTGGCCCTTGCGCCCGTAACGCTCGGGCGCCTTGGGCAGGATCGCGAGGAAGGCCATCTCGTGCAGTTCGAGCTGGTCGACGTCCTTGTCGAAATAGGCGCGCGCGGCCGCCTGCACCCCGAAAGAGCGCCGCCCGAGCGGGATTTCATTGAGATAGAGCTCGAGGATCTCCTGCTTGGTCAGCACCTGCTCGATGCGCCCGGCGAGGATCATTTCCTTGAGCTTGCGGGTCACCGAATATTCGTCGCCCAAGAGCAGGTTCTTGGCGACCTGCTGGGTGATCGTCGAGCCCCCCACCGCGCGCTCGCCCGAGCCGACCTTGGTCGCATAGTCGAACACCGCATTGGCCGTGCCGAGGAAATCGACCCCGCCGTGGCTGAAGAAGGTCTTGTCCTCGGCGGCGAGATAGGCCTCGATCAGCTTCTGCGGGAAATCGGCATATTGCAGCTGCACGCGGCGTTCGCGGGCGTAGGAATGGATGATCTCGCCATCCATCCCGCGCACCACGGTCGGCAGCGGGGTCTCGTAATCGAGCAGCGCCTCGGCCTCGGGCAGGTCGCTGGCGAGCCACACGAACAGCGCGAGCCACAGGGCGAGGAACACCCCGAAGGCGATCGCGGCAAGCCGGAACAGCCGGCTCTGTTTCCAGCGCGCGCCGAACCAGGCGAGCCCTGCGCCAATGTCGCGGTTGACGCGGTAGCGCAGGTAGGCCCAGGTCGAAAGCTGGTCGGAAGAGGGAGTGGTTTCGGTCATTGGCGGGCGCCAACTAGCACGCTGCACCGCGCCAAGGCTAGCGCGATTGCAAACCTATTCCCCGTCCCCGGGCGTCTCGGCACGGCGCGCGAAATAGACCCGGATCGCGCGCGCCAGCACCCCGGCATAGCGCGCCCGGCCCTCGGGCGTGGTGAGCTGTGCCCGGTCCGTCTGGTTGGTGACGAAGCCGCTTTCGAACAATACCGAGGGCACATCGGGCGCGCGCAGGACCGCGAGCGCGGCCGAGCGGCGCGGCTGGGGGACGAAGGCGAGCGCGCTCTCGCCCTCGCGCAGCACGAGGCCCGCAAAAGCCAGCGCATCCTCCTGGGTGCGCTGCTGCGACAGCTCGACGAGGATCGCACTGACATTCTTGCTCGCGCCCGCGATGGTGATGCCGTTCAATCGGTCGGCGTCGTTCTCACGTGCGGCAAAGCGCGCCGCCGCCTCGCTCGAGGCTTCGTTCGAAAGCGTGTAGATGCTCGCGCCGCTGACGGTGTCGTTCTGATCGCCTGCGCTGTCGGCGTGGATTGAGATGAACAGATCGGCCTCGAGCAGCCGGGCGATCTCGGGGCGGTGGGGGAGCGGCACGATGCGGTCGTCGGCGCGGGTCAGCGCGACGCGCACGCCGCCCTGTTTGAGCAGCTCGTCACGCAGCGCCAGCGCGATGGCGAGGGTGATGGCCTTTTCCTCGAAGCGCCTGCCGTCGGCGTCGGTGCCGACTGCGCCCGGATCGCGCCCGCCGTGCCCGGCATCGATCACCACCAGCGGGCGCGTGGGATCCTCAGGGCCTTCGACGCCGGGCAGTTCGAGCGGCGCGGCAGCCTCGTCCGCGAAGGGGAAGTGGAGCACATATTCGCGGCCCCAGATCGGCACCGGGATCACCAGCCCCAGCGCCTTGGCGCCGCCAAGCAGTGCCGCGGGCAGGAGGAGAACGATCAACAGGAGGGTGCGATAACTCATTGCGCTTTGCGGCTTACGGGCTCGGGGCTTGCAAACGCAATAGAGTTGCGGGGCTGGCCCCACAGTGCTAGCGATGTTGTCATAGAGGCGCGGATCAGGGCGCACATGCGCACTCCCGCCCGCCTCTTGCTTCCGGGGACACGACATTCTTCGCACCCCGGTCCAGTACAGGTTGATGCAGTGACAGATCGCTTTTCCCGGACAACCAGCACCACGCGCAATTTGCGCCTTTGTGCCGGTGCGGGAGAAGGCGCGGCACCTGGCCGCACGCTCGCCACTGCAGACACGAGCTTCGCGCCGAGCGCCTCCGGCCTTCACAGCGCGATTTTCCCTTCCGGCAAGGCCTTCGGGCGCGCCGGTTCACCACAATATGCGCGCCCCCTTCACGTCCGTTCGCGGGCAAGGCCGGGCGCATGGAGACATTTGAATGGCAACGCGCATGCTTATCGATGCGCGCCACCCGGAAGAAACCCGGGTGGCGGTTCTGCAAGGCAACCGGATTGAGGAATTCGACTTTGAATCTGCCGAACACAAGCAGATCAAGGGCAATATCTATCTCGCCAAGGTAACCCGGGTCGAGCCCTCGCTGCAGGCGGCTTTTGTCGACTTCGGCGGCAATCGCCACGGCTTCCTCGCCTTCAGCGAGATCCACCCCGACTACTACCAGATCCCCAAGGCGGATCGTGACGCGCTGCTCGCCGAAGAGGCCGAGGCCGCCGAGGAAGAAGAGCGGCTGCGCGCCGAGGACGAGGACGAAGGCATCTCGCCCGGCGGCGAATATGACGCCGAGGACGAAAGCGGCGAGGCGCTGGCCGAGGACTTCGCCGAGAACGGCGTCGAGGAAGTCGACACCTCCGACAAGGACGACGTCGCCACCATCGAAGGCGGCGCATCGGACGAGGAAGAAGGTTCGGACGACGAGGCTTCCGACGATGAGGGCGAAGGCGAAGGCGAAGAAACCTCCGGCGAGAACGGCGAAGAAGGCGGCGATGAACGTCGCGGCCGCGGCCGTGGTCGCCGCCGTCAGGGCGGTGCCAAGGGTGATCGCGGCGACAACGGCGGACGGGACAAGGGCGGCCGCAGCCGCGCCAAGCAGGTCGACGAAGTGCGCGCCAAGCGCATGGCGCTGCGCCGCCGCTACAAGATCCAGGACGTCATCCAGCGCCGTCAGGTGCTGCTCGTCCAGGTCGTCAAGGAAGAGCGCGGCAACAAGGGTGCGGCGCTGACCACCTATCTCAGCCTCGCCGGGCGCTACACCGTGCTGATGCCCAACTCGTCGCACGGCGGCGGGATCAGCCGCAAGATCAGCTCGACCAGCGATCGCAAGCGGCTGAAGGACATGGTCTCGGACCTCAAGCTGCCCCGGACCATGGGCCTGATCGTGCGCACCGCCGGCATGAGCCGCACCAAGCCCGAGATCAAGCGCGACTTCGATTACCTCGCCCGCGTATGGGACGAGATCCGCGAGAACACTCTCGCCTCGGTCGCCCCTGCGCTGATCCACTCGGACAGCGACCTCATCAAGCGTGCGATCCGCGACATCTACAACAAGGAAATCGAGGAAGTC
>NZ_JAMNXL010000158.1 GCF_023653175.1 Erythrobacter sp. | reverse complement strand
GTCGCCCGGCTTGTCGCAAGGCTGCGCTGCCGCATGGACGAAGCCAATTGCCTCTCCGACGCGGACCTCGATGTCACCTCCGACCAGACGGGTGCGCTCGAGGGGATCGACGCCTTCTTCCCGCGCTTCGATCGCGAGGCGGCCTACCGGCTCTACACCACGATATTCCAGCCGCTCGAACCCGCGCTGGGCAAGGCGAAGCGCGTCTTCGTCACGGTCGCCGGGCCGCTGGGCGGCTTGCCGCTGCCCGTCCTGATCACGCAGTTCGATCCTGCCAGGGACAAGGCCGATGCGGGCGATGTCGAGACCCTGAGGCAGTCCGCATGGCTGGGCGACCGGTACGCCTTCATCAGCCTTCCGGCGGTCTCGGCGCTGCGGATCGTGCGTCCGCGGCTCGATGCGGCCGGGCCTCGGCGCGATTTCCTCGGCTACGGAGCGCCCAGCCTAGAGGGCACGGCGGGCGCGGCGCGCAGTGTCGAGCAGGGCGGCCGCCGCCTCACGCGCGGCGCGTTGCAGGGGATCGCCGTCGCCTCCCCCGATGCCCTGCGCAAGCTGTCGCCGCTGCCGGGCACCGAGATCGAATTGAAGAGCATGGCCGCAGCTCTCGATGCACCCCCGGGCGGCCTGCGCCTCGGGCCGGCGGCGACGGAGGCTGCGCTCAAGCAGGATGACCGCCTTGCCAGCGCGGGGACCATCGCCTTTGCCACCCATGGCCTGCTGCCCAAGGAGGTCGGTCGCGGGGGCGAGCCGGGCCTTGTCTTCACGCCGCCTGCCACCGCCACCGCGCTGGACGATGGCCTGCTCACGGCGAGCGAGGCGGCCCGGCTTTCGCTCACCGCCGAGTGGCTGATTCTTTCGGCCTGCAACACCGCTGCCTCCGATGGCACGCCGGGCTCGCAAAGCCTCTCGGGCCTTGCCCGCGCCTTCCTTCATGCCGGGGCCAAGGCGATGCTGGTCAGCCACTGGCGGGTCTCGGACGAGGTGACCGCGGTGCTGACGGTGGAAACCATGCGCCTGTCGCGCACCGGCCTTCCCAAGGCCGAAGCCCTGCGCCAGGCGATGATCGCGGTGCGCACGGGCCAGCGCAACGACGGATCGGCGGTGCCGGGCTGGAAGGAGTTCTGGGCGCACCCGGCGGCATGGAGCCCCTTCGTGCTGGTGGCCGCCGACGGCAGCTAGAGCCCGTCTGCGGGGCCGGTGCGCTTCAAAATGGTCGCGCTTTGTGCTTGAAGCACATGATAGGACGCCGGGCGCATGCGGCAACACCGGCCAGCGGGGCGTGAAACGAGGGCATGCTGAAGCGCATTCTCGATTACCATTCGGGCCGCGCCATCGCCTTGTGCAGGCTTGCGCTTGCCCTGGTGTTTCTGCTTGTCCTCTATGCCGATCCCGATCAGCCGGTCCGCAACCCTGCCGAGGGGTATCTTTTCCTCGGCGGCTATGCGGTGCTCTCGCTCGCGCTGCTGGCGGCGATCTGGGACAGCTGGTGGCGCGATGTCACGCTGCGGATCCCGGCGCTGCTGCTCGATTGCGCGGTCTTCCTGATCGCCATCTACCTCACCGAGAGCAGTTCCACCGATTTCACCAGCCCGTTCCTGTCGTCGTTCATCTTCATCATCCTGACCGCCACCGTGCGCTGGGGCTGGTCGGGCATGGCGATCATCGCTGGCCTGCTGAGCGCGAGCTATCTTGCGGTCGGGGTGTGGCTCGATTGGGCCGGCTTCGATGTCGAGCTTTACCGTTTCGGTCGGCGCGGCACCTACATGATCCTGCTGTCGCTGATCCTGGTGTGGTTCGGTCTCCAGCGCCGGGTGCGCGCGGCTGCCCGCCTCGACCTGGCGAGCGAAAGCAGCGACGTGATCCCTGTCGCCGAAATCGCCGACTACGCGATGAAGGCGACCGGTTCGCCTTGCCTCTACATGGGGTGGTGGAGCAACGAGGATCCGTATGTGCTGCTGAGCGAGGTGCCGGGCACTGTTCCGGTGATCCGGCACCTGCCGCCAGACGCGCTGGCAGTCCCCGCCGACCTGCCCTTCGCCCTGTTCGATCGCGAGCGCCGGCGGCTGCTGGTGTCGACCGCGGAAGGGCGGGTGACCGCGCGGCGCGAAGCCCTGACCACGCCGCTGCTGGACTATTTCGCGATTGCCGAGGGGCTGATGATCCCGATCCGCAGCTCGTCAGGCCAGGGGGTGCTGATCCTCAGCGGCAATCCGGGCATCAGCATCGACGACCTCGCCAAGGCGCCCGCCATCGCGCAGGAGATCGCGGCTGCGCTTGACCGGCTGTTGCTTTCGCATATCTCGCGCGAGGCGGCCGTCGCGCAGCTGCGCACCACGCTGGCCCGCGACCTCCATGACAGTGTCGCTCAAACCCTCGCCGGGGTGCGCTTCCGAATCGAGGCGCTGCGTGCTCAGGTGCGCTCCGGGGGCGACGCCGAAGCCCAATTCGACGAGATGAAAGCGAGCCTCAGCGCCGAGCACCGCCATCTGCGCGAGATGATCGAGCGCCTGCGCCGCACCGATCTCGAGCCCGCGGCGGTCAGCCTGGCGGCCCAGATGCAGCGGGTGGCAGGCGAGCTCGAGCGCAACTGGCACGCCGAGGTGCGCGTGGCCACCGCACCTGCGGATCTCGCGGTGCCGGTGGCGCTGGCCTACGAAATCCAGCAGATCGCGCGCGAGGCGGTGGCAAACGGCGTGCGGCACGGCAAGGCCAAGCGCTTCACCATCGGCATATCGCGCGGTGCGGCGGGGATCGATCTCGACATCCGCGATGACGGGACGGGCTTCACCGGCACCCCCCCGCCCCATCCCCGCACGCTCGAGGAAAGAGCGCGTGCCAATGGCGGGCGGCTTGCTGTATGCGCTTGCGAGACGGGGGCGCACCTGATGATCAACCTGCCCGAGCGGAGCGAAGCATGATCAACGTCCTTGTCGCCGATGACCACCCGTTCCTGAGGGCCGGGCTCGAGGCGGTGCTGCGGACCGCCGGCATGGCGGTGGTCGCCTCGGTCGGGGACGGCGATGCCGCGCTGGCCGCGATTGCCGAGCAGGATCCCGACGTGGTGGTGCTCGATGTCGCAATGCCCGGGCGTGACGGGATCGCAGCCCTTGCCGCGCTGCGCGAGAGCGGGGACACGCGCCCGGTGGTGATACTGACCGCCAGCATCGATGACCAGCAGCTCCTCGCCGCGATCCGTCACGGAGCCTCCGGGATCGCCCTCAAGGAGGACGCCGAGGACTTCCTCATCGATTGCATCCGCGCCGCCAGCAAGGGCCGGACAACGATCGACCCCCGGCTCGCCGCACGGATCATCGATCTGACCTCGGGCGACAAGCCTGCGCGCCGGATCGATGCGCTCGGGCGGCGCGAGAAGGAGATCGTCGAGCGGGTCGCGCGGGGCTTGCGCAACCGGCAGATCGGCGAGGAGCTGTCAATGAGCGAGGGGTCGATCAAGGTCTATCTGCACACGATCTTCGAGAAGCTCGACGTGAGGAGCCGGACCGAGCTTGCCATCCTCTACCACGAGGAGACGAACTGAGGCCCGCCGCGTCAGGACCATCTTTCCGGCAAGAAGCGCGTGCGCTCAGCCGACCGGTTCGAGGCGCACCGGCACGTATTTGTGCCAGGGCGTCCCCACCACCGGATCGCGCCAACGGTAATCGGTGAGTTCGTTAAGGGCGACGCCGTGGCGGCGCACCTTGCCGTCCGGCCCCGCCACGTCGAGCCCCAGCCCGTTGGGCAGCGAGACATGGCCGCGGCGGCTGCCTTCGCTGAGCTCCACCACGGTGCGCGCGCGGGCACGGCTCGAGATGACATCAACCGCCGCTCCATCGGCCAGCCCCAGCTGCGCGGCATCATCGGGGTGGATGCGCAAGGTGCTCTCGAGCGCGCCCTTGCGCAGCCAGTCGGGGTTGCGGATCGAGGTGTTGCTGGTCTCGGTCCGGCGCTCGCCGGCCGAGAGGATGAAGGGGTACTCGGCATCGCGCGGGGGGCCTGCCGGATCGAGCGCCAGCAGCGCCTCGATCATCTCGGGGATGTGGAGGTTGATCTGCTGGCCGGGGCTGCGCAGGCGCTTCCAGCTGTCCTCGCTGTCCTGCCGCGCGAAGACCGTGCCCGAGGGCGAGCCGAGGATTGCTTCGAAGAGCCGGTTGCCCGCCAGCTGGCCTTCGTATCCCGCGCGCGCGGCCTCTTCCGGGAAGGCGCTGACGAACAGCTGCGCGACGCCCCACACGCCTGCGGCATTGCTCAAGCCTTCGGGCAGCACCGGGCCGAGAGCGCGGTAGAGCAGCACCGATGCGACCGGCATCAGCGCGGGGTTCGCGCCAATGGTCTGCATAAAGGCCATTGCCAGAGCATCGAGCCCCTGCTCCGCCGCCGCGCGCAAGGGGGCCACCTCCGCCTCTCCGAACACGCCGAGCGCCTCGCACAGATGCGCGTGGATTGCGCCCTCCTCGAGCGTACCATCGCGCGGGGGGAAGAGCGGATGGCGCAGCTGGAAGGCGTTGGCCTCGGGCTCGAAGTTGAAGAAGCTCGCCTCGGCCTTCTCGAACTGGCTGCTGGCGGGAAGCACGTAATCGGCCGCGCGCGCGGTCTCGGTCATGGCGACGTCGATGACGACGCTGACATCGAGCGCGCGCAGGGCCTCGCGCATCCGCGCCGAATCCGCGAGCGAGTGGACCGGGTTGGAACTCTCTATGATCATCGCGCGGAAGCGGTGCGGGTGATCGGTGAGGATTTCCTCGGTGATCGCGTTGCAGGGGATGAGGCCCATGACGACCGGGAAGCCTGTGACGGGCGAGCGGCGGAAGTTGCGTTCACCCGCGGTCATGCTGCTTGATCCGCCGCCCCCGCCGGCCCCCAGCGGACGGAAGGGGATGAAGGCATAGCTTGTCCCCTTCCGCCCGAAGGCCCCGGTTAGGCCGATTATCAACCGGTGCAGGTAGGAGCCGAGGGTGGAATGCACGCCCATCTGCATGCCGAGGTCTTCCATCGAGGCCATGGTCGCGGCTGCCGCCATCCGCCTTGCGGCGGCGCGCAGCAGCGTCTCTTCAACCCCGCAAACTTGCGCGAACTGGCTGACGGGAATGCGCCCGAGCGCCTCCAGCACCGGCTCGGCGTTGGCGACGTGGCCTTCCATCCAGGCGCGGTTGGCGAGGTCATCCTGAACAAGGATCGCCGCCAGCGCGCCGAGGCACCAGGCGTCGGTTCCCGGGCGGATCGCGAGGTGGAAGTCTGCCATCGCCGCGGTCTCGCTGCGGCGCGGATCGATCACGATCAGCGCGCGGCCCGGGTCGGCTGCGATCTCGCGCAGCACCAGCCGCGCGCGCGGGAATCCGTGCGATTGCCAGGGGTTCTTGCCGATCAGCAGGGCGACCTCGGCGTGCTCGAAATCGTGGTGCATCCCGCAGCCGAACATGCGCGCCTGCACCCAGGCCTCGCCGGTCTTCTCCTGCGCCAGCGCGTTCGAGCGGTAGCGCACGCCGAGCGCGGCAAGCGTGCTCTGCGAATAGACGCCGGGCAAGTGATTCCCCTGCCCTCCGCCGCCGAAGTAGAAGATGCTCTCGCCCCCGTGCTCGTCGCGCACTGCGGCAAGTTTGGCGGCGATCTCGCTGATCGCGGTAGCCCAATCGATCGCCTCGTAGGTGCCGTCGGCGCGGCGGCGCATCGGCGAGGAGAGGCGGTCGCGGCCCTGCTGATAGGCGTCCATCCGCTGCGCCTTCTCGCACAGATAGCCCTGGCTGACGGGATGGTTCTTGTCCGCGCGCACGCGGGTGATGCGCCCGCCTTCGGTCTGCACCTCGATCCCGCAGTTCAATGAGCAGATCAGGCAGGCGGTGGGTTTCCAGTCACTCATTGCGGGTCTCCCTGAATATCGGCGTAGGCATCGGCGAGGCGGCCTGCGGCATCGCGGCAAGCGGCGAGAATGGCGTCGGACAGGGCCGGATCGGGCACCGCGCGGGCCAGCGCGAGCCCGCCCGCGGCGAGCGCGAGCAGCGCCAGTTCCTCGGATGGCGGGGCCGGGTCTTGCGGATTGTCGCCATCGGTCACGACCTCGGCGAGCATCCGCTGGAACGCATCGCGCACCTCGGCGCCCGCACGCGGTGCCTCGCTGGCAAGTGCGGCGAGCGGGCAGCCGGCCTCGGGATGGTCGCGGTGCTGGCGCGACAGATAGCGGCGCGCCCGCAGCTTGCGCCGCTCGGCCCGCGTGAGCGCTTGCGGCAGCGCATCGAGGCGCTGCGCGCGCTCCGCCATTGCCGCCTCCAGCGCCGCCGCGTCGAGCGCCTGCTTGCTCGGGAAGTGGACATAGAAGCCGCCATGCGTGAGCCCGAGATCGCGCATCAGCCGCTGCACGCCGTTGCCCGCGAGCCCCTCGGCGCGCAGCCGCCTCGACGCCAGATCGAGGATCGCCGCGCGGGTGGCAGCCTTCTGTTCGGAGCGTTTCACGCGAGTCTCCTTTGCTCGCGTCGAGAATTTCACATTACATATATCATGTCAAACGCTCGCATGTAGAATATGTAGCATACGCTACAAACACCTAAAACGAACCCATGGGAGAGAATGCGCCATGATGCTGTTCCGTCTGTTCCTCGTCGCCTGCATGCTGGCGATTGTCGGCTACACAGCCGTCACCATCGCCAACCATGGCTGGAACCTCGTGCCGATCTTCTTCGGCGACATGGCGGAGATGGCCTGGCCCGGGCAATTCAATTTCGACTTCCTGTGCTTCCTGCTGCTGTCGGGAATCTGGGTATCGTGGCGCCACAACTTCCGCCCCGCCGGCCTTGCACTGGGGCTGGTCGCGGTGTTCGGCGGGATGATGTTCCTGTCGGTCTATCTGCTCGTCCAGTCGCTGCGCACCCGCGGCGAGATCGCGGCGCTAATGCTGGGGCCGGAGCGGGCTGCCGCGCGCTAGGTGGGGGAAACGCTGGAAAACTTGCAGGACGCGTCTTTGCTCGGGGCCGCCGCCTCCCTAATCCCTCCCGGGTGACAGCACATATCGACATCGGGCGCGGGCCAGGCGGAGAGGCGATCGGCATCGATCTAGCCGAGCTCCTCGCCACGCGTCTGCTGGTGCAGGGCAATTCGGGCTCGGGAAAGTCGCACCTCTTGCGCCGCCTGCTCGAGGAATGCGCCGGGCAGGTGCAGCAGATCATCATCGATCCCGAGGGCGATTTCGTCACCCTCGCCGATGCATTCGGCCATGTGGTGATCGATGCGGGTGCTTATTCGGCGCGCGAGATCGAGGAGCTTGCCGCGCGCGTGCGCCAGCACCGCGCCTCGGTGGTGCTGGCGCTGGACGAGCTCGAGGTCGAGGCCCAGATCCGCTGCGCCGCGCTGTTCCTCACCGCGCTCTTCGATGCCCCGCGCGAGAACTGGTATCCCGCGCTGGTGGTGGTCGACGAGGCGCAGATGTTCGCGCCGGCCGCCGCGGGAGAGATGAACGACGAGACCCGCCGCCTGACGCTGGCGGCGATGACCAACCTGATGTGCCGCGGGCGCAAGCGCGGCCTTGCCGGGATCGTCGCCACCCAGCGGCTCGCCAAGCTGGCCAAGAACGTCGCGGCCGAGGCGTCCAATTTCCTGATGGGGCGCACCTTCCTCGACATCGATATGCAGCGCGCCGCCGACCTGCTCGGCATGGACCGGCGGCAGGCCGAGCGTATTCGCGATCTCCAGCGCGGGCAATTCCTCGGGCTCGGCCCGGCTATCAGCCGGCGGCCGGTGGCGGTGCATGTCGGGCCGGTGCGCACGGCCGGTCGCGGGGGCGGACAGGGGCTGATCCCGCTGCCCGAAGCGGCCGAGGGTGCGATGGAGGCGCTGCTCACCGACCGCCTCGCCGAGGCCGCCGCCGCGCCCCAACAGGTGCGCCGCGCGCCCCCGTCCCCGCCGCCGCGCGCCGATCTCGAAGAAGCGCTCGCCCGCCCGCGCGCCCTGCCCGAGGTGACGCGCGCAGCCGAACCGCCCGCCCCGCCGGCTGAGCCCGAGCCCCCGGCCCCGCGCCCCGCACCCCTGCCCGCCGCCCCGGCGGCGACCGGGAGCGGCGCCACCCCCGAGGCCATCGTGCGGCACATCGCGCTCGCCGAAGGGGCGACCTATCGCCCCGC
>NZ_JAMNXL010000157.1 GCF_023653175.1 Erythrobacter sp. | reverse complement strand
TTGCGGGAGGGGTTGGGGGTGGGCAAGCGCGACCGCTCGCAGGCCCACCCCGCTGCGGCTAGCCAGCAAGCTGGCAAGCCTCGCTCCCCTCCCGCAAGCGGGAGGGGCAGATACACTTCACATTCAGGATTGCCGCGCTATATCAACCGTGCCGGTTTCGACCGGATATGGCGATAAATTGCTGCGTGCAATAGATGCAACGGACCCGGGGGCAGTACCCGGCGGCTCCACCAGAATCTGCGGTTTACCGCATGTCCTGACGGGGCCGAACCAGGATCGACGTGTGTTGAAAAGCGTAGTTTTTGCCCGGGCTGAGTAACCCGCATAAGGCTCAAAACCCATAAGTGCCAACGACAACGAAGCACTCGCAATCGCTGCGTAATTGATGGGCTAACGCCCTTCTTTTATTAGGCCAAAAAGCGCGGTTGGACCGAACCGGGCAACAGAATCGGATACCGGGCGTCCGGGGGTACGTAGCAACAGAAACCCCCACCTTTCTCGGAGATTTTTTGCTTACAATTGCGACCATTCGCTGACCTTCTGATTGGTCAGCCTCCGCACGAACCCACGCCAGCGCATAGCGCCATGGCGGCCGGCTCACCGCAAGCAAATCACCGAAAGACTACACCCATGACACACATTGCTATCCGCCCGCTCGTGCGCGGCGATCTGCCTCGCGTTGCCCATCTGGTCGACGCCAACGCCATGTTTCCCTTCGAGATGCTGGACGAAATGACTGCGGCCTTCTTTGCCGGAGGCAGCGACACCCAGCGCTGGATCGTCGCCGAACGGGACGGGCACGTCGAAGGCGTTGCCTATACCGTGCCCGAACCGCTGACCGAGGGCACCTGGAACACGCTCTGCATCTGCGTCGATCCCGAAGCCCACGGGCAGGGCATCGGCACCGCACTGATGCGGCATGTCGAGAGCGAGCTCAGTGGGCAGGGCGTGCGCGTGCTGCTGGTCGAGACCTCGGGCACGCCCGCGTTCGAACGCACGCGCGGGTTTTACGACATGCTCGGCTATGATCGCGAGGCGCGGATCCGCGACTACTACAGCGCGGGCGATGAAAAGATCATCTTCCGCAAGGCGCTGATCTGAAGTGTGGGGCGGGCCCGCGCCATGTGCGCGGGCCTGCCCTATTCGCTACGCGCCGCCCGCAACTCGGCCACTTCGCGCTCCAGCTTCAGGCAATCGAGGATCTTCGCACCCGCCAGAAACACCGCGCCGGTCGTTGCCAGAAACAGCAGGTGCCCGCCCAAGCCAGGGTATTCGTGAAGATAGGCCATGCCCCGCGCGCTCGACCCGAGGGCGAGGGCGTAGATGATCAGGAACGCCTCGAAGCGGTTCTTGATCACGAACAGCCTTCCCAGCTTGCGCAGCATAGCGTCTCCCGACCCTTGGGCGACTCCGTGGCAGGCTGAGTCGCTTTAACAGTGTCGTAACCTTACGCCTGCTGCGGCAGGTCGCGCAAATGCGTTAACCAAGCTGTGCCAGATCGAGCGCCTCCAGCAGGGCAAGGCGTGCCGCGATCACGCTGTCCGCGAGGGTCTGCGTCCCGATATCGGACGGGTCGATCTGTTCGGGCCAATGCGCGGCGATGGTGCGCTCCAGAACGTCTGCCTTGGCCTCGTCGAGCAGGAAGCGCGGGTCGACCGTCGCCGAGTCGCACACCACGCGCAGGCGCAGGCAGGCGGGGCCGCCGCCGTTAGCCATGGACTGGCGCACGTCGACTGGAATGACCTGCCGGATCGGGCCGTTGCCGGCCAGCATCGTCTCGGCCCAGCCCCACACCGCAGCGCTCTCGCGGCATTCCTCGGGCACGATCAGCGCCATGCTTCCATCGGGCAGCGTGAGAAGCTGCGCATTGAATAGATAGGTGCGGATCGCCTCCTGCAGCGAGACCGCAGACGAGGGCACCTCGACCACCTCCAGCGCGGGGAAGGCGGCGCGGATCGCGTCATAGGCACCCTGCTGGTCGGCGAAGGCCTCGGCATGGGTGAACAACACGCGGCCATTGGCCACCGCCACCACGTCATTGTGGAAAGCGCCGGCCGCGATCGCTTGCGGGTTCTGCTCGATGAAGACGGTGCGTTCCGGCGCCAGGCCGTGCGCGCGCGCGACGAGGCGGCTGGCTTGTTCGTGCTGGCGCGCGGGAAAGCGCCCGCCCGGCCTGCCGTAGACGAACACCTCGACGCCCGGCGCGTCATGCGTCTCGCACAGCCGCATGTGGTTGGCCGCGCCCTCGTCGCCGAAGGAGGGGGGCACGGCGTCGTGGATCGCGAAGTGCCGCTCGTCTCCGAAAGCGACCCTGAGCTGGGCCTGCGTATCGGGCCATTCCTGCGCGCGGTGCAGCATGGTGACGAGGTTTGCAGGGCTGAGGTGGCAGCGCCCGTCGGCGGTATCGGGGGCGGGCGAGACGGTCGCGGCGTTGGCGGTCCACATGCTCGAGGCCGACCACGGCGCGGCGCGCAGCTGCGGCGGCTCGGTGCCGTCCAACGCCAGCGCCTGCGCCAGCGCGCCATTGGGGCGCGGCAGCGGCAGCAGGAAGCCCTGCACGCCGAGGCGCGCGAGATTGCCGCGCATCTTCGCCACCCCCTGCAATGCCGCCGCGCGCGGATAGGACGGATCGCCCGCATGGCTCGCGCTGGCGATGTTGCCGAGGCTCAGCCCGGCATAATTGTGGCTGGGGCCGACGATCCCGTCGAAGTTGATTTCGGTCAGGCTCATCGCGCCACGCTCCACACCATGTCGCCCGCGCACACGTCGAGCAAGTCCGCGCTGGCAGAGTCGATCGCGATGCCGCCCTCGCCGTCGAGCACCCGCGCGCCGAAGCAGGCGCGGAAAGACCCCAGCCGTCCGGTCGCGAGGATCGCGCGCTCGCCTTCGCCCGCGTCGAGCGCGGTGACCGCGCATTCGCAGGCGTTCTTCACGCTCGTCACCTGGTCGGTGCGCGCCACCATCGTCGGCCCGCCGTCGAAGATGTCGACATAGCCCTCGGCGCGGAACCCCTCGTTCTCGAGCATCCGCATCGCCGCGCGCCCCGTGGGGTGGGGGACGCCGATGACGCTGCGCGCATCCTCGCTCAGCATGGCGATGTAGACCGGGTGCTTGGGCATGAGGTCGGCGATGAACTGGTTGCCGTTGATCGCGTTGAAATAGTCCGCGTCCTGGAAGCTCATCCCGAAAAAGCGTCCCGCGACCCCGTCCCAGAAGGGCGATCCGCCGCGCTCGTCGATGATGCCGCGCAATTCGGCAAGGATGCGGTCGGCAAAGCGCTGGCGATGCATGGCGACGAACAGGTAGCGCGAGCGGGCCAGTAGCAGGCCGAAGCCCCCGGCGCGCTCGCCCGGGTGGAGGAACAGCCCGCCGACCTCGCTCGATCCTTCGAGATCGGTGACGAGGCTGAGCAGCTCGGCGCGCACGGTGCGGTCGAGCTCCTGCGAATACTGGGTGAGCGTGTTGAGGCGGTAGGAGTAGAACGGCCAGCGCTGCCCAACCTGCGTCATCAGCTGGCAGGTGCCGCGCACCGCGCCGGTTCGGGTGTTTTCGAGCACCAGCACGAACTGCTCGTCGGCGAGCGTATCATCCGCGCGCGCGAACGCCTTGGCCGCGCGTTCGAGTTTGCCCTCGAGCGCCGCGCGGTCGGGGGGCAGGTTGGTAAAGCCCCCGCCGGTGAGCTTGGCCATTTCATAGAGCGCTTCGAGATCGGCGGGGCGCGCAGGCCGGAGGCGGAAGGTCAATGGAGGGCTCCCTGAGCGAGACGCTCGATGACGCGGGCAGAAAGCGCCGCGCGTTCGGCAAGGCTGGGGACGATGAGGTATTCGTCCGGCGAATGGATCGCGCCGCCGCGTACCCCCATGGTGTCGACCACTGGTACGCCTGTGGCAGCGATGTTGTTGCCATCGCATACCCCGCCGGTCGATTGCCAGCGGATGGTCTGGCCGAGTTCGGCACCGCATTCGCGCACGAGATCGAACAGGGCCTGCGCGCGGGCGTCGACTGTCTTGGGCGGGCGGGTGACGCCGCCGTGGCGGTGGGTGGCGATGTCATGCGCTGTTTCAATGCTGCGCAGCAAAGCGTTGAGATCGCTGTCGAAGGTCTCGGCGGCTTGCGTCGATTTGGGGCGGACGTTGAAGCGCAGCACGGCGTGATCGGGCACCACATTGTTCGCAGCGCCGCCTTCGAGCTTGGCGGGATTGATGGTGATGGCGGCGCTCTCCAACGCCTTCAGCCGCAGGATCAGATCAGCCGCCGCGACAATGGCATTGCGCCCCTCATGCGGGTTGCGTCCTGCGTGGGCGCTCTTGCCGATAAAGGTGATCGAGTAATTGCCGGTGCCCCCCCGCTCATGCGCCAGCGTGCCATCGGGCAGGGCGGCGGGTTCATAGGTCAGGGCGGCGAGCTTGCCCGCGGCGAGCTCGGCGATCAGGCCTGCGCTGGCGAGCGAGCCGGTCTCTTCGTCCGAATTGATCAGCACTTCATAACCGAGGGCGGAGGCGCTGGCGGTCTGCTCGAAGGCCAGCAGCGCGTGAAGCATCACCGCGATCCCGCCCTTCATGTCGGCGACGCCGGGGCCGTTCAGCGTCTCGCCGTCGAGCCATGTCTGGCGCTGGAAGGGGTGATCTGCGGGGAACACCGTGTCCATGTGCCCGGTGAGCAGGATGCGCCGGTTGGCCTGCGGACGCACCCGGACGACCAGATGCTGGCCGTGGGGTTTATCGTAAGCCGAGCCGTCGGCGGCGATCGCGGTGACGGGGGCGGGGTCGACGAGTTCGACCGTGCCGGGCAGCGCCGCAAAGGCCTCGGCCAGCATCGCCGCTTGGTTTGCAAGGCCGGCAAGGTTGGCGGTGCCGGTGTTGAGCGCGCTCCACGCCTGCACCTGCGCCAGCATTGCCGCGCTGTCGAACTTGCCCTGTGTCCCGTCCATCCCCTCCCTCTAGCCGTGGACGCGCGCGGGGCCAAGGCGTTGCAATCGCCGCTCCGCTTTGCCATAGGGCCAGCCGTCCTCTCCTCCCCGGGTTCGGCTTTCCACGCTTACCACACGAGGACTACCATGACTGACATGACCACCCGCGCCGGTCTGAGCATCGACTCCCGGCTGGCGAGCTTCCTCGAAAGCGAAGTGCTGTCGCCGCTTGGGCGCGATCATGAAGCCTTCTGGCAGGGTTTTGCGGCGCTTCTGGCCGAGTTTGCGCCGCGAAACCGCGCGCTGCTCGACAAGCGCGAGGCGCTTCAGGCGCAGATCGACGCGTGGCATACGGAGCGCGCAGGGCAACCGCATGACCCGGCGGCCTACAAGGCGTTCCTCACCGAAGTCGGCTATCTTGTGCCCGAGCCCGGCGACTTCACCATCGGCACCCAGAACGTCGACCCCGAGATCGCGACCATGGCCGGCCCGCAGCTGGTGGTGCCGATCCTCAACGCACGCTTCCTGCTGAACGCGGCGAATGCGCGGTGGGGGAGCCTCTATGATGCCTTCTACGGCACCGACGCGCTCGATGCGCCGCCGGCGCGGCCGGGCGGGTATGACGAGGCGCGCGGTGCGGCGGTGATCGCGCGCGGGCGACAGTTTCTGGACGAAGCCTTCCCGTTGGCGAGCGGAAGCTGGGCTGAGCTTGCGGGCCGCGAAGCGATTGCGCTGGCCGATCCGTCGCAAGCTGTCGGCACCACTGACAAGGGTGTGCTGCTGAAGAACAACGGCCTGCACGTCGAAGTGGTGTTCGATTCGAACACATCCGTCGGTGCGACTGATCCCGCAGGCATCGCCGATATCGTCGTCGAATCCGCGCTCACCACCATCGCCGATTGCGAGGACTCGGTCGCGGCCGTGGATGCCGAGGACAAGCTGCTCGCCTACACCAACTGGCTCGGCATCATCCGCGGCGATCTGTCGGAGAGCTTCGATAAGGGCGGCAAGACCCTCACCCGCACCCTCGCGGGCGACAAAACCTATATCGACGGCGAGGGCACCGCGCAGACCCTCAAGGGCCGCAGCCTGATGTTCGTGCGCAATGTCGGCCACCTGATGACCAACCCCGCGATCCGCCTCGCTGATGGCTCCGAGATCCCCGAGGGCATCATGGACGCGGTCTTCACCTCCGCGATCAGCTCGCTGGACGTCGAAGGCCACGGAAAGTTCGGCAACTCGCGCTGCGGCTCGATCTACATCGTGAAGCCCAAGATGCACGGGCCCGAGGAATGCGGCTTCACCAATGACCTGTTCGACGCGGTCGAGGACCTGCTTGGGCTCCCCCGCCACACCATCAAGGTCGGGGTGATGGACGAGGAGCGCCGCACCTCGGCCAACCTCGCGGCCTGCATCCACGCCGTCCGCGACCGGATCGTGTTCATCAACACCGGTTTTCTGGATCGCACCGGGGACGAAATCCACACCTCGATGCGTGCGGGGCCGATGCTGCGCAAGGGCGCGATGAAGGGCAGCGTTTGGCTCAAGTCCTACGAGGCACGCAATGTCGCCATCGGCCTTGCCCACGGCCTCTCGGGCAAGGCGCAGATCGGCAAGGGCATGTGGGCCGCGCCCGATCTGATGGGGCAGATGATGGTCGAGAAGGTCGGCCACCTCAACGCGGGCGCGAATACCGCGTGGGTCCCGTCGCCCACCGCCGCGACGCTCCACGCGTTGCACTACCACCAGATCGACGTCTTCGATGTGCAGAAGCACCTGCCCGAACCCGCCGGCCTCGACGACCTCTTGGCGATCCCGCTGGCGGACGGCGCGAACTGGTCGGAGGAGGAAGTGCGCGAGGAGCTCGACAACAACTGCCAGGGCCTGCTCGGCTACGTGGTGCGCTGGATCGACCAGGGGGTGGGCTGCTCCAAGGTGCCCGACATCAACGACATCGGCCTGATGGAGGACCGCGCGACGCTGCGCATCTCCTCGCAGCACATCGCCAACTGGCTGCTGCACGGCGTCATCACCGAGGCGCAGGTGATGGACTCCCTGCGCCGCATGGCCGCCAAGGTCGACGCGCAGAACGCGGGCGATCCGCTTTATCTGCCGCTCACCGACAACGAGGGCGGCGCGGCGTTCAGCGCGGCCAGAGAGCTGATCTTCAAGGGGGTGGAGCAGCCGTCGGGATACACCGAGCCGTTGCTCCACGCTTGGAGGTTGAAGAAGAAGGCGGGGTAGCCCTCTACTCTGCCGCTTGCTTTGCGGCTTTCCGGGCTTGGGCGGCCAGAACCTTCTTGATCATCGCCTTGGCCGCTTTGGGGCCGTCGCCGTCCAACGCATCCCGCTTGATCACATCATTGGTCAGGATGATGCGGATTTGGTCGTTTGTGACCTTTATCCCGTCAAAAAGCTTTCTGATCTCGCGGCGGATCGATGAAATGGTTTGTTCCGATTGGAGAACTTCCGCGATCACATATCGGTTCACGATCTGCGCCTGCTTGTGGAAGGCATCGAGCTCGTCACTCGAAACGCTCTCTCTGCAAAGCATCGCGAGCTTCTCAACGTCGTCCTGCGACCGCATCGACAGCTCAGTGATATTGAAGGAACAGACTTCTTCCCAATCGATTGGCTGGCCGAACTTGATCCGGAAAATTCTCCATTCGACCGAGTTGGTTAGAATGATCCACTCGATCCCTTCGTGTGCCCCGTAGTTGACCGCTTGGCGCAGGTGGTTTTCGGACAGATTGGTTCCCGCTGATTTCACCTCGGCGAGATAGTGAACCTTGCCTTCTACCTTGATGGCAAGATCGCAGAAGGTGCCACGAATTTGCTGCTCGCTGGTCAGTTCCTCGTACTTGTCATAGCCGAATATCTCGGAGAGCATGTCCTTGATGACAGTTACGGTATCCGCTTCCGACACGTCCCTTTCGGCGATCTGACGGACGATACGCTGGTACTTCTTGAGGCCAGTTGCGAGCCTGTCTTGCGTCTTTTTGGCAATTTTCATTTTCGATCCCCCGCACCGCGTCAGAAGATCGAAACGTGCCCTCTCAATCTTTGACCGTCAATAGGTTAGCCTTCGAACTACCCCTGCCCGGAGTTGGGCTCGCCGCTGCCGCACCGCCCGCAAAATCAATGCTTTCCTACTCGCCCCGGCTGCGGCAAGCTTGCCCCGTGACCCGCCATCATCCCCTTCCTGATCGTCCGAAAGTGCATCTGCGGGGTGGAAGGCTTT
>NZ_JAMNXL010000156.1 GCF_023653175.1 Erythrobacter sp. | reverse complement strand
GTTGGCGAGCACATAGGCCCCGCCCTTCTCGACCCACAGCTTGCCGGTCGAGCCGAGATAGGCGGGCAGGCGCGGCACCTGAAAGCCGCCATAGCCGGTCAGCAGCGTCGCCGTGCTGCCGTCGGCCTTCATCCCCTTGGGCTTGACGATGAAGTAGGGGATCTTGGTCCCGTCCTTGCTGACCGCCTCGTATTGCTCGACCGTGGCGCCTGCCGGATCGAAATAGGAAGGCGAGGTCTTGAGCACCGCAGGCGCGGTCTTGCCGTCGGTGTAGTACAGGGTGGTCGGCTCGAGGAAGCCGCTCACCGTGTACATGATCTGGTCGGTATCGTCCGAGGAGGCGGCGATGCCGATAGTCGCGTTGTCGGGCAGGTCGACCTGCGAGCTTGCCCACTTGCCGCCGGCAAAATTGAACTTCAGCACCTTGCCCACGACATTGTCGAGCATCGCGACATAGAGCCCGCCGGCGGTGACGGTGCTGCCCTGCTTGGTCTGGCGATAGCCCGGCGCCCACACCAGCGCCTTCTTGGCGCCGTTGGGATTGGCCTTCCATTCCTCAAGGTTGACCGCGACGAGGCTGTCGGCGGGGAAGGTCTGGCCATCCACCGCCCAGTCGACATCGGGCGAGAACAGCATGTGCCCGTCAACGATGCCGACCGGATTGGCCTTGGTGGGCAGCTCGAGCTTGAGCCACTGGCCGTCTTTCCAGACATACCACAGTCGTTCGTGGAAGCTGATCCCGCGATAGGCGATGCGGGCGTGGATCACGTGGTCATTGTCGCGCAGCAGCGCCGCGCCGGACGACACGTCCTTGGCATCGCCGCGGAAGATTTCGGGAGCGTCGGCAATGGCAGTGCCGCGCTTCCATTCGCGGGTGGTGAAGGGGTATTCGCTCTCGGTGAGGGTGCCTTCGCCGAAGTTGCGGCTGACCAGCAGGGTATTCTCGTCAACCCACTCGACCCCGCCCTGGCTCTTGGCATCGAGCACGAAGCCGCCTGCGATGAACTGCTTGGTCCTGGTGTCGAACTCGCGCAGGATCGTGGCGTCCTCGCCCCCGTCGGACAGGGCGATCATGCAGCGGTTCAATGCGGGCGGCAGGCAGGTCGAGCCCTGATAGACCCACTCCTTGCCTTCCGCCTTGGCGAGCGCGTCGACGTCGAGAATGATCTCCCACTCAGGCGCCGCGGTGCGGTAGCTTTCGAGAGTGGTGCGGCGCAGCACCCCCTTGGGGTTCGCCTTGTCCTGCCAGAAATTATACAGGCCATCGGGGCGGAAAGACACGAAGGGGATGCGGTCGGTGCTGTCGAAGATCGCCAGCGCCTCGGCCTTCAGCTGCGCATAGCGCGGATCGGCCTCGAAGGCGGCGAGGGTGCGGGCGTTTTCCTTGGCGACCCAGTCGAGCGCCTCCGGACTGCGCGCTTCCTCGAGGAAGATGTAGGGATCCTGCTCGGGCCCCGGGATGCCGTCATCGGCAAGGGCAATGGTCGATGTGCTCATGGCAAGTGCCATGGCCAGCCTCGATGCGAGTTTCAAGTGAGTCTCTCCCTGTGACGGATGCTGCACCGGCCCCGGCAAGGGGGGCGCGAAGCATCAGAATTGCAGGGAGTTGGGCCGCAATGCAAGTGCGGACCGCTTCAGCGCTCGCGGCGCACCCAGGCGGAGATGTCGCGGTGGTGGAGCTCTTCCATGGCAAGCAGGCGATAGTCGCGCGCGATCGCGGCATCGACCTGATCCTTGGCCGCGAAATTCTGCGGGGTGAGCGGCAGGTCGGCGGTGACGATCACCGGCGGACGGGTGGCGAGGATGCGCCGCACCTCGTCCTCCTGCCGCATCTCCAGCGCATCCATCTCCAGCGCATTGTTGAGGTGATCGGGGTAGATCAGCTTGGTCGGCAGGCAGCTTTCGGTCAGGCCGTAGAGCGAGGTCGGGCCGTCGAAGATCAGCAGGCACTTGCCCGCCTTTGCGTCGAGATGCGGGGCGATCGCCTCGGCCAGCCGGAAGGTCGCCGAGCGGTTCTCGTGGCTGACCCAGTACTGGTAGGGCACGATCAGCAGATAGACCGCCGCCGGGATCAGCGCGGGCCAGTTGATCTTCGCGCTCGCCTCGCGGTGGAAGAGCGGCAGGGCGAGCAGCGCGGTCGCGGGGATCAGCGCGGCAAGATAGTGGCGGTAGACGGTCGCGGGCAGGTAGGCCGTGGCCACTGCCGAAACGAGCCACAGGATCGCGAAGACGTAATGCCGCGGCAGCCCCTCGGGCCAGACGCGCTGCGCTGCACGGATGCCGAGCCAGCTCAGCGACAGCTGCACCCCGAGATAGGCGAGCATCAGCGGATGAACCCGGCCCGTGCTCGCGGGGAGGCGGTCGAAGAAGGAGATGAAGTTGGCAAAGACGTATTCGTCCCAGTAGCCCGCCGCCGCATAGCCCGCGCTGACGAGCGCGGTGGGCAAAAGGCCCATGACCCCGAAGCCCGCGGCCAGCCCCGTGAGCTGCCACAGCGGCATGCCGCGCCGCCACTGGCCCCACAGCGCCCAGAGGCCGAAGAACAGGCATTGCGGAACCGCAGTGTACTTGATCTGGAGCGAGACCCCGCCGATCAGCATCGCGAGCAGCGCGCGAGCCACGGCACGCGGGTGCTCGGTGTCGCGCACCAGCGCCGCCATCGCGACCAGCATCGGGATGAAGAACACCTCGGAATTGCCCGAATGCGCGTCGTTGATCGCGCAGAGCACGACGTAAAGTGCACCGCCCGCGGCGGCCGTCATGCGGTCGGTCTGGGCGCGGGCGAGGTGGAAGACCATCACCGCGCCCCCCAGCGTGAACAGCGCGCCGGCCACCTGATAGGCCGCCGAGCCGGGCCCGCCGATCGCATGGAAGGCCGCGAACAGCGCGAACAGGCCCCACGGCTTGCGGTCCCACAGGTCGACGAAGGGCACCGCGCCATGCAGCATCTGGTTGCCGATCAGCGAATAGAGCTGCTCGTCGACATCGGCATTGGGATCGCCGATCCACGCCCCGCGCACGAAGAACGTGAACAGCGCGAGCGCCAGCACGATTACGAGGTCGCTGCGCGCCAGCAGTGAAGGCGCAGGAGCAGCGGCCGGGCGGATATCCGAAGACATGAACATGGCCGCAGGCTCTGCCACGGACATGGTTAATTTTCCGCGAGGGCCGCGGCAAATTCCGTCGGCGGTCAGCCGAGCGGGCGTGTGAGATAGCGGACGGTCTTTTCCGGCGTCAGCGCGGCCGACCCCGCTTCGACGAAGCCCATCGCCGCATGGAACGCATCCGATCCCGGATTGGGCGGCTGCGAATTGACTTCGCAGGCCAACAGGTCGTGCCCGGCCTCAAGGGCGAGATCGAACAGCTGCTCGTAGAGTTTGCGTGCAAGGCCCAGCCCGCGCGCCGCCGCGTCGACCACAATCCGGTCGACATAGACGAAGCGTTCGAACCGGTCCCTGAACCAGAGAAAATTGGGGCTGTCGTAGTCGGCGCGCTGGTCGAAGGTGAGGAGCAGGGCCTGCGTCTCGGGCACGTAGAGGGCCGCAAAGGCGCTCATCACCATATGATCGAACCGCGCCGGCTCAAGCCAAGAGGTTTCGAGCGCGCTCCGGTTGTTCAGGGCCAGCAGGCCCTCGCGCAGGCCGTGATCGTTGTCGAGAGCCGCGCGGTCGAGCCTCAGCCCGATCACGCTTCGACGTGTTCGGCGAGGACCGTGAGGCCCTTCTCGCTTACCTCGGCAAAGCCGCCGCGGACTTGAATGATTTCGGGGACAGCGCCTTCCTTGGCGAAGACCTGCACCGCACCGTCGCGGATCGTGCTCATGAAGGGCGCATGGCCCTCAAGCACGCCGAATTCGCCCTCGGTGCCGGGGACGACCACCATGTGGACCTCTTCCGAACGGACGAGCTTGGCGGGGGTGACGAGTTCGAAGTGGAGGGGCATTCTCAGTTCGCTTTCTCGGTATACGACACGGTCAACAAGGGACCATTCGGATTCTTGACGACGGTGACTTGCTCGCGCCGCCGCTTGTCCGGCGAAAGCTTGATCCACACCCCGCCGCTGACGGCTTCCTTCCGGCGATCGACAAGGACGGTGAAGCCGAATGTCTCGATCTGGCCGATAACGAAGTCGCCGAACGACAGCGCACGCTCGCTCGACAGGCTAACCGCGCAGGAACGATTTGCGGCCTCAAAGTCGACGATTGCCACCCCGTTGGGATACTCGGCCTGCCAGTCGCCCGGGCGACCGGGCAAGGTCGTCAAACCGAAATCGCTCAGACGGACCGCATCCGGAGCGACCTTGCCCGACACGAGCGCCGGGCAGAGGCTGAAGATCGAGTGCAGGGCAGTTTCGTAAACGTCCTTGGCAGGCGCCGGAACGGTCTGCGCCTGTGCTGACGCCTCACCGGCAAGCGCCGCTGCGCAAAATCCCGCAGATAGCAAGACCGTGCGCAGCGCCAACGCCTTACGCCTCTTCAGCCAGCTTCTTGGCCTTGGCGACCGCCTGATCGATCCCGCCGACCATGTAGAAGGCGCTTTCGGGCAGGTGGTCATATTCGCCGTCGACCACCGCCTTGAAGCTCTTCACCGTGTCTTCGAGCTGCACGAAGACGCCCGGAATGTTGGTGAAGACTTCCGCGACGTGGAAGGGCTGGCTGAGGAACTTCTGGATCTTGCGCGCACGAGCGACCGTGAGCTTGTCCTCTTCCGACAGCTCGTCCATCCCGAGAATGGCGATGATGTCCTGCAGGCTCTTGTACTTCTGCAGCACTTCCTGAACGCGGCGGGCGGTGTCGTAATGCTCCTGCCCGACGACGCGCGGTTCGAGCACGCGGCTGGTCGAGTCCAGCGGGTCGACCGCCGGGTAGATGCCGAGCTCCGAAATCGCGCGGCTGAGGGTGGTGGTCGCGTCAAGGTGCGCAAACGAGGCGGCAGGCGCCGGGTCGGTCAAGTCGTCCGCGGGAACGTAGATCGCCTGCACCGAGGTGATTGAACCCTTGGTGGTCGAGGTGATGCGCTCCTGCAGCTTGCCCATGTCGGTTGCCAGCGTCGGCTGGTAGCCCACCGCCGAGGGAATACGGCCGAGCAGCGCCGACACTTCCGAACCGGCTTGCGTGAAGCGGAAGATGTTGTCGACGAAGAACAGCACGTCCTGGCCTTCGACGTCGCGGAAATATTCCGCCATGGTCAGGCCCGACAGGGCGACGCGCGCGCGGGCGCCCGGGGGCTCGTTCATCTGGCCGAAGACGAGCGCAACCTTGGAGCCTTCCGAGGTCGCATTGCCCTCGGCGTCCTTGGCGATAACGCCCGCATCGAGGAATTCGTGGTAGAGGTCGTTGCCCTCGCGGGTGCGCTCACCCACGCCGGCGAAAACCGACACGCCGCCGTGGCCCTTGGCGATGTTGTTGATGAGTTCCTGGATCAGCACGGTCTTGCCGACGCCCGCGCCGCCGAACAGGCCGATCTTGCCGCCGCGCGCGTAAGGCGCGAGCAGGTCGATCACCTTGATGCCGGTGACGAGGATCGCAGCTTCGGTCGACTGGTCGACGAACAGCGGGGCATCTGCGTGGATCGGCATGGTGCCTTCCGCGCCGATGGGCCCGCGTTCGTCGATCGCTTCGCCGATGACGTTCATGATGCGGCCGAGAACCTTGGGGCCGACCGGAACGCTGATCTGCGCGCCGGTGTTCACGACTTCGCTGCCGCGGGTCAGGCCCTCGGTCGCGTCCATCGCGATGGTGCGCACGGTGTTCTCGCCAAGGTGCTGGGCGACTTCGAGCACCAGCGTCTTGTCGCCGTTCTTGGTTTCGAGGGCAGTGAGGATCGCGGGCAGTTCACCGGGGAACTGCACGTCGACGACAGCGCCGATGACCTGGCTGATGGTGCCGTTGGTGGTCTGGTTGAGAGCGGGGGCGGTGGCCATGATTGTTTCCTTGGCTTTCGATTAGAGCGCTTCAGCGCCCGCGATGATTTCAATAAGTTCGGTGGTGATCGCGGCCTGGCGGCTGCGGTTGTACTGGATCGTGAGCTTCTGTATCAGATCGCCCGCGTTGCGCGTGGCGTTGTCCATCGCGGTCATCGAGGCGCCCTGTTCGGAAGCCTCACGCTCGAGCAGCGCGCCAAACAGCTGGGTGCGCACGTAGCGCGGCAGCAGTTCCTCGAGGATTTCCTCTTCGCTGGGCTCATAGTCGACAACCGATTCCGCTTCGACCGCATTGGTCGGGGTGGGCACGGGGATCAGCTGGTTCACCGTCGGGTCCTGCGCCAGCGCCGACTTGAAGGTCGGGTAGATCAGGTGCGCGACATCGAACTGGCCGGCGTCGAACATCGCGATCAGCTCATCGGCGATGGCTTCGGCCTCGGTGAAGCCCGGGGTCTTGACCGTGCTGGTGTCGAAGCCTGCACCGATCAGCGAAGGGTATTCGCGCTTCAGCGGCGCGCGGCCCTTCTTGCCGACGAGGTAGAACTCGACCGACTTGCCCGCCGCCTGCAATTCGCGCGCCTTGGCCTTGGCGGCCTTGACGAGGTTGGAGTTGAGACCGCCGCACAGGCCCTTGTCTGTGTTGACCACGACAAGGAGGTGCTTCTGGTCAGCACCGGTGCCAGCCAGCAGCTTGGGCGCGGCAGAACCCGACACCTTGCCCGCCAGTGACGCCATCACCGCGCTCAGCCGCGTGGCATAGGGCCGACCGGCCTCGGCCGCAGCCTGGGCACGGCGCAGCTTGGCAGCCGCGACCATCTGCTTGGCCTTGGTGATCTTCTGGGTCGACTTGACCGAGTTGATCCGGCCCTTGAGTTCCTTGAGTGAGGGCACTGGGCTAGTCCTGAATTGTCCTGCCATGCGGCAGGAAGAGGAAGTTGTTGATGTAGTTGCGCGCACCTGTGCCGTCTTGCCAGTCGGGTGAACCGGCAGGCGGCTGGTGACGCTGAAGATCGAAGGTTGCCAGTGGCAGCCATTCGCCATCGCGCATGAACCAGCCACTATAGTCAAGCTGCCCGAGCCGTTCGGCAATTCTGGCTAATCCGCCTTCATTGTGCCGCTCTTCGATCTCGATCAGCAAGATCGGTTGGTCGCGGCCAAGGGTAGCCATCGCGCCTTCGACGACTTGTTCCTCGAAACCTTCGACGTCGATCTTGATGAAGCTTACGGTGGGGAGCTCCATGCTGTCGAGCCGACAGGTCGGAACCGAGACAACCTTGGTTGGCCCATCGCCAAACGCATCGGAACGCAGGCTGGCAAACGCGTGGCCGGCATCAACCCCGCGCGGCATCGTCAGCTCCGCCGTCCCGTCGACGTTCGACAGAGCGACCTGCCGCATTTCGACATTGGGCAGACCCAGTTCGCTCACCAGCTTCGCCAAGTCAGGGTTCGGCTCGAAAGCAATCACCTTCCCGCCCAGCTTCGACAAATGATACGAATACACACCGATGTTGCAGCCGACGTCGAGGCAGTAATCCTCGGCCTTTACAAAACGGGGGAGTTCGCGAAGCTCGCGTTCGCCGCTACCCTCGCCCTGCTTTTCGTAAAACGCCGTGAGCCGCTGCTTGCGCAACGGTCCCGGCATCAGCCGTAAGGCAAGGAATTTGGCGTCCGCGAGCATTGCAGTCTTACGCGAACTGCTTGCCGAAGGCTTGCAGCGCGGCCTTGGTCTTGTCTGCGACTTCGCCTTCGAACTTCTTGCTGGTGCGGATCTCGGTCAGCACGTCACCGTGTTCGCGGCGCATGAAGTCGAGCATCTGGCTCTCGTATTCGTTGACGCGGTTCACCGGGATCGCATCGAGGAAGCCGTTGGTGCCGGCATAGATCGAGACGGTCTGCTCCTCGAACGGCATCGGCGCAAACTGCTTCTGCTTCAGAAGCTCGGTGAGGCGCGCGCCGCGGTTGAGCAGCTTCTGCGTCGCCGCATCGAGGTCCGAGCCGAACTGGGCGAATGCCGCCATTTCGCGGTACTGCGCCAGATCGAGCTTCATCGAGCCCGAGACCTTCTTCATCGCCTTGGTCTGGGCGGCACCGCCGACGCGGCTCACCGAGAGACCCACGTTGATGGCGGGGCGGATGCCCTGGTAGAACAGGCCGGTTTCAAGGAAGATCTGGCCGTCGGTGATCGAGATCACGTTGGTCGGGATGTAGGCCGACACGTCGCCCGCCTGGGTCTCGATGATGGGGAGGGCGGTCAGCGAGCCGTGGCCGTTTTCCTCGTTCATCTTGGCCGCACGCTCGAGCAGGCGGCTGTGGAGGTAGAACACGTCGCCCGGATAGGCTTCGCGGCCCGGAGGACGACGCAGCAGCAGCGACATCTGGCGATAGGCCACGGCCTGCT
>NZ_JAMNXL010000155.1 GCF_023653175.1 Erythrobacter sp. | reverse complement strand
GATCACCGGCAGCCGCGATTGCCGCGCCAGCATGCGAAAGCGCACCGGTCCGAGCGTCCCCCCGCCGGGATGCGTGGCCGTCGGGAACACCGGCGAAAGCAGCGCCGCATCCGCCCCGAGCCGCGCGGCAAGGCCCAGCTCTGCAAGGTCATGCGCCGTGGCAAGATGCAGAAGGCCCGCCCGGCGCGGCCACAGCGCGCGCGGTGCGCCATAAATCCCGTCCGCGCCCCATTCGCGCGCGGTCAGCGCCGAATCGGCAAGCATCACCACGTGGCCTCGCGTCCTCGCGATCCGCCGAAGCGCGCGAAAGCGGGCGAGGCGGTCGGCCGGCTCGAGGTGATAATGCCGGTAGATCAACCCCGAGCCGCGCGGCAGCGCGGCGAGGGCCCGCTCGAGCGCCGCATCATTGCGGGCGTCGGAGATCAGCCACAGGGCGGGGAGGGTCTTTGCGCGAGGCACGGCTCCGCTATAGAGCGCCCCAATGGAAAACGCAGCCACCCGCCTCGAAACCGTCCGCGCCAATATCGCCCGCATGTGCAAGCCCGCGCGCCGCGAGCCCTCCTCGGTCACGCTGATCGCGGTGAGCAAGACCCATGATGCACCCGCGATCCAGCCGCTGATCGACGCGGGCCAGCGGGTCTTCGGCGAGAACCGGGTGCAGGAGGCGCAGGGCAAGTGGCCCGCCTTGCGCGAGGCCCATCCCGATATCGCGCTCCACCTCATCGGCCAGCTGCAATCGAACAAGGCCGATGAAGCCGTGGCGCTGTTCGATTGTGTCCACTCGCTCGACCGGCCGAGCCTGCTGACCGCGCTCGCCAAGGCGATGGACAAGGCGGATCGGCAGGTGCCGTGCTTCGTGCAGGTCAATATCGGCGACGAGGCACAGAAGGGCGGCTGCCCGATTGCGGAACTTCCGGCGTTTCTGGAGTCGGTGCGGCGGACGGACATCCCGCTCGCCGGGCTGATGTGCATCCCCCCGGCAGACACCGAGGCTGCGCCGTTCTTTGCCTTCCTCGCCAAGCTTGCGGCGGATCACGGGCTGACCGGCCTCAGCATGGGCATGAGCGGCGATTACGAGACTGCTGTGATGCTCGGCGCGACGCATGTGCGGGTGGGGACAGCGCTGTTCGGCAGCCGGGGCTAAGGCCCCCCGCCTCAAGTAGCGAAGTGGTGGGAGGACAAAACCCCCGCCTCAAGCAGCGAAGCGGTAGGTCGACAAAAAAAGGGCGCTCCGTTGCCGGAGCGCCCCCTTTTTTGCGCGAAGGCCCGGCTCAGAAGTTGAACCGGCCGGTCACGCCGTAGACGCGCGGTTCGGCGAGGAAGTGCGAGAACAGCTGGCGCCCGCCCGGGAACTGCGGATCGAGGAAGGGCGCCGAGGTGGTGCCCGCCTGGAACGGCGAGTTGAAGGCGACCTGGGCGTAGTCCTTGTTGAAGATGTTCTGGCCCCAGAACTCCAGCGACCACTTGAGATCGGGCCCGCGGATCCCGATGCGCGCGTTGAACAGCGCGAAGGCCTCCTGCTCCTTTTGCGGGAACAGGTCGGAGCCGGTGTTGAAGCCCTCGGTGTAGCGCCCGTCGAAGTAGACGAGGCCGGTGAGCCCGCCCGAGCCGAGCGCCGGGGTCCAGGTGATGCTGCCGGTCGCGACCCATTCGGGCGCGTTCGACAGGTTGTCGCCGGGCAGCTTGCGCAGCGCCGGATCGAGCGGTGCGCCCGCGCTGGTGCCGACCAGATCGTCGACATAGCGGGTGCGCGCATAGGTCACGCCGCCCGCCAGGTTGAGATCGGCGGTCGGATTGATCTGGGTTTCAAGCTCGATACCCTGAGTGCGCACGCCGTAGCCGACATCGGCGGCGGCGCAGGCACCGGTGGTCGCGCTGGTATCGGTATCGGCCGAAGGCCCGCCGACCAGATCGCCGTTGCAGCCGTTGACGTTCTGCACCAGGAACACCGTTCCGTTGAAGGTGTTCAGCTGGAAGTTGCTGAAATCCGAACGGAAAGCGGCCATGCTGAGGCTGAACGGGCCGGTCGCATACTTGAGACCCAGTTCGTAGCTGTCGACCAGCTCGGGATCGAACTGGAGGTTGCCGACCAGCGCCTGCGTCCCGGCCTGCCCGCCGAACGGCAGGATCGGCGACTTCAGCGCCGAACGGTCAAGGTTGAAGCCGCCCGCCTTGTAGCCGCGCGCGAAGCTGCCGTAGACCAGCAGGTCGTCGGTCGCCTTCCACGAAAGGATCGCGGTGCCGGTCCATTCGTCCTCGGAGCGGCTGTCGTTGATCGACACGCCGTTCAGTTCGGCGGTCGAGTTGCCCTGGCACGAGAGGCCGATCAGCGAACCGGCCAGCGCGCGGGCGGTGGCGTTGGTGCTCGACAGGTCGTCGAGCAGCAGGCCCTGCACCGTGGTGCACACCGTGTTGTCGTTGCCGAAGGTGGCGTCGAAGTCCTTCTTGTCGTTGGTGTAGCGCAGGCCGAGGGTCAGCGCGAGGCGATCGGTGATGTTGACAATGTTGTGGGTGAACAGCGCCCAGTTGGTGCCGTCCTGGAAGTAGCGGTCGTTCGTCGTGCCGCGGTCGCGGAGACCGTCGAGCGCGGTGAAGCCGGCGACGATGTCCGCGCCCGAAGCCCCGGTCGCAGCCGCAAGGGTTGCCGGGCCCACGCCGGGGGTGACGCACAGCGGGTTATTGGGCGAATAGAGCCCCGCAAGGCCCCCGCCCGAGATGATGCGGCAGTTCGCGAAGCGGCCATACTGGGTGCCGAAGCGCAGGTTGTCGCGCGCGGTCAGCTTCTCGTTGGCGAAGAAGCCGCCGACCAGCCAGTCGAGCTTGCCGTCGAAGGCTTCGCCCTGCAGGCGGATTTCCTGCGTGAAGGTATGGAACTGGCGGTAGGCGTCATCGCTCTCGGCGCGGTAGAGGATGTCGACCGTGCCGTAATCGGTGTCCGAGGCCTGGCCCGAACGATATTCGCGATAGGCGGTGATCGAGGTCAGCGTCGCCCCGCCGAATTCGTAATCGACCTGCGCCGAGAAGCCGTAGTCCTTGGTGACGCCGGCAAAGCCGCGGCCCGGGGTCACCGAAACGGTGCGGTCGAAGCCCTGGTTGAAGGCGCCCAGATTCTGGCCGAGATCGCGCAGCACGTTGATGATGTTGTTGCCGTTGGTCTGCAGCGGCGTGAGCGGGGTCGAGGGATTGTTGAGATTCCCGATCGACGGGGTGATGCTGGCATCGACATAGGTCGCCGCGCAGCACTTCTCGTCGCGATAGGTGTAGTCCGCGATCAGGCGGATCGAAAGCGCGTCGGTCGGCTCGAACAGCAGTTGCCCGCGCAGGAAGACGCGGTCGCGATCATTGATGTCGGTGTTGTTGGCGGGATCGGTGTAGAAGCCGTCACGCTTCACATAGATGCCGTCGACACGCGCCGCGATGTTCTCGGCGATCGGACCGGTGATGCTGCCGCCGAGGCGGAAGAAGTTGTAGTTGCCGTAGGTCGCCTCGGCGGTGCCGCCGAAGGTGAACTCGGGCTTCTTGGAATAGATGCTGATCAGACCGGCCGAGGAGTTGCGGCCGCCGAGCGTGCCCTGCGGGCCGCGCTGGACTTCGACGCGGTCAAGCTCGCCCAGCTCGTTGAGGCCGATGCCCGAGCGCGAGCGATACACGCCGTCGATAAACACCGGGACCGAGCTTTCGAGGCCGGGGTTGTCGCCGACGGTGCCGATCCCGCGGATACGGGCCGAGCCGTTGGCTTCCGAACCGGTCGAGGACACCAGCAGCGAGGGCGCGACCTGGTTCAGCTGGCGGATGTCGTTCGCGCCGGAGTTGATGAGCGTGTCGGAATTGATCGCCGAGATCGCGACCGGCACGTCGGCCAGCGCCTGCTGGCGCCCTTGCGCAGTGACGATGATCACGTTGTCGGGCTGGAGTTCTTCCTCGCCGACCTGCTCGTCCTGAGCGAAGGCAGCAGTGGGGATGAACGCCATGCCGGCGCCAAGCAGCGCCAACGCACGCAGCGAAGTAAAGGATTTCATCTAGTCTCTCTCCCAAATTGTGGTCTTGTTTTGATAGTGGACTAACCGGATCGCGGCCGAGTGCAAACGGGGCTTTCACTCAAGCGTCAAAATTTGCCACAGGTGTGGCATTTACGCCTTTTCGAGCTGCTCCTGCCGCAGGTCGCTCGCCGCGGCGAGCAGCGCGGCCTCGATCTCGGCGAGGCGTTCGGGGGCCTTGACCTTTGAGGCGGTCAGATCGGTGACATAGAAGGTGTCCGCCGCCGCCTCGCCATAGGCGGTGATGTGCGCCGAATGGACGATGAGGTTGGCCTTGTAGAGCGCATGGGCGAGCCGGTTGAGCAGTGCCGGACGGTCGCGCGCGGTAACCTCGATCACGGTGAAGTGGTTCGAGGCGTCGTTGTCGAAGCCGACCCGCGGGGCGACATCGAAGGCTTTCGCGCGCGAGTGCGCCAGCGGCCGCGCGGCGAGCTTGGGCACCAGTTCGACCTTGGCGAGCAATGCGTCACGGATGCCCTTCTGGATGCGCGCCATCTGCGCATCCTCGCGGAACGGCTGGCCGTTCTGGTCCTGCACCAGGAAATTGTCGACCGCATAGCCGCTGCGCGCGGTGTGGATGCGCGCGTCGATGATGTTCGCGCCGGCGAGGTGGATGCCGCCGGCCATGCGGTAGAACAGCCCCGGGTGGTCGGCGGCGATGACGCTGACGCGGGTCGCGCCGCGTGTCTCGTCGACCTCGCAGGCGATTGAGAGCGCCTCGCCTGCGGCTTCAGCGGCGTCGTACTGGGTGAGGTTCCCGGCGATGATCTCCTCGGGCTCGGCGATCCAGTAGGCATCGCCGAGCAGCGCACCGATGCTGTCGACGAGGTGATCCTGATCCCCCAGCAACCGCTGCACGGCGTCCTTCTTCGCCATCACCCTCGCCTTGCGACCGTTGCCCTTGTGGCCCAATCGCAGCCGTTCCTGCGCGGCGTCGAAGAGCTCGCCGAGCAGCTGCGCCTTCCACGAGTTCCACGTGCCGGGGCCGACCGCGCGGATATCGACCGCGGTGAGGATCGCGAGATTGCGCAAGCGCTCGAGGCTCTGCACCTCGCCGACAAAATCCTCGATGGTCTTGGGGTCGGTCAGGTCGCGCTTCTGCGCGGTGCGGCTCATCAGGAGGTGGTGGAGCACCAGCCAGGCGACGAGGTCGGTCTCGCGTCCGTCGAGCCCGAAGCGCGGACACAACCGGTGGGCGACATCCGCGCCGAGCACCGAATGGTCGCCCCCGCGTCCCTTGGCGATATCGTGGAGCAGCACCGCCACATAGAGCGCGCGGCGCGAGGCGAGCTTGGGGAACTCGGCGGTCGCGCGCGGATGATCGGCGACCAGCAGGCCCCGCTCGATCTGGCTGAGTAGCCCGATCGCGCGGATGGTGTGCTCGTCGACGGTGTAGTGGTGATACATGTCGAACTGCATCTGCGCGTTGACCCGGCCGAAATCGGGTACGAAGCGGCCGAAGACGCCCGCTTCGTTCATCCACCGCAGCGCGTTCTCGGGATCCTTGCGGCCCGCCAAAAGCTCGAGGAACAGCGCATTGGCGCGCTTGTCGCGGCGCAGCTTGCCGTCGATCAGCTTGGCGTCGCGCCCGGCCTGACGCATGGTTTCGGGGTGGACCTCGAGCCCCTCGGCCTCGGCGAGCTGGAACACCTCGATCAGCCGCACCGGATCGGCCCTGAACCACTCGTCACCCGGAGCGCGCAGGCGGCCGCCTTCGACGGTGTAGCCCTTGAACTGGCGGGGGCGCTGCGTCCAGCCGGCGAAGAACCCGGTGCGCGGGCGCTTCTTGGCCATCTCCTCGTCGAGGTGGGCGAGGAACACGCCGGTCAGGCTGCCGACGCGCTTCACCTGCAGGAAGTAGTACTGCATGAACCGCTCGACCGCGCTCTTGCCCGGGCGATCGGCGAACAGCATGCGCTCGGCCACCTGCCGCTGGAGATCGAAGGTCAGCCGGTCCTCGGCGCGGTCGGTGATGAGGTGCATGTGGCAGCGCGCGGCGAGCAGAAAGCCCTCGGCGCGGCGGAAGCTGCGGTATTCGCTGGTGGTCAGCAGGCCGACATCGACCAGCTGCGCGGCATTGTCGACGCGGTGGACATATTTGCCGATCCAGTAGAGCGTCTGGAGATCGCGCAAGCCCCCCTTGCCCTCCTTGATGTTGGGCTCGACCACATAGCGGCTGTCGCCCATCCGCTTGTGCCGGACATCGCGCTCGGCGAGCTTCTGGGTCAGGAACTGCCGCTCACCGCCCTTGGCGACCTCGTTCCAGAAGCGGCTGCGCAGCTCTTCATAGAGAGCCTGTTCGCCCCACACGATCCGGCTTTCGAGCAGCGCGGTGCGGATCGTCAGATCCTCCTTCGCCATGCGGATCGTGTCGGAGACGGTGCGGCTGGAGTGGCCGACCTTGAGGCCGAGATCCCACAGCAGGTAGAGCATCGTCTCGATCACCTGCTCGCACCACGGCGCGCGCTTGCCGGGGGTGATGAAGGCGACATCGACATCCGAATGCGGCGCCATCTCGGCGCGGCCATAGCCGCCGACCGCGAGGATCGCGAGACGCTCGGCCTGGGTCGCATTGGGGACGGGGTAGAGATGCGTGGTGACGTGATCGTGGATCACCCGCAGCAGCTGGTCCATCAGGAAGCTGAAGCCGGCGGTGACCTCGTGCCCCGCCGACGGCGCCTCGAGCAGCCGCCGCGCAAGCTCGGCGCGGCCCGAGTCGAGCGCGCGCCGCAGTGCGGTGACGATCGCGGGGCGGGCAGCGGCGGCGCCCGACGCGCACAGCGCCTCGATCTCCTCGGCCAGCGCGCGCCGGTCGATGATCGCGCGCTGTCCGGGGACGCGGGAGGGGCTCATGGCCTGTGGCTCATGCTGCGATCACGCGGCGACGGCCTCGGCGAGATAGCGGGCTTTGACAGTGCGCTTGTCGATCTTCTGCGTGCCGAGCCGCGGCAGGGGCTCCTGCGCGAACCAGATCTGGTGTTCGAGCGGCACCTTGAAGGGCGCGATTCGCTCGAGCAGGAAGGCGCGCAGCTCGGCCGGGGTGATCGCGGGGCGGCCTTCCTTCATCGCATAGACCGCCGCGGGCACCTCGCCGAAGCGTTCGTCGGGCAGGCCGAACACCGAGCATTCGCCGATGTCGTCATGCGCGTAGATCGCGTCCTCGACCTCAATGCAGGTGATGTTCTCGCCGCCGCGGATGATGATGTCCTTCTTGCGGTCGACGATGAACAGGTAGTCGTCCGCGTCGAGATAGCCGAGATCCCCGGTGCGGAAATAGCCGCTGTCGGTGAAGGCGGCGCGGGTCGCTTCCTCGTTCTTCCAGTAGCCGCGGAAATTGGCGACCGAGCGGATACACACCTCGCCCACCTGACCGTGCGGCAGGGCGTTGCCGGCATCGTCGAGGATCGCAAGATCGACCATCGGCTTCGACGCGCGGCCGGTCGAGCCGGGCTTGGCGAGGTAGTTCTCGTTGAAATTGCCGCAGCCCACCGCGTTGGTTTCGGTAAGGCCATATCCGAGCAGCGGGAAGCCGCCGGGGAAGGCTTCCTTGATGCGGTTGACGTGCTCGACCGGACGCGGCGCGCCGCCTGCCGCGAAGCTCTTGCACTTCGACAGGTCGTAATTGGCGCGGTCGGGGTGATTGGCGATCTCGTAGCTCATCAGCGGCACGCCGACGAAATATGTGACGCCTTCCTCGGCCATCAGCCGGATCGCGAGGCCGGCGTCCCACTTGGGCATGAGAACGAGCTTGCGGGCAATCGCGAAGCTCTGGAGGAACAGCGGCACTTCGCCCGTGACGTGGAACAGCGGCACGGCGACCAGCGCGCAGGGCTGGTCGGTCAGCGCTTCGCCTTGCGATTCGACATGCACCTTGGCCATCGCCGACTGGGCGACGTAGTTCATCACCGCATTGACGACGCCGCGGTGATCGGACCAGGCGCCCTTGGACTTGCCGGTCGAACCCGAGGTGTAGAGGATCGTCGCGAGATCATCGGGGCCGAGCTCGCCGAGCAGGGCGATCGCCGCAGGCTCACCCTCGGGCGCGGCCCAGGTGGCGGCGAGGCCCTCGGCGGGAGCGTTGCCGTGGCCGAACAGCACGATTCTGGCAGGGTGGGCATGGCCATCGAGCCGCGCGGCGCGGCCCTCGTCGGCGAGCAGCACCTTGCACTCGGCCAGTTCGAGCCCGTAGGCGAGCTCCTCGCCGCTCGAGAAGCCGTTGAGCAGGGTGGCGCAGCCGCCCGCCATCAGGATCCCCATGTAGGCGATCATCCAATTGGCCGAGTTGCGCGCGGCAAGCCCGATGCG
>NZ_JAMNXL010000154.1 GCF_023653175.1 Erythrobacter sp. | reverse complement strand
GCGCACTGATCGGGCCAGATCGCCCAGTGACAGAAACCGCTCATCATCTGGGCGCGAGAACCACTCCGACGACACCCGACCCACGCGCGAACCGCGCGAGACATCCACCTTGTAGCCGCCGCTCGGGTCGCGGCGCGTATCGAGAACCTGCATATCCATGGGAAATCTCCATGACGGCTGGCCGGGAGCCTCTCTCTCGACCCTCAATCCGTCACGGCGAAGCCCGCCAGACTCTCACTCTCAAATCCCAAGGCTTGTAGTTGCACGAGCGACCAGCGAGATCGCCATGACAGAAAAGCTGCACCCTGACAGAGGCGGAGCATCGCGTCATCGCTTGCGCAGGCGGAAAGGCGGGGCCTGTCGGCTTTCCCGGCCTGCGCTTTGGGCCATGTCCGCCGGATCAGAGTGCGTGCGGGGCCCCATGCGTCAGACACCGCGCCCTCAGGAGCAGGGCAGGCAGCCCTGCGGGACAGAGCGCGTCAGCAGCCCCGCTCCTCGTTTCGGGGCGTTGCGGGGTGTCCCCGCTGAGGTGGGTGTGAAGAAGACGCGCAGCGGCTTCGACCAGGGAGGAAACGTCCTCCCGCACATCGAAAATCAAGCCTCTACGCCAGCCTACGAAACACGTTGATTACGTGGCGATTACGTGGCGCTCGACAGCCCCTTGGAAGGGGTGTATATTTGCACTTAAGCCATTGAGAAGTTTGGTGGACGCACTTGGGCTCGAACCAAGGACCCGCTGATTAAGAGTCAGCTGCTCTACCAACTGAGCTATGCGTCCATTCCGCCAAAATCCCCCGGAAGGGGCGTGTCGGAAACGCGTTGTCCGGAGCAGCGAGGCCGCGTCCCGATTCGCGTGAGGCGCTGCATTTAGCGGGTCTCGCCCTGATGGCAAGACCCTTTTCGCACTTGCGGGAAATCAGCTCGCCAGGCCCCGGCGCGGGGCCATGCGGTTCCAGCGATTGACCATCATCAGCAACCCGATGCAGATCATGTTGGTCATCATCGAGGAGCCCCCATGGCTCATCCACGGCAGCGGAATGCCCTTGGCCGGCGCCATGCCCATGACCATCAGGAGGTTGATGGCGATGTAGAAGAAGATCGTCGCGGTCGCCCCGGCAGCGAGCAAGGCCGAGAAGCGGTCCTGCGCCTCGGCCGCGACCTTCCAGCCCCACCTCAGGATCAGCGCATACATTCCCAGCACGAACAATCCGCCCATCAGCCCCCATTCCTCGGCCATGGTGGCAAAGACGAAATCGGTGTGGGGCTCCGGCAGGTAATCGAGGTGGCTCTGGGTGCCGTTGTTGAAGCCTTTTCCGAAGATTCCGCCCGAACCTATTGCAATTTTTGACTGCGCGATGTGGTAGCCTGCCCCCAGCGGATCGCTCTCGGGATCGAGGAAGGTGGTGACCCGCGCGCGCTGGTAATCGTGGAGCGCGAAGAAATAGATGAGCGGCAGCGCGGCGATTCCGGCACCCATCGCGCTCAGGAACCACCACATGGGAAGGCCTGCCAGAAACATCACCACCACGCCCCCGAAGGCGATTGCGACCGAGGTGCCGAGGTCGGGCTGCATCAGCACCAACCCGATCGGCAGCGCGATCAGCATTCCTGCCGGCAGAACCGAGCGCCACGAACCGATCATCCCGGCCGGCAGAGTCGCATAGAAGCGCGCCATCGCCAGCACAACGGCAGGCTTCATGATCTCCGAAGGCTGAATGCGGATCGGCCCGGCCTCCAGCCACCGCTGGCTGCCGCCGCCGACCTGGCCGACAATCTCGACCGCGAGCAGCAGCAACAGCACGACGAGGTAAGCGGGGTAGGTCAGCAGCTGCACCGCATCGCGCGGCAGCGAGGCGATGATCGCAGTCATCACCGCGAACACCCCGAAGCGGATGAAGTGCGAGAGCGCAAAGGGCTCCATCGCCCCGCCGCCGGCCGAATAGAGCACCAGCCCGCCAAAACAGGTCAGCAGCACCAGCGGGACCAGCATCTCCCAGGGCTGGCGGGCGATCGGCTCCGGGACGATCCCGGAACGCTGGGCGAGCGTGTTCATGTGGCGGTCTCGGCAGGAGCGGCAGAGGGGGCGGGCGAGGGCGGGGCGGCGGGCGCGGCGGGCGCAGCGGGCGCGGCGGCAGCACCCGGCGGGATGGCCGAGGGGTTGGCCTCGGGCCGCGGGGCGATCGCTTCATTGGCAATGGCGTCGGTCTGGGCGGCGTCGCGGCGGGCCTCGGCGTCGACCCGGTCGAGGATTTCCTCGTCGCGACGGGGCGGCCGGCTGACGCTCGCCCCGCGCTCGGCGGCATAGGCGGCATAGCGCGCCTCGAGCCGCTGCTGCGCCGTGCCGCCCCAGCCTGCCTCCAGCGCGGCGAGCGCTTCCAGACCTTTGGCGGGATCGAACAGGAAGGTCATCACGTCGCGTGCGATGGGGTAGGCGGCGCCCGACCCGCCGCCATGCTCGATCACCACCGCACCGGCATAGCGCGGATTGTCATAGGGGGCGAAGAAGATGAACAAGCCGTGGTCGCGGTATTTCCAGGGCCCCGACTTGCCGTTCGAGATCGACAGTGAGACGACCTGCGCGGTTCCGGTCTTGCCCGCCATCAGCGTGCCCTCGATCGGCAGGCGCGCGCGGCCCGCAGTGCCGGGGCCGTTGACGACGTCGCTCATCGCCTTCCTGACATACTCGACCTGGTCGAGCGGGAAGTCGATGTCGTTGAAGCCCTTGGGCTTGGTGTCGAGTGTAAGCCGGGGCATCACGTGGTGGCCGGTGGCAAGGCGCGAGGCCATCACCGCCAGCTGCAGGGGGCTGGAGAGCATGTAGCCTTGGCCGATGGTGGCGTTGACCGTGTCGAAGGTCTGCCATTCGCGGCCCCACTTCTTCATCTTCCACGCCGGATCGGGCACGGTGCCGAAGAACTGGCTGGTGACGGGGAGGGGGAATTCCTGCCCCATCCCGTAGCGCCGTGCCATGGCGGCAATCGGGTCCATCCCGATACGCTGGGCCATCGAATAGAAATAGACGTCGCAGCTCTGGTAGATCGCCTTGGCCATGTTGGTGGAGCCGTGGCCGCGGCGGTTCCAGCAGCCGAACACGCGGTTGCCGACGCGCAGGCCCCCGCCGCAATTGACGGTCTCCTCAGGGTCGACACCCGCCTGCATCAGCGCCATCGAGACCATCGGCTTGACGGTCGAGCCCGGAGGATAGAGCCCCTTCAGCACCTTGTTGCGCAGCGGGACGCGCTCGTCATCGCGCAGCATTGCATATTCGACCCCGCCGATCCCGTCGGAGAAGGAATTGGGATCGAAGCTCGGCATCGAGGCCATGCACAACAGGTCGCCGGTGCGGCAGTCCATCACCACCACCGAGCCGCTTTCGAGGCCGATGCGGCGCGCGGCGTAATCCTGCAGCGGGCCATCGATTGTGAGCTTGACCGGCTGTCCCTGCACATCCTCGCGCGTGTCGAGATCGCGCACGATCCGGCCGCCTGCGGTCACTTCAACCCGGCGCGCGCCGGGGACACCGCGCAATTCTTTTTCGAATTGCTTTTCAAGCCCGTCCTTGCCGATCTTGTAACCGGGTGTGATGAGCAGCGGATTGGGATCCTTGTCGTATTCCTCGCCGGACGCCGGCCCGACATAGCCGATCAGATGGCCGACGCTCGAGGCGGTCGGATAGAGGCGCGAGAAACCGCGTTGCGGAACGACGCCGGGGAACTCGGGCATGCGCACGCTGAGCGCGGCGAACTCTTCGTAGCGCAGCCCGCTCGCCACTTCGACAGGGGCAAACCCGCGCGAGGTGGCGACCTTGTCCTTGATGTCGGCAATCCGCGCCGGTTCGAGGCTGAGCAACTCGCCCAGTCGGTCGATAGTCGCTTGCGGATCGACGAGGCGTTCGGGAATGAGGTCGACGCGGAAATCGGCGCGGTTGGAGGCAAGCGGCGCGCCATCGCGGTCGAGGATCCAGCCCCGGCGCGGCGGGATCAATGTGAGATTTACCCGGTTACTTTCGGATTCGAGGCGGTATTTCTCGTTCTCCGCGACCGAGAGATAGCCCAGCCGCAGCGCCAGCAACACGCCGATCCCGCCCTGCACCGCGCCGATCAGCACTGCGCGGCGCTCGAAGGTGGAGCGCAGCAGCGAGGCGCTGATCATCCTGACTGGCTTTTGGGGACCGCGCTGCAGAAAGGGGATCTTCATCAGTCGATCTTCCGCGCGCGCGACAGGCGGTAGCGGTCGAGCCCTGCAACCAGGCGTGCGATGATCGGATAGAGCAGCACGCTGGCGAGCGCCTGCGGAGCGGCGACGGCGAGCATTTCGGGCGTCAGGCTCGCGCCCGAGACGACGAGGCTCGCCAGCCAGTAGACAACCGCGATAAGGCCGGCGGTGAACCAGTCTTGCCAGAAGCCGCGCCAGGGGAAGCGCGCCTCGATCGCCTCGATGGCGATCATTGCGAGCGACCACAGCAGGATCGCGCTACCGAAAGGCTGGCCGCTGAAGAGGTCGTCGAAGGCGCCGAGCGGTGCGCCCGCCCACAGCGGCAGCAGACCCGGGCGCACCATCCGCCAGGCGAGCAGCATCAGGAAGCCGAAGGAAGGGGCGAGCGGCATGGTGTCGGCGATCAGCAACACCGGCAGGGCCGAGGCGAGCATGATCGAGGCATAGGGCACGCTGCGCACCCGCCACGGAACGGGTGCGCGGTTGATGCGCAGCCCGTAGATGTCCGATCGGGCGCGGGGGTCGAGCCGTTCCATCACTCCTCCGCCGCCGCGCCGCCAGACGACGCTTCGGATGAGGGCGAGGCCGACGGCTTGGGGGAAGGCGCAGCGGCCGGCGCTTCCAGCTCGGTCACCGCCTCGGCCACGTGCACCGGCAGCACCGAGACGAAATTGGTGGCCGCGGGCTCGGCGACAAGGCGGGCAATGCCACCGTCCGGCGTTATCTTGGCGATGATCGCGACAGCGATGCCGGGACGGTAATAGCCGCCCGCGCCGCTGGTAACCATCATGTCGCCGACCTTGAGCGGATTGACCCCGAGATTGACGAGGCGAATGCGCAGCAGCCCGTCGCCGCGCCCTTCGGCAAAGGCGATGACATTGTCCTTGGCGCGCCGCACCGGCAGCACGCTTTCGCCGTCGGTCAGCAGCAGCACGCGCGAGGAGAAGCGCCCGGTCTCGAGCACGCGGCCGATCACCCCGCGTTCGGACAGCACCGGCATGCCCGGCTTGACCCCGTTCATCGAGCCCGCGCCAAGATAGGCATGGCGCCGCCCGCTGGTGGCGGTCGAGCCGACGAGGCGGGCGGTCGCGACCGGCTTGCTCTCGGCTTCGCGCAAGGCCAGCAGGCCCTTGAGGCGCAGGTTCTCGGCCTTGACCGCTTCGGCCTCGGCCAGGCGGATGCGGGCGATCTCGTTCTCGCGGCGCAGCTCGGCGTTCTGGCTCCCGGCGTTGAAATAGCCGATCAGGCCCGCGAAGATCCCCTGCGAGCCCTGCCGTACCATCGCCGTGCCGGTGCCCGCGGGGGTGACGACATCGCTCGCCAACCCGCGCAAGGGCGCGAAGGCGGCGGGCTGCCACAGCGACAGCGCCAGCAGCCCCGCCCCCAGCAATGCCGCAGCCCCGGCCAGCAGGTAGCCGGTGAACAGCGAGAATTGCGCTTTCTTCGAGAAGCCGGCGCGGCGCGAAGAGGGAGGCGCCATGGCTCTAGTGTCCCTTCTGCCTCGTGGCCCGGTTCACGGATCGGGGGATCACGCGGTCATCAGCACGCCGCGATAGATCGGATCCTCCATCGCCCGGCCGGTGCCGATGGCGACGCAGGTCAGCGGATCCTCGGCGACCGAGACAGGCAGGCCCGTTTCCTCGCGCAGGTGCTCGTCGAGGCGGCGGATCAGCGCGCCGCCGCCGGTGAGCACGATGCCCTGGTCGACGATGTCGGCGGCGAGTTCCGGGGCGGTGTTCTCGAGCGCGATGCGCACGCCCTCGACGATCGCGCCAATCGGTTCGCTCAGGGCTTCGGCGACATGGGCCTGGTTGATGGTGATTTCCTTGGGCACGCCGTTGACGAGATCGCGGCCCTTCAGGGTGATGGTCTCGCCCACGCCGTCCTCGGGGATCATGGCGATGCCGTAATCCTTCTTGATGCGCTCGGCCGTGGCGTCACCGATCAGCAGGTTGTGGTGGCGGCGCACGTAGCTGACGATGGCTTCGTCCATCTTGTCGCCCCCGGTGCGTACCGAGGTGGTGTAGGCGAGCCCGCGCAAGGAGAGCACCGCGACCTCGGTGGTGCCGCCGCCGATGTCGACCACCATGCTGCCGACCGGCTCGGTCACCGGCATGTCGGCACCGATCGCGGCGGCCATGGGCTCGAGGATCAGGTGGACGTCCGAGGCCCCTGCGTTGGAGGCTGCGTCACGGATCGCGCGACGTTCCACCGAGGTGGAGCCCGAAGGCACGCAGATCACGATTTCCGGATAGCGGAACATGCTCTTCTTGCCGTGCACCTTCTGGATGAAGTGCTTGATCATCTGCTCGGCGACTTCGATGTCGGCGATCACGCCGTCACGTAAGGGGCGGATCGCCTCGATGGTGTCCGGGGTCTTGCCCATCATCATCTTGGCATCATTGCCCACGGCCTTGACGCGGCGGATGCCGTTGATCGTCTCGATCGCGACGACGCTGGGTTCGTTCAGAACGATGCCCTGATCCTGGACATAGACCAGCGTGTTGGCGGTGCCGAGATCGATCGCCATGTTCTGCGAGCGGAACTTGAAGAGGTCGGACAGGAAGCTCATGTTGGGTGCTGTTTTCCGGTAATGACAGGCTTGGTCCGCGGCCGCTGTCAGGGGGGTGCGGCTGCGGGGATGCGGGCCCGTTTATGACATGACAGCGCGCGCCTAGCGAATCCCCGCGCAAAAGGCCAAAATATTTGTCCACTGTGGCGGTGATTTTGGCGCAGGTGCCCTCGAAATTGTGGCGGCTCGTCGCTAGCCTTGCCCGGAAATGCCGGAAATCCGCCGCCTCCCCTCCGATCTGGTCAACCGCATCGCCGCCGGCGAGGTGGTTGAGCGCCCGGCTGCCGCGCTCAAGGAGCTGGTCGAGAACGCGATTGACGCGGGCGCGCGGCGAATCGGGGTGGTGCTGGCGGATGGTGGCCTTGCGCGGATCGAGGTGGTGGATGACGGCTGCGGGATGGGCCCGGCCGGCATCGCACTGGCGCTTGAGCGGCACGCGACCTCCAAGCTCCCCGATTCGCTGATCGGCGCGGATGGCGCGATCGAGCTCGTCACCACGCTGGGTTTCCGGGGCGAGGCGCTGCCGAGCATCGCCAGCGTTGCCCGCCTGACTATCGAGAGCCGCGAGGCGGGCGCGGCGGAAGGCTGGCGGCGGGTGGTCGATCACGGCGCCGTGCTGGCCGACGAGCCCGCCGCGCTCCCCCCCGGCACCCGCGTGCGGGTCGAGGAGCTGTTCGCCAAGGTGCCGGCACGGCGCAAATTCCTGCGTTCGGCGCGCAGCGAATATGCCGCCTGTCTGGATGTGGTCCGCCGCCTCGCGATGGCGCGGCCCGATATTGCCTTCACGCTGGAAACCCTCGGCGATGGGTCGAAGCGCACCGTCCTCAACCTGCAAGCCGGCGAGGAACTCGCGACCCGTGTCGCACGGATCATCGCGCATGAGTTGAAGGACAATTCGGTTCCCATCGCGTTTGCGCGCGACACGCCGCACGGGGTGATGCGGCTGACCGGGGTGGCGGGCCTGCCGACCTGGAACCGCGGCGTGGCGGATCACCAGTACCTCTTCGTCAATGGCCGCCCGGTGAAGGACCGGCTCTTGGTGGGCGCTGTGCGCGGGGCCTATGCCGACATGCTGGCGCGCGATCGCCACGCGGTGCTCGCGCTGTTCCTCGAACTGCCGCCGCAGGATGTCGACGTGAACGTCCACCCCGCCAAGACCGAGGTGCGCTTCCGCGATTCGGCAGGGGTGAGGGGGTTCATCGTCTCGGGCCTGCGGCAGGCGCTGGCGACCGGCGACCGCCGCTCTGCGCAGGGCCCGGACCGCGCGGCGATGGGGCGGTGGCAGGCGGAGCCGATCTCGGAGCAGGGCAATCTTCTCCCCTCCCGCTTGCCGCAGGGGCTGGGGATGGGAGAGTCCCAGGCGCCGCTGTGGCCCAAACAGGCCCACCCCAACCCCGATACCCGCCCCGGCCTGCGAGCCGGGGGCGAACGGGAGGGGCTTATGCTGCGCGACGCGGCGCTGGCGTGGTCACAGCCCCAGGGCCGCGCCGAGGAAGCCGCGCCCGTGTCCGAGGAGGCGCGCCAATACCCTCTCGGCATCGCGCGCGGGCAGGTCGCCAACACCTATATCGTCGCCGAGGCCGCCGACGGGCTGGTGCTGGTCGATCAGCACGCCGCGCATGAACGCCTCGTGCTC
>NZ_JAMNXL010000007.1 GCF_023653175.1 Erythrobacter sp. | reverse complement strand
GGTCGCGCTGATGGACGATGCCGAGACCTCGCATCCGTTCTACTGGTCGGCCTTCGCGGTGGTCGGCGACGGCGCGGCGCGGCTGGCGCGCTGAGCGCAGGCCGGCACGGGTTCAGGGGGCAGGGGGATGAACGAGACAGCAGAGGCCCGCTTCGGCGCCCGCTTCGGCTGGCTCGCGCGCGGCTGGCGCAATGTCCGCGAGGCGGGCGGGGTGCAACTGGTCGCGACGCTCGTGGTGCTTGGCCTTGCGCTGTTCATCGCCCGCTTCAGCTGGGTGCTCCCCGGCGGCGAGCCGACCCCGCTGACCAGCGAAGCCGAGCGCGCCTTCTATGACCTGCGCGCCTATTACTCGGCCGACCTTGCACCCCAGGACAATCGCATCGTGCTGGTGGTCTATACCGACCAGACCCTGATCAACGCCCGCAAGCGCTCGCCGCTCGATCGCGGGATGCTGGCGCGCACCTTGCGCAATCTCGACCAGATGGGCGCGCGGGCGATCGGCATCGACATCCTGTTCGACCAGCCGCAGGACGAGGACGCGGACCTCGTCGATGCGCTACGTGGCATGCAGACCCCGGTCGGCGTCGCCTATGCCAACCTTGCCACCAATCAGGAAGACATCGTCTACGAGCAGCAGCAATATCTCGAGGCGTTCCAGGCGCAGCTTGAAGGCAGCAAGTCGGGCCCGGCCAGCATCCGGCTCGACAACACCTTCGGCGCGACCCGTGTGTGGCCGACGATCGTGCCCGGCCTGCCCCCGCTGCTCGGGCGCGCGATGCTCGCCGAGGCGGGCCAGTTGCCGCCCGCCTTTGCGCCTTATCAGGGCGCGATCGATTACCGCCGCGCCAAGTTCGTCGACGAGCCGCTGTTCGCCTCGCTGCAGATCGACCTGCTCGCCGATCCCGACCCCGATGTGCTGCCCTTCCTCGCCGAGCAGATCCGCGGCAAATACGTCCTGATCGGCGGCGATATCGTCGACTATGACCGGGTTGAGACGACCTTCACCTCGATCAATGGCGAGACCCCGGCGGGGATAGCGGTCCATGCCGAGATCATCGCCCAGATGCTCGATGGCCGCGCATTGGCGCCGATCCCGGTGTGGATAATGTGGGCGATGGCGGTGCTGGTGGTGCTTACCGCAGGCCTGACCGCGCTGCTCGAATGGCCCGCGCGTCGCTTGGCGCCGGTGCTGATGGTGCTGCTTGCCGCCTTCACCGGCATTCCGGTGTGGCTCCAGTTCCAGAATGTCGACACCTATGGCCTGCCTGCCTTCGGCTGGCTGATCGGCTGGATCATGGCCTTCACCGCGGTCACTGCCGCAGCCCGCGCCTCGGGCGCGGTGCAGCGCAACTTCGCCACCGGCGCGCTCGGCAAATATATCCCGCGCGACATTGCCCAGGCGATCATCGACCGGCCCGAACTGCTCAGCCTCGGGGGCGAGAAGCGCGAGATCTTCGTGCTGTTCAGCGATCTGGAGGGCTTCACCAAGATGAGCCACGCGATCCCGCCGGAAATGGTCGCCAAGCTCCTCAACCGCTATCTCGACATGCTCAGTCAGGTGGTGCTCGACCACGGGGGCGTGATCGACAAGTTCGTGGGCGATGCGGTGGTCGCCTTCTGGGGCGCGCCGATCAGCCGCCCCGACGATGGCAACCGCGCCGCGCGCGCGGGCTATGCGATGTGGCAGGCGGGCGAGGCGTTCCGCGCCGAGGTCGCCGCGATGGACCCCGATCTGCCGAAGATCGGCAAGACCCGCGTGGGCCTTCACTATGGCGAGGCGGTGATCGGCAATTTCGGCGGGGCGACGCGCATCCAGTATACTGCGCTCGGCGATTCGATGAACACCGCCGCGCGATTGGAGGCGGCCAACAAGGCGCTCGAATCGAGCGTCATGGCGAGCCGCGAATTTGCCGAGGCCTCGGGGCTCGACTGGTGGCGACCGATGGGCCGGGTGCGGCTGCGCGGCCGGGCGCGGCCGGTCGACCTGTTTGAACCGGCACCCGATTTTCCGGCGGATGACCGCGCGCATCTCGCCGAGGCGAGCACGCTCGCGGCAACCGATCCGGCCGCCGCGCGCGCGCTGGCCGAGGCGGTCGCGGCTCGCCATCCGGAGGATTCAGCGTTAGGCAATCTTGCCCGGCGCATGGCAGCAATTGACGAGGGAGGAACCTATGTTCTCGATTAGCATCAAGCATCGCCTGGGCGCGCTGGCACTGGCGGGGGCCGCGTTGGCCTTGCCGGCGGCGGCAATGGCGGGGGTGGTGGTCAAGTCCACCGGGCCGTCTGCAACCCGCTATCCGGTCGGCTCCAAGGTCGACGACAATGCCACGATCACGCTGAAGGCGGGCGATGTCATCACCGTGCTGACCGCGCAAGGCACGCGCGTCATCAAGGGCGCGGGCACCTTCCGCATTGGCGACCGCCCGCAGGTCGCCGCCGACCGCTTCGCCTCGCTGACCCGCAAGCGTGCCGCCACCCGCGTGCGCACCGGGGCGGTGCGCGGCGAGGCCGAGGGCAATCCCACCAATCCCAGCCTGTGGTATGTCGATGTCACCCGCTCGGGCACGGTGTGCCTCTATGACCTGGCCACGGTGCGCCTGTGGCGGCCCGGCGCGCCCGACACCATCACCTACCGCATGTTCCACCGCGAGAACGGCGCCTCGGTCGATGTCACCTTCGACGAGACGGTGACGGTCGCGGCGCTCGATCCGGCGCGCCTGCCGATTGTCGAGGGCGCGCCCTACACCATCACCGGGCCCGACAACGCGACCAGCGCGCAGGTCAGTTTCGTGCTGCTCGAAGGCGATTTCGAGGCACCCGACGCGCTCGGCGAGGCCTTGATTGCCAAGGGCTGCACCGTGCAACTGGAGCTGCTCGCCGCGGGGCTCGAGGATGACGCCGAAGCGACCGGGGGCTGAACAGGCGCGCACCGCCTGCCGATTGCCTGTTGCATCGTGGCCCCAAGCTTGGGACAAGGGCGGCGGGGTCGGCCTGACGGGGGAATCGGGACGCGGTGCGCCACGGAACCTTTGCATCAAGCGACAGTCATCGCGCGGGGGCGCGGCTGACGGTTTTGCAAGGGCTGGTTGGACCGGGTGACGGGCATCTCGGGGGGGATGGGATGAGACAAGTTCTGGCGGATCTGATCGCTGGCCGCGTGGCACGGGGGGCCTCGCGTCGCCTGCTTGCGCGCATCGCCGCAGTGCTGGCGCTGGCTGCGATCTACCCAGTCTCGACCGCGCTCGGCGGGGGCACCTTCGAGGGCGTGGCGACCTGCGCCGGATCGACCTGCCACGGCCGGGCCGAGGGCAATGGCGCGGTGGTCCGGCAAGACGAGATCGCGACCTGGCAGGAACCCTCCTCGCCCAGCGGCGCGCATGCCCGCGCCTATGCCGTGCTCGGCGGGCGGCGCGGCCAGCAGATCGCGGCGAGCCTCGGGCTCGGCAATGCGCAGAGCGCGCCCGCCTGTCTCGGCTGCCATGCGACCAATGCGCCCGCAGGCCAGCGCGGCGCGAAGTTCACGCTGACCGACGGGGTCGGGTGCGAGAGCTGCCACGGCGCTTCGGGCGGCACCTGGCTCGCCGAGCACTACGCGCTGCCCGCCACCCACGCCTCCAACATCGCCGCGGGCCTCACCCCGCTCGACAACCCTCAGGCGCGCGCAGGCGTGTGCCTCGATTGCCATTACGGGTCGAGCAAGCCCGGCCAGTTCGTCACCCACGCGATGATGGCCGCGGGCCACCCGCGCGTCTCCTTCGAGCTCGACCTGTTCAGCGCGCTTCAGCAGCACCACCAGATCGACGGCGATTATGTCGCGCGCAAGGGCTCGCCCAGCTCGGTGCGCTTCTGGGCCGTCGGGCAGGCCGAAGCGGTGCGGCGGTCGACCAGCCTCTTTGCCCAGCCCAAGTTCGGTTACGAGGGCGCGTTTCCGCAGTTCTATTTCCTCGATTGCCACTCGTGTCACCGCACCATCGCCGACGGCCCGCAAAGGAAGCTCACCTTCGAGACCAATCCGGGACGTCCGATCCCCTTCGGCAACCCGCCCTTCAACGACGAGAACATGATCATGCTCTCGGCCGTCGCAGGCGCGCTGGTGCCCGGCGAGGCGGGTGCCTATCAGGCTGCCGCGCGCGACTTCCACAATGCGTTTGGCGCCGGCCCCGCCGAAGCGCGGGCCGCCGCGCAGGCGTTGTCGGTGCGTGCAGGGGCGCTTGCTGCTTCATTGGCGGGTCGTGGCTATGCCGATGCCGACGCTTTCCGGGTGATCGCGATCATCGCCGGCGAGGCGACAGCGCCGCGCTTCACCGACTATGCCGGATCGGTGCAGGCGGTGATGGCGGTCGATACGCTGCTCAATGCCCTCGTGCGCGAAGGCCGGGTGACGCAGGGCGCGGCGGCCGGGATCCGCGGCGATATCGCGCGGGCCTACAAGGCTGTCGAGGAGCCCAATGCCTACCGACCGGCCGATTTCCGCGCCGCATTGAAGGCGGCAGCTGGCGCGATCGGGCGGCTGAAATAGGCATGCGGGGGGGGACCACCACCTTCTGGCTGGCCGCAAGCGCGCTGGTGCTCACCGCCTGCGGGGGCGGGGGCCCATCGAGCAATGGCGGCGCGACCGGCGGGACGGGGCCGACGCCCACGCCCACCCCGCCACCGTCGGGACAGGTGTTCTCCGTGCCCGCCGCCGAGAGTCTCTCGAGCGCCGAGGTCGGCACGATCATCGCCCAGGCCGCCGCCGAGGCGCGCGGGCGGGGCGTTGCGGCGACCATCGCGGTGACCGACCGGGTGGGCAATGTGCTCGCCGTCTTCGCCATGCCCGGCGCTGCCGCGACCGCGCGCATTCCGGCCGGGCCCGACGGCACCAGCCGCGATGCGCAGGGCCTCACCATTCCCAGCGCCGGTGCCGCAATCGCCAAGGCGATCACCGGCGCCTATCTGTCGAGCGGCGGCAACGCCTTCTCGAGCCGCACTGCGAGCTTTATCGTCCAGGAGCACTTTCCCCCGGCGCCAACCACCGCGGGGCTCGAAAGCGGCCCGCTGTTCGGGGTGCAGTTCAGCCAGCTCCCCTGCTCCGACCTCGCCGCGCGCGCGAGCGACGGGCTGATCGGCCCAAAGCGCTCGCCGCTCGGCCTTGCGGCGGACCCGGGGGGCTTCCCGCTCTATCAGAACGGCGTGGTCGTCGGCGGGATCGGGGTGATCGCCGATGGCACCTACGGCTTCGACCCCAATGTTCTCGACCGCGACACCGATGTCGACGAGGCGATCGCGCTCGCGGGCACAGTGGGCTTCGAGGCCCCGGTCACTATCCGCGCCGACCGCATCACCGCCGACGGCACTTCGCTGCGCTACACCGATATCGAATACCCCCAGCTGAGCGCTGTGGCTGGGGCCAGCTTCGCTGCGACCGCGGGCGCGCTGGTGCCGGTCATCGGATATTACAGCGGGGCAGGACTGCTGAACGGCGCGACCTACGGCAGCGAGACCTCGGGCGTGCGCGCCTCGACGCCCGCCGAGTTCGCCAATCGCGATGCCTTCGTGCTCTCCAACGGCGCGGGCGCGAACCGCTATCCGGTGCGCGGCGGCACCGATGCGGGCGATGTGGCCGCGCCGCTGACCGCCGCCGAGGCGCGCGTGATCCTCGAGGAAGCCTTCACCGTCATGAGCCGCGCGCGGGCGCAGATCCGCCAGCCCTTGGACAGCCGTGCGCAGGTGACGATTAGCCTTGTCGACACGCGCGGGGCCGTGCTCGGGCTGGTGCGCTCGCCCGATGCGCCGATCTTCGGCATCGACGTGAGCCTGCAGAAGGCGCGCACCGCCAATTTCTTCTCCGGCAATTTCGCCGCCGCCGAGCTTTCCGCCACGGCGGGCGAGGTGCCGCAGTTCGTCACCCGGCTGCGGACCTTCCTTGGTGATGCGAGCGCGCTGACGGGCGGCACGGCCTTCTCCGACCGCGCCAATGGCAACCTCTCGCGGCCCTATTTCCCCGATGGCGAGGTGGGCCAGCTCAATGGGCCGTTCTCGCGACCGATCCAGCAGTTCAGCCCCTTCTCGACCGGCTTGCAGAGCGCGCTGGTGGTCGGCAATCTCGCGCAGCATCTGGGCTTCGTGACCGGAGCGAGCGCGCAGGACACGCCGCGCGCCTGCACGGGCGTGCCCAATACCGCAGGCGGCACGCCGCGGTTGGCTAACGGCATTCAGATTTTCCCCGGCTCGGTTCCGGTCTATCGCGGCAATGTGCTGGTCGGCGGCATCGGCGTTTCGGGCGACGGGATCGATCAGGACGACATGATCAGTTTCCTCGGCCTCCACAATGGCGCCGCGCGCGCCGGGGGCGGCCTCGGCAATGCACCGGCTGCGATCCGCGCCGACCGGATCGTGGTGCAGGTTGGAAGCCGCCAGGTGCGGCTGCGCTACGTCAATTGCCCCTTCGCGCCGTTCATCGGCAGCAGCGAACAGAACGTGTGTCAGGGGCTGTAGATGAGCGCGCTGCTGCCCGCCCTGCTGCTGCTTCAGGCCGCACCACCGGAAGAGGCGACGCCCCCGGTTGCGCCGCCCGGAGAGGCTCCTGCGCAGCAGGACTGGGAGCAGGACGTGCCCCCCGTCGACCCGGGCATCATCGAGGGCCGCGAGCGCCCGGGCTACACCGCGCCCCTGCCCGAGAAGATCGAGCAGAACAATGCAGGCGCAGTGCGCGCCCCGCCTCCGCAGGCTTTCCCTACCGAGCAGGTGCCGATCCCCGATCGCTGGCGGCTGATCCAGAGCTTGGGCCTCGTGAAAGAGAACCTGCTCGATCCCTACAACCAGAACACGCTCAAGGGCGACCGGCCGATCGACCGCGCGAAGGTGCCGTGGCTGCCGATCAAGGAGGATGACTGGTTCTTCGTCGCCAACCTGATCAGCGACAGCGTGTATGAACCGCGCACCTTCCCCATCCCCGTCGGCGTGCAGACCACCGAGGATCCGGACCGCAACGACGTGTTCGGCAACGACTTCAGCCAGGTGTTCAGTCAGACCTTCATCGCCGGCTTTGCGCTCTTGAAGGGCTCGACCACCTTCAAGCCGCCGACCATCGAATACCGCGTCACGCTCGCCTACAACGTCAACTATGTCGACGTGCCGGAACGCCGCGTGCTGTTCGTCGAACCCTCGCGCTCCTCGCACCGCTTGGACGATTTCCTCGGAGTGCAGGAAGCCTTCGTCGATTACCACTTCAGCCAGTTCGACAATGACCGCTTCGATTTCATCTCGATCCGCGCCGGGATCCAGCCATTCCAGTCGGACTTCCGCGGCTTCCTGTTTAACGACCAGCAATTGGGCGTGCGCCTGTTCGGATCGCGCGACAACAACCGTTTCCAGTTCAACCTCGGCGCCTTCTGGCGGCTGGAGAAGGACACCAATAGCGGCCTCAACGATGTCACCCAGGCCCCGCGCGACGATTTCGTCTTCGTTGCCAACGCCTACCGGCAGGATTTCCTGATCCCTGCGCTGACCAGCCAGATCACGGTGGTCTACAACCGCAATCGCGAGAGCGACGATATCCAGATCGACGACAACGGCTTCCCGGTGCGTCCGGCCTTGCTGGGCACCCTCAGGGGCCGCGAATATGACGTGGTCTATCTCGGCTACAATCTCGATGGCCGCGTGGGCCGGGTGAACCTGACGGGAAGCTTCTACTGGGCGCTGGGCGAGGACCGCAATTCCTTCCTCACCGATCGCCCCGCGGACATCAACGCGCAGTTCGCGGCGGTGGAAGCGAGCTACGACAAGGACTGGATGCGCTTCCGGCTCTCGGCAGCCTATGCCAGCGGCGACTCTGATCCCTATGACGACACCGAAGGCGGGTTCGACGCGATCTTCGAGAACCCGGTGTTTGCGGGCGCGGACACCTCCTACTGGATCCGCCAGACCATTCCCTTCGCCGGCGGCGGGCGCGTCATCAGCGTCAACGGCAGGAACGGCCTGCTCAATTCGCTGCGCTCCTCCAAGGAGCAGGGGCAGAGCAATTTCAACAACCCCGGCCTGATGCTGCTGGGCGCGGGCGCGGATTTCGATCTGACGCCGGAGTTCCGTCTCACCGCCAATGCCAACCACCTGTGGTTCGAGAACACCTCGGTGCTTCAGGTGCTGCGCAACGAAGGCTCGATCCCGCGCGAGATCGGCTTCGACCTCTCGGCCTCGGCAATCTGGCGGCCCAAGGCCAACCAGAACCTCGTCTTCCGCCTGTCCGCCGCGACGCTGCTGGCAGGCGACGGTTTCCGCGACCTGTTCACTTCCCGCGGGGGTGGAAAGGAATTCGTCTCGATCCTCGCCAACGTGGTGCTGACCTACTGATGCGCGCGCTCACCCATCCTTTCGCTCGCCACCTTGCGCTGATCGCCGCAGCGCTGGTGCTGGCCGTGTCCCTGTTTGCGGGGCAACCTATGGCGTCCGACAAGGAGAAGCCGGTCAAGCGCGACTACAGCCTGGTGATCGCGCCGCCCGCGCCGCAGCGGCAATCGGTGGCGGAGATGGAAGGCAAGTCCGAAGGCTGCCTCACCTGCCACGTCAAGACCGACGCGCCGACGATGCATGTGAGCCCTGCGGTGCGATTGGGCTGCACCGATTGCCACGGCGGCAATGTCAGCGTGCGCGGCAACAGCGAACTGCCGCACGATCACCCCGACTACGTCGCCGCCCGCGATGCCGCGCATGTGCTGCCCAAATACCCCAAGTCCTGGCACTTCCCCTCCTCGGCGAACCCCGAGCGCTCCTATGCGCTGCTCAATCAGGAATCGCCGGAGTTCGTGAAGTTCATCAACCCTTCGGACTACCGCGTCGCGCGCGATGCCTGCGGGGCGTGCCACATTCAGGCGATCGAGAGCGCCGAGCGCTCGATCATGGCGACCGGCGCGATGCTGTGGGGCGGGGCGAGCTACAATAACGGGATCCTGCCGTTCAAGAACTACCTCCTGGGCGAGGCCTATACGCGCGAAGGCGATGCGGCGAAGATCACCTCGCCGGGCGCAGGGCCGGGGGGCAAGCTCTCGGAGGACCAGGTTGCGCGCGGGGTGCTCGCCGAAATGTATCCGCTCCCCACCTGGCACGTGATCCCGCCGGGCGACGTGTTCCGCGTGTTCGAGCGCGGAGGGCGCACGATCAACTCGCAGTTCCCGGAGATCGGCCTGCCCAACCCCTCGGGCTCGATCCAGCGGCTTGAAGAGCCCGGGCGGCCCGATCTCAAGCAATCGAACCGTGGGCCGGGTACGGGGCTGCGGGTGGCGATCCCGGCGCTCAACATCCACAAGACGCGCCTCAACGATCCCTTCACCTGGTTCATGGGCACCAACGACCAGCCGGGCGATTACCGCCACTCGGGCTGCGCGTCCTGCCACGTGGTCTACGCCAATGACCGCGAGCCGCGCCATTCGCTCACCTATGCGCAATATGGGCGTGACGGGCAGAGCATCACCGCCGACCCCACTATCGCCGGCAAGATCGCCCATGCAGCGGGCTATGACGACGGGCATGGCGGGACGAAGCCGGGCGGCCACGGCGCGGTCAAAGAGCCGGGGCATGAAGATCACGCCGATGATGGCGCGCTGCGCACGGCGTCGGGCGAAGTGAAGGAAAGCGGCCACCCGCTCCAGCACGTCTTCACCCGCGCGATCCCGACCAGCCAGTGCATGAACTGCCACATGCACCAGCCCAACATCTTCCTGAACAGCTTCCTCGGCTACACCATGTGGGACTATGAGAGCGACGCGCCCTTCATGTGGCCCAAGGAGCAGAAATACCCGACGGCAGCAGAAGTCCGCGCCGTCACCGACCGCAATCCCGAAGGCGCCGCGCCCAAGGGCAACTGGGCGGACCTCGATTTCCTGCGCAACGTCTATGACCTGAACCCGCAATTGAAGGACACCCAGTTCGCCGACTATCACGGCCACGGCTGGAACTTCCGCGCGATCTTCAAGCGCGACCGCGAGGGCAATCTGCTCGATGCGGGCGGCGCGATTGTCGACCCCGACGATCCGGAGAAATGGCGGCGCGAGGGCGAGGGCAAGTTCGTGCCCCCCGGCACCAATCCCGGCAAGGCGGTCCACCTGATGGACATCCATGCCGAAAAGGGCATGCAATGCGCCGATTGCCACTTCGAGCAGGACAGCCACGGCAATGGCCTCATCTATGGCGAGGTTGCCAACGCGATCGAGATCACCTGCAAGGACTGCCACGGCACCGCCGATGCCTATCCCACCTTGCGCACCAGCGGCCCGGCCGCGCCGCCCGAGGGCCACAACCTTGCCCTGCTGCGCAACCCGGACGGCAAGCGCCGCTTTGAGTGGCTCGAGGGGCCCGACGGCAGGCAAAGGCTGGTCCAGCGCTCGATCGTCGATCCCAGCCTCGAATGGGAGATGAGCCTCGTCAGGGACTCGGTCGATCCTGCCACGCCTGCCTTCAACGCCAAGGCGGCGCGTGCGAAACTCGTCAGCCGATATGGCGCGGAGACCGGCAATTTCGAATTCGGCACCGGCATCTCCGAACCCGACCGCGCGCACCGCGAGCCGGAGATGGCCTGCTTCACCTGCCACCTGTCATGGACGACGTCGTGCGGCGGGTGCCACCTGCCGATCGAGGCCAACTGGAAGACCCCCGTCCACCGCTACGAAGGCGGCGAGACGCGCAATTTCGCGACCTACAACCCGCAGGTCGCGCGCGACGAGATGTTCCAGCTCGGCAAAGGCATGACCACCAAGGGCAATCAGGTGACGCCGGTCCGCTCGTCCTCGGCGCTGATCTTGTCCTCGACCAACATCAACCGCGAGCGGATCTATGTGCAGCAGCCGCCGATCTCGGCCATCGGCTTTTCCAGCCAAGCCTTCGCGCCGCACTTCCCGCACACCGTCCGCCTGACCGAGACCAAGACCTGCACCGATTGCCACCTCTCCGCCAAGGAGGACAACAATGCGATCATGGCGCAGCTCTTCCTGCTCGGCACGAACTACGTCAACTTCGTCGGCCTCAATGCGTGGAGCGGTCTGGAGGGCGGGTTCCAGGCGACCCGCGTGACCGAGTATGACGAACCCCAGGCGGTGATCGGCTCCTATCTCCAGCGCTATGCCTATCCCGATTACTGGAAGCTCCATGTCGAGCAGAACGGGCGCGAGCTGAAGAACTGGACCCGCGGCAAGACCTTCGATGCCAAGCTCAGCGGCGAGACCCAGCCCTTCGAGGAATTCGCCAATGTCCACGAAGGCACCCCGGGCCGCGTCGGCTGTCTGCAACTGCGCGGCGAATACATGTTCGTGGCCGAAGGCAAGGGCGGGTTTGTCGCCTATGACGTCGCCAGCATCGCCAACAAGGGCACCTCGGAGCGGATTCTGAAGGGGCCGTTCTCCGCGCTGGGCCACGACACGCAGGTCAAGACCACCAACGCGACCTGCATGGCGCTCGCCACCAACCAGCCGATCGCGCCGACCCGCAACACCGAGGCGATGCGCGCTGCCAATCAGGAGCAGGCCTTCAAGCCGATCTACAACTATGCCGCCGTCACCGACGCGGTCGAGGGCCTGATCCTCGTCAACGTCAACACGCTGGCGGACGGCGAATTCCGCAACAACAAGCTCACCCGCAAGGTCTATGCCGATGGCTCGACGGCGTGGAACCCGGGCGGGGTGCTGGATGGCGCGCGGCACATCGTGCTTGCCGGAGAGATCGCCTACATCACTGCGGACAAGGGTCTGGTTGTGGTCGACCTTGCCGATCCCGCCACGCCCAAACTCGCCGCGGTGCGCGAGCTTCGCGATGCGCGGGCGAGCGCGGTGCAGTTCCGCTACCTGTGGGTGACCGATGCCGAAGGGGTGAAGCTGTTCGACATCACGCGCCTGCACGATCCGGTCGCAGTGCCCGAGGGAACGGTGCCGCTCGCCGACGCGCGGCGCATGTATATCGCGCGCACCTATGCCTATGTCGCCGCGAAAGGCGACGGGCTGGTGATCCTCAATGTGACGAACCCGCGCAGCCCCAGGGTGTACCAGCGGGTGACGCTGGACGGGACGCTGAACGATGCCGAGGACGTGATCGTCGGCACCACCAATGCCTCGCTGTTCGCTTACGTGGCGGACGGGCGGAACGGGGTGAAGGTGCTGCAACTCACCAGCCCCGAAAGCCAGCGGGGCTTCTACGGCTTCAGCCCTGCGCCGATCCCCGAGCTGATCGCCTGGGCCAAGACGCCGACGCCCGCGATTGCCATGTCCAAGGGCCTCGACCGCGACCGCGCGGTGGACGAGACCGGCGGGCAGATGGCGGTGTTCGGCCGCCTCGGCTCGCGCCCGTTCACGAGGCCGGAGATGGAGCGGATGTTCATGACCCGTAGCGGCATCCCGTGGAAGGTCACCGACGATGTCGACATGCAGCGCTGGGTCGGTCTGGCCCCGGTGGGGGCGCAACGGGCTGCGCGGAAGTAACTTTCTCGTTTGCGTGCCCGCCTCCGCGGGCACGTCCTCGGCGCTGTTCCTCCGCTACGCTCCGGGCGCCTGCGGCTCGCGCGCGTGCGCTCGCGGCCCGTCCGTTGGCGGGCCGATTTCTTGCGTGTTCTCGTGATGTGACCGGGGGCCTCGGACCTACTACTCCCTCTCCGCGAACATGCCCTCGATCATCGGCTGCAGGCCCGCGTGGAAGCGCGCCAGCACCTGCCAGTCGCCGACGCGTTCGTAGTGCGAGACGAGGTTCTCCCCGTCCCAGCGGTGGAGCGCGTAGGTGGGCGGCTCGGTGGTGATGAGCTCGCGCGCGTCTGGCACGTCCTTGTCGATCGGATTGAGATCCATCGCTACCAGCGGCGCGACCGAGGGCGTCACCCCCAGCGGTATCCCGGCAAAGCTGGTGGTGATCTGGCGGTGGAGATGCCCGCAATGGATCGCCTGCACCTGGCTCTGCCCTTCCAGCACATCGCGCAGGCGGATGATCCAGTCCTCGCTTGGCGCCGGATCCATCCAGTCGATCCCGGCGACGACCGGGGGGTGGTGCATGAAGATCAGCGTCGGCGTATCGGGCGCCTCGGCCAGCCGCTCCGCCAGCCAGCGCGCGCGCGCTTCGCAGAAGGCTCCGCCGTGGCGGCCCTCCTCGAGCGTGTCGAGGCAGATGATCCTGAGCCCGAGACCCGCTTCGACGACATAGTGGAGGAAGCCGCCCTCGGCCGGCTCAACCCCCGGAAAGGCGCCCAGCAGCCCCTCGCGGCTGTCGTGATTGCCCACCATCGGCAGGATCGGGATCGGGCAGGCGTGCAGGATCTCGATGGTCTTGGCGAAGCTTGCCGCATCGCCGTGATCGGTGATGTCGCCGGTCAGAACGAGGAAATCGGGGCGGTTGGGCCCCTCGATCAGCCGCTGCAAGGTGGCGCGGAAGCGGGTGAGGTTCAGCTCCTCGGGCTTTTCATCGGGGGCGAAGCCGACGTGAATGTCGGTCATCTGCGCGATCAGCACCGCACGGCCTGTCGAAGAAGCGCCCCCACCCATCGCTATGGTCTAGCCTGTGCGAGCTTGGCTGCAACCCTTGATTTGTCAGGGGGCGGCGGCTTGTAGTGCGGCGTCGGGCCCTTGGGCGACCACTGCCCCGAAGGCAAGTGATAGGCGTGGCACATCGCGCAGTCGCTGGGCACGATCTTGGCGGTCTTCACGGCCGCCGCGCCGAGGTGGCAGTCGCGGCAGCTCTTGAGGTCGGGCATCAAGAGGTCGCTTGCCGCCTTGGAGGTGTCCGCCGCGTGGCAATCGGAGCACCTCTGCTTGGCGTGCGCGGCATGGCTGAAATAGCCGCCGGTCAGGAACCGGTCAGGGAAGTTGACCGGCATCAGGTCGGCCTGCCCCGTCGGCCCGCGCGTGGGGAGGTGGCACTCGGTGCACACCCCGCCTGCCGTGAGCGCGTTGGAGAACCCGATATAGGAGCGCACCGGGCGGCCGAAATCGGCGCGATAGGCGGGCGAGGCGCTGCCGATCTGCCCCGGGCGCTGGCGACCGGGCACGAGCGCGGGGCGCGGCCCCGAGGTGATCCGCGCAAGGTCCTCGGCAAGGTTCTTCACGCTGCCGTGGCGCAGCTTGCTCAAGCCCCCGCCCGCCGTGCGGCCCGAGACGAGGCTGTGGCATGCCTCGCAGGCCTCCTCCATCTCGACCGGCTTGAAGGTGACCTTGTCCGGCGTGGCCACGTGGCAGTCCTTGCATTCGAGGGGTGCGCGATATTGCGCGAGGCTCACCGCCATCCGCGCCGCGCCGCCGCGCGGGTTCATGTGGACGTCATGCGGGAAGACCAGCCCCGACCGCTCGACCGGCACGCTCCCCACGCTGGCGCGCACCGGCTTGGCCGCGCCGAAGCTGGCGAAGTAGAGCGGGCGGAACTGCGGGTGGGTCTTGCCGAAATCATGCGCGTTGCCGAGGGCCGTGTCGGTGAGGCGGGCGTCCAGATCCTTGTGGCAATCGCCGCAGAAGGCCTCGCTCCCGGCTTGCGTGCGCACCGGGCCTTCGTGCTCGGAATGGCAGGCGACGCAGCCCAAGGGGCCTTCCTTGCCGAAGCCTTCCGCGATCATCCATTGCAGCGCGTCGCCTTGCGAGAGCGGCGCCATCCCCTTGGCAAGGCGCGGCTTTTGCGCGTGATCGCCGATGTCCTTGTGGCACGACAGGCAGGTCTCGTCCTGCACGCTTTCGAAAGCGGCGACGTGGCAGCTCTCGCAGTTGTCGGCGAGGGTATGGTGCTTGAGCGACAATTCGCCGCTCGTCCACGCGCTGTCCATCAGCACCGTGCCCGGGGTCTTGCCGGTGGGATCGGGCTTGGCAGGGGTGCGCAGCAGGTGCGAGGCGACCGGCAGGGCGAGCAGCAGGAGGATGATCGCGCTCGCGAACACCCAGCTCATCGCGCGCTTGCCCGGCAGCTTGGAGGCGAGCGCGAAGCCGCGCAGCGCGTCGATCTTGCCCTCGTCGGCGACCACCTGGCGGATGGTGATGGCGATGTTGCCATCCGCCTCGCGCGTCACCGCGAGGCGCGCCGCGCCGAGCGCCACCTCGCCGCCGGTGCGCGGGTCGATCACGCCTTCGGTGACGATCCGGCCATCGAGCCCGAAGCCCAATGTGCCGAGCGACTTGACCGCCAGCGTGCCGTCAGCCGCCAAGTCGATCCCGACATGGTGCTGCTCCACCGCAAGGTCGGGTAGGTGGATGTCGTTCTCGGCAGCGCGGCCCACCGTGAGGCGGGTCTGACCCAGCACCCGGTCGCGGACGATCTCGCGCCCGGCTGCGGTGAAGTCGATGGTGCGGATCAGGAACATGCGTCGCGCGCCCTCACCAGTAATAGAACACGCTGATCACATGCGCGGTGAGCGCGGCGATCAGGGCGACGGTGAGCGGAATGTGGACGAACAGCCAGATCTCCAGCATCGCGCGGATGCGCAGCGCGCCGCGGATCTGCTGGAGTTGGGCGTGGCGCTTAACGAGCAGGGCCTCAACGCGCTTCTCGGCCTCTGAACCGCCGTCCAAGCAAACCATGGCGATTGCTGTAGCGCAGCGCGGATAGCGGCCCGTCAGTCGAGCCAAGACGCCGCCATGGAACACGTCTTGCTTCAAGGCGGCGATGACCAGATCGGCCTCCCCGCGCGCCAGCGGCTGCGCGGCGCTCTCCAGCTGGCGGTCGAGCGCGGTGAGCGCATCGAGCATCTGCGCGCGGGTCATCTCCTTGCGGTTGGCCGAGAGGCTGGCGGGCAGGGTGGCGTAGACGATCACCCCGTAGATGCCGGTGATGATCACCAGCAGCATCAGCACATAGGCGAGCGTGTGGACGTTCCAGCCGATCTGGAAGCCGGTATGGAGCGTGCCGACCACGGCCAGCGCAAGGCCGAGATAGACGTGCGCCGATGTCCACGCCTTGAGGCTCCAAGCGCCCGGATTGATGCGCCGCTTCCTCACCCCGAGCAGCGAGAGCCACAGGATCAGCCCGAAGCCGATCGTGCCGAGCGTATAGCCATACCAGGTCCCGCCATTGGACCGCGGTTCCTGATCGATCAGCAGATAGCCCGCAATGCTCGCGCCCGAGAGCAGCAGCGCGATCCACAGCCAGCGGAAGCCCCTGTGCTTGAGGAAGCTGACATGGTCGCTGTCGCGCCGCCGCTCGTCCTGCGAGAAGCGGCCCGTGCCCCCGGTCTTTGCCCCTGCTTTGCCCACTGCCTTGGTCGCCATCACTCGATATCCTCGGTGAGCTTGGCGAAGGTCAGGAACTTGTCGGGGCTGACGCGGATCGCTGCGCCGGTGGGGCAGGCGCGCACGCAGGCCGGGCCGCCATCGATGCCGGAGCACATGTCGCACTTGATAGCCTGCTTGGCCTTCTGCCCGCCCTCCTTCTCGGCCGCTTTCTTGCGCCACGAATAGGAGGCCTCGCCCGGGCCGGGGCCCGTGCCGAACAGCATCCACTGGAGAAGGCTCGGCTTCTTGGGGGGCTTGGCGTCCATGCGGATCACGCCGTAGGGGCAGTTGCGCTGGCAATTGCCGCAGCCGATGCAAGTCTCGTCAATGAACACCTCGCCATCGGGGCCGCGCTTGATCGCGTTGGGCGGGCAATCGGCCATGCAATGCGGGTGTTCGCAGTGGCGGCATGACGTCGGCACGTGAAGATGCGCGTAGGTCTTGCCCGCCTCGCGGTCCAAGCGCGATAGGCCGTCATGGCTGTCGGCGCAGGCCTTCTCGCAATTGTCGCAGCCGATGCACAGCTTCTCGTCGATCAGCAGCACGTCGGTCGCCTCGCCGATGCCGTTGTCGACTAGGAACTGCGCGGTCTGCGAATAGAGATCGACCGCGCCCGAGAATTCGTCCTTGCGGCTCTCGATGAAGGCATTGGTGGCACGGCGGCCGGCCATGTCCTTCATCGCCCGCTCGCGCAGGGCGGGGCGTTTGTCGAGCAGCGCGAGGAAGCCCTCGCCGGGCAGGCGGATCACCTCGGACTTGATCGCCGCCTTGACCGTCGCGGTGCGCGCCGAGCCGTCGATCACCGCCATCTCGCCGAAATAGCTGCCAGCGGGGAGGTAGGAGAGGAACACCGGCTTTTCGCCGACCTGTTTCTCGACGATCATCGAGCCGCGGCGGATGATGAAGATGTCCTTGTCGTCCGCCCCTTCCGTGACGACGATCTCGCCCGCGCGCTTTTCCTCGACCCGGGCGGCCTCGACCAGGGGCGCGACATCTTCGCGGGTGAGGCCGGAGCCGAACATCTGCAGCAATTGCCGCTCGATCGAGATGCGCTGGATCGCGGTCTTGGCCGAGGGCACCTGCGATTGCAGCTTCAATGCGGCAAGGCGCGAGATCTCGACCACGATGGTGTCTTCCGCCGCGCGGATCGTCGCGCCGCGGCGGCGGCCCGAGATCAGACCGACCTCGCCGAAGATCGATCCGGCCTCGATGGGAATGGTGATCGACGGATCGGCCGGGTTCACCTCCACCGCCACCGAGCCGCTGGCGATGCCGAACAGCGACGATCCGGGCGCGTTGCGTTCGAAGATCACCTCGCCCGGCGCGTAGAATTTGGCCTCGGAGTCGAGCATGAATTCGCGCATCTGGAGCGGGTTCATGCCATTGAGGATCGAGACGCCCGCGCGCAGGAATTCCAGCCATTCCTCGGTCGAGCGGTTGCCGGGAAGGCTCGCGAACTTGGCGGCGATGATCGGCTCGTCCGCTGGCTTCAGCGCGGTGTTGCCGTTGATGAACTCGATGACGTCGTGGCCCTGGTTCATGCAGTGCTTGATCAGCGGATAGCCCGCCAGCGCGCCGATCACGAAGATGCCGGGCGCGGTCGATTCGAACACCGGCGAGAGGCGCGGGAAGGCACCGCGATCCTCACTGGTGAATTCGATCCCGCAGCCTTCCACGAAAGCGCGCGGCGGGGCCGAGCCGATGCGGGCGATGATCCTGTCACAGGGGATGCGGATTTCCCCGTCGCGGGTGGTGAGCGTGATGAAGCCCGGCTCGATCGCCTTGGTCTCGCTTTCGTTCCTGACGGTGAGCTTGCCCGCCTCGTGATCGGCCATCAGCGCGCTGACATTGGCCGCCTTGGCGGTCGGGAATTCGGTGCCGCGGTTGAGGATCGAGACGGTGTTGCGCTGCGCCGGGTCCTCGGCAAGCCCGCGCGCGTTCTCGATGCCTGCGTCCCCCGTGCCGACAATGATTATATGCTCGTCGACATATTCGGTGGGATCGTCGAGCTGGTACTGCACATGCGGCAGATCGGCGCCCGGGCAGCGCATCAGGTTGGGATTGCCCTGCGTACCGATGGCGAGGACGACGTTCTCGGCCATCACGGTCTCGCCGCTGGTCAGCTCGATCGCGTAGGGCGGGGCGTGGCGCTGGAGCTCGGTGACGTTCTTCGTCCCGTCGCGCGCGCGGGTGACGATCTGCTGCACCGAGCCGGGAATCGCCTCGCCGGTGCCGCGGATCGCCTTGGCCTCGGCCATGTACTTCACGTTGACCTTGTGGCCGCCGATCTGCTCGTCCCAGATGCCGAGAATCGTCTCGCGCTTGCCCGCCTCGAAATCGATATCGGATCGCAGCACCAGATTGCTGGGCGTCGCCATGACGTGCTTGCCCTTCTGGTACTTGTAGATCGTGTCGGACAGGTGATCGGTTTTCTCGAGCAGCACATGGCTGAGCCCCAGCGCCGCAGCACGCGCGGCAGCGCTGAGCCCGGCCGGCCCCGAACCGATAATCGCGACTTTGAAAATTTCGCCCACCTATCCTCCCCCTCGCGGATAGATCGCACCCCGTCAGCACCATAACCAAAACCGGCCCCGATGCCAGAGCGAATTGCCCCGTCACCCCGGCGGTGCTAGCGATGCGGGCATGGGACAGGGCGAAACGCTGCCTCAGGGCGGATCATCGAAGGCGGGCTGGGTCTTGCTGGGCGCGGCATTGCTGCTGGCGGCCGGCTCGATCGGGTTCAACATCTATCAGGGCGCGGGCGGGGCCACGGAGCCGGCAGCGACCGGCGGCGAAGGCGGAATCGACGCGCTGCGCGCCGCAGCCGAGGCCTCGACCGATGACGCCGGCCCATGGGGCGACCTTGCCTTCGCCTATTTCAACCAGGGGCAATATGATGACGCCGCCGCCGCCTACCGCCGCGCGGTCGCCATCGCGCCGGACGAAGCGGTGCTGTGGTCGGCGCTCGGCGAAACGCTGGTGCTGGCGAGCAAGCGCGACCCGCTCCCGCCCGAGGCCTTGCAGGCCTTCGAAAAGGCGCTGGCACTGGATCCCGAGGACCCGCGCGGGCGCTATTTCCTCGCGGCCAAGAAGGACCTCGACAAGGACCACGAGGGCGCGATTGCCGCGTGGCTCGATCTCCTTGCGGATTCGCCCCAGGGCGCGCCGTGGGAGGCCGATCTGGTGCGCACCATCGAGCAGGTCGGGCAGATCAACAAGATCGACGTCGCGGCCCGCATCGCCAAGGCGCAAGGCGAGCGCAAGGCCCCGTTGATCGCACCCGGATCGGGCGCGGTGGCGGGCGATCAGGCCTCGGCAAACCTGCGCGGGCCGACGGCAGCCGACGTCGCGGCGGCGGGCGCGATGAAACCGAGCGAGCAGCGGACCATGGCCGAAGGCATGGTCGAACAGCTCGAGACGCGGCTGGCCAAAGAACCCAAGAACCTCGATGGCTGGGTGATGCTGATCCGCAGCCGCATGACGCTGGGCGAGCCTGCCAAGGCCAAGGCGGCGCTCGATGCGGCGGTGAAGGCGAACCCGGGAAGCGCGGCGCAGCTGCGCGAGGCGGCGGCGGGGCTGGGGGTGACTTAGGGTCAGCGGATTTGGGATACTAGCCTTTGTGCCGCCAAGTCTTTCGGCCTGCGTTCACTGCATACGTGGTGTCTTTTGCACTTGGAGAGAATTGTGCGCGTGAGAGAATTTGTTTCGGGCGCGCTTGCCGTCGCGATGTTGACGGCTTCAAGCCCTTCAATGGCACACACGGAAAATTCGAATGATGAGGTTCATAACAGTGCCGGATCAGCTGAGCTTTGCGTTGCCGTCAGCGATAAAGTGAACTCCCCGAAGGGAGGCGTGAGATTCGCATGGGAAAGAATCGTCAGAATTTGGTCTGGCATCGGACACCATGATCAGCTTTCAGATAAAGATGTCGCGCAGATCGGTAAGATGTGGCGCGATAAGCGTACTTCGCTACGATGCACGCAGCTCGGTTTCAGCGTAACCAACGGGAGCATCTGGAAACTTGGTGTCGAGCGCAACAGCCAGGATTTTCTGGAAACCGCGCTGATCGATTGGCAACTCTCGCCGAACGACATGGACTGCACCGGAGAAACCCCGCTCGACTACATCGAGCGCGAGCTGATCACATCAAAAGGCACAAGCCGTGAGCGATTCCTCAAGAGTTATCGCGATCTTTTCATCGAATACGGAGCAAAGCGTGCGTCCGAACTGACCCCGGCTGAAAGGGTCGGAGTGGGCTGCCCCTAGCGCCGCTCCAGAGCGAGTCCGTGCAACCCGAATGATCTGACACGGCTCCCGGCCGCGCCTCGCCTACTTGGTCTGCGCCGGGACAAGCGCGGCGAGCTGTTCGCGGGTCAGCATGCTCGCCCCTGCCGGATAGGCATAGCCCGCCTGCATCGGGCTCACCGCGATGGCCTTGCGATAGACCACGCTTTCATCGTCCATCTGCTCCGCAGCCGGAGCGGCGGTGTTGATATCGAAGCTCACGCCCGGCAGCGCCGGGATCTCGCCCCCGCGCGACTTCGCCATTGCCTGCATCATCGGCGAAGCACTGGCGGCCATGTTGATGGTGAAGCCGACCTTGTAGGCGTTGTAGGTGCCGATTTCGGCGAGCCGCCAGCGCGCGCCCTCCAGCCGGTCGGGGAAGTTGACATTGAGCGCGAGGCCCTTGGGCAGCAGCGCAGCACCCTTGGCCAGCCCTTCGAGATGGGCGACGAGTTCGACCGACCGGCGGGCGACTTCATCTGACTGCGGATTGTCGAGGCTCGCGCTTTCCGTCCCCGCCCCGGCGCTCAGCGCAATCGCCGGAATGCCGAGCACCGCGGCCACCTGCGCCGCGCTGACCGTGCCCGAAGACAGGATGATCGCGCCCACGTTCTGGCCTTCATTGGGGCCCGACAGCACCAGATCGGGCGCCTTGCCCCAGCGCGCCATGGCGACCACCTCGATCCCGTGGAGCAGCGATGCGACCGGCGTGCCGTCGACATAGTAGAAGTCGCGGGCGCCTTCGCCGGGCAGGCCCTTGCGGGTCATCGGCCCGGCGCCCGGTGCCCCCGCCTCGGCGGCATCGTTGAGGCAGGGGGCCTTGAGCGGCGCGATCGGCCGCGCGATCCCGAGCGCCGCACCCTGGCCCGACTGGTTGGTGCACGGCACCGACACCACCACATCGTGCCCCGCCGCCTTCAGCGCCTCGTAAAGCGCGACGACATTGTTGGTGAGGCCGTCATCATTGGTGAGCACGATGTTGCGCGCCTCGGCCGGGCCCGCGGCGAGCGCGAGGCTGGCGGCGGCAGCGGCGGTGAGAAGGGTGGATCGCAATTTCGTGCTTTTCAGGGCCATGGCCGGTTCCTCGGGCAAGATCAGAAGTTGAAGCGCACGCCGAACAGATAGCGCTCGCCAATCCGTTCGACTTCGGAAGGGGTCGCGGGCGAGCCCTCATAGGCGACATAGGTCTCGTCGGTGAGGTTGGCGAGATCGGCGAACAGCGTGATGTTCGGCGTCAGCGCATAGCGTGCGGTGACATCGAGGTTCTCGAAGCCCTGCCGGAACTCGCCCGCGCCAAGACCGCCGATGGTGTCGAGGAAGTCGGTGCGCTTCTGGTAGGCAACCCGCAAGCTGAGCCCGGCATATTCGTAGAACACCGAGGCGTTGAGCACCGTGTCGGAGAGGCCCTGGAAGGCAAAGGTCTGCAGCGCGCCGGCGGCGTTTCGCGCGTCGAAATCGCCGCCCAGTAGCGTCAGGTTGCCCTGCACCCCGAGCCCTGCGAGCGCCCCCGGCAGAAAGTCGAACTGGGTCTCGATGTTGAACTCAACCCCGTAGAGGCTGCCGCTCTCGCCGTTGAAGGTCGAGCCGAGCAGGTAGTTCGAACGGTCGATTCCGCCGCTGTTGTAAAGGTCCGATCCGACCCGCTGCTGGCTCTGGTAGAGCACGTCCTCGACCCAGCGATGGAAGCCGGTGACAGACGCGATGCCGTTGCTGGCGAAGTAGTATTCGGCCGCAACATCGAGGCCCCAGGTGTATTCGGGGGTGAGGAAGGGGTTGCCGCCGCTGATCGTGGCGGCGGTGTCGCTGATCGAGGCGCCGACGCGGATCGCGGCATAGGCCGGGCGCGACACGCCGCGCTGGCCGCCGAGGCGCAGCACGAGGTTCTCGGTCGCCTCGTAGCGGATGTTGAGGCTGGGGAAGAGGTCGAAGAAGTCCTGCGCAACCGCGAGCGAGGCGGGCGCGGCGCCGATCAGCACGGTGCCGGCATTGTCGATCTCGTATTGCTCGGCGCGCACGCCGGCGACAACCTGCAGCGGGCCCGAATTCCACTGCGCCATCACGTAGCCGGCATAGATCCGCTCTTCCTGATCGTAGAACGAGGTCGGCAGCACGAAATTGGCCGGGTTGATGTTGTTGCGAGCAAGGGCTTCCTGCAGCGCGCGGTTCATCGCCCGGGTGTCGACATAGTTGATGCTCACCCCGAGCGGGAACTGCGTGTCCCATGGCCGGTCGGTGGCAAAGCTGTTGGGGTTGAATCCGGTCGCGGCGAGCGGCACCACGCCGCCGATGCCGATATTGTTGCCGGTGATGTCGCGCTGGGTCACATAAAGTCCGCCGCTGACCTTGAGGTCGCCGAGCTGCTTCCACCCGTCGAGCCGCGCCGAATAGGCGTCCGAGGTCACGCCCTGAACGATCGGGATCAGCACGGTGCGCTGCAGGTTCTGTTCGGTGATCGGGATCGCGGTCAACTCGGCCCCGCGCGAGAACACCCCGGCGGTGTTGACTGTGCGAAACAGGCGCACGACCGGGAAGCGTGCATCGTTGCTGCGATCATAATCGACGCTGATCGAGCGGATCGAGGACTGGATCAGCGGCAGATCGGTGGTGTTCTCGGTGCGGGTGTAACCGACGATACCCTTGAGACCGCCTTCATCGGTCTGCCAGTCGAACCCGGCCGAGCCGATGTAGTTCTGGTTGATGTAGATCCCGTCATTGTAGTTGGTGGTGATCGACACGTTGTCGAGGCTGCCGCTCAAGAGCCCGCGGGTGCCGCGCGCGGCGGCCTCGCCGATCTCGATCTCGTAGGCGTGGCGTTCCTCGCGGTCGCGGAACTCGGTGAAGATGCCGGTCACGAAGAACTTCAGGTCGTTGCTGGGGCGGAACTCGAAGGCGCCGAAAAGGCCGTTGTTCTCGCGGGTCAGCTCGTAGTTGCGGATGTCGATGTCGATCGGCACGCCGGCCGCGTCATAGCCCGCCTCGCGGTTGTCGGTGACCTGATCGCGCAGATAGTGCGAGCCGCCGAGCGCGAAGCCGACGCGGTCGTTGGTCCACGAGACGCGCAGCGAGCCCGAGCGCTGCTGTCCCTCGCCAAGGCTCATCAGGCCGTAGCCCGCATCGCCGGTGATGCCGAAGCCGGCCTTGCCGTCGTCGATCGGGGAGAAGGTCTGGAGGTCGACCAGCGCGGTGATCGCCTCGGCGGTGATGTCGGGGGTGAGTGTCTTGTTGACCACCAGCTGCTGGAGCAGCACCGCAGGCACTGCGTCGAAGCGGAAGGCACGCTCGCCGCCGCCTTCGTCGGTGCCGGTCTGGGGCAGGCCGTCGATGCTCACCGAAGTCCAGCGGTTGGGCGCGCCGCGCACCTGGATGTAGCGCGCCTGGCCCTGGTCGAGCTGCACCGCGACGCCCGGCAGGCGGGCGAGGGCGGCGGCGACGTTCTCGTCGGGGAAGCGCCCGACCGAGTCGGCGGTGGCGACATCGACAAGGTTCACCGCCTGACGCTTGGTCTCGGTCGCGTTCTCGAGCGAACCGCGGATCGAGCCGGTGACGATGATTTCGTTGGCGTCCTCGGCGGGTTCTCCGGCAGCGGTGTCCTGCGCGTGGGCCGGAGCGGTCATTGCCAGGGCGGCGAGGCCCGTGCCGGCGAGCCAGAAATTGCGCGAAAAGCTGGTGGTGTCAGTGAACATCTGCAAGCGCCCCCTTGATCGGATTCGCGGTGCAGTTAGAACGCCTGTAAGTAAGCGATGTGACAAATAGCCGATAGGGCCTGCGTGCCAGTCGGAACAGGCGAAGGTGTGGCAATTCGATGGGCAAGGCGCGCGAAATTGTCATTGAGCGGTCAGGGAGTGGCCGTGGAAGCGACACGAAAACGACGGAATTACGCCTGATTGACGCATTGCTCCGGATGTGGGCCGAAATGCCGATCGATCAGATCTCGGTCCGCGCGCTGGTGCACGAGGCGCATTCGGCGCAGGCGGCGATCCATTATCACTTTGGTGATATGGAACGTTTGTATGTAGCCGCCTCGGCAGCGGCCCTGACGCAGGCGGAGCGGTGGATGGCAGGCCGCCTCGCCGCGCTCGCCCCGCTCGCGACGGTGCGGATCCCGCCCGCCATGCAGGCTGCGCTCATCAACGCCACCATCGCCGACTGGACGGGGGAGCAGCGCCGCCTCGCCATGGCCGCGCGCCATGCGCCCGGGCCGGGCTGGGAGCGCAGCCACCGCCAATTTTGGACCGGAATCGCCGAGGTGATCGGGCTCGGCGCGCACGCCGAGACGATCGCCTGCTACGCGCATGGCGAGGCGGCGCGGCACCTGCTTGTCTGGAACCCGGTGATCGACCGCGCGCTGCTCGAGGAGACCACGACAGCGCTGGTCACCTGGCTCGCCGCGCGGCGCTTCGGCGAGGAGGGGGCGCGCACCGCACACCGCGCGCTGGCGCGCGCCGGCTATCGCGAACCGCCGCCATCGGCCACGGGCGAGCGCGCCGTGATCGCCGGGGCGGCGGCCGATCTGCTTGCCGCGCAGGGCCACGCCGGGGTCACCTTCCGCGCCGTCGCTGCCCGCGCCGGGGTGACGCTCGGCAAGGTCGTCCACCTCGTGGGCACCAAGAGCGAATTGCTCGCGCTGGCGCTCCACCGGCTCTACGAGCGCGAGGCACTGGGCGGCGATCCCGAGCAGTTCCAGGCCCAGCGCTTCGCCCCCCACGCGATGCTGGCGATCATGCTCGATGCGGTGCTCGCCGGGAGCCAGCCGGTGCTGGCGGCCTATGATGAGATCGAGCGCGCGATCTACAACGGCGCGGACCATGCCCCGTTGCGCGGGCTGGTGCGGGCGATGGAGGATCCGAGCGGCACCTGGGCGCTCACCCAGCTGCTGGGGGGCGAGGAAGCGCCGCCCGCCTCGCTGGTCGCCGCCTTCTCCGCGATCCTGAGGGGCGTTGGCCACCGCGCGGCCCATGCTGCCGATCCGCCCGAAACCTTGCGCGTTGCGGCCGAGGCCGCGCTACGCCCGTTCCTGCCACGGGCATGAAAAGGGGCCCCGCACCCGGACGGCGCGGGGCCCCTTGTCTCCGCCGAGGCGCTTACACCACCCCGAAGGCCAGCATCGCGTCGGCCACCTTCTTGAAGCCGGCGATATTCGCGCCCTTCACATAGTCGATATAGCCGCCGCCCTGATCGCCGTAGCGGATGCAGGAATTGTGGATGCCCGCCATGATGTCCTTGAGCATCTGCTGGAGCTCGTCCTCCTTCCACGACCGGCGTTCGGAGTTCTGGCTCATCTCGAGGCCCGAGACCGCCACCCCGCCTGCGTTCGAGGCCTTGCCCGGCGCGTAGAGGAGCTTGGCCGCCTTGAAGGTGTGTACCCCGTCGAGGTCGGTGGGCATGTTCGCGCCCTCGGAGACCGCGCGGCAGCCATTGGCGACCAGCAGCTTGGCGTCCTCGCCCAGCAACTCGTTCTGCGTCGCGCAGGGCAGGGCGACATCGCAGGGCACGCCCCACGGAGTCTTGCCTTCATGGAAGGTCGCGTTGGGGAATGCCTCGACATATTCCTCGATGCGGCCGCGGCGGTGGGTCTTGTGGGTCTTCACCCACTCGATCTTTTCCTGCGTGATCCCGTCGGGATCATGGATGAACCCGCCCGAATCCGACAGGGTCAGCACCTTGCCGCCAAGCTGGACGATCTTCTCCGCAGCGTGGGTCGCGACATTGCCCGAGCCCGAGATCACCGCAGTCTTGCCGACCAGATCCTCGTCCTTGGTCGCCAGCATGTTGGCGAGGAAATAGACCGCCCCATAACCGGTCGCCTCGGTGCGGATCAGCGAGCCGCCCCATTCCAGCCCCTTGCCGGTCAGCACCCCGGTGAAGTTGTTGGTGATGCGCTTGTACTGGCCGAACATGAAGCCGATCTCGCGCCCGCCCACGCCGATATCGCCCGCCGGAACGTCGATGTCGGCGCCGATGTGGCGGTAAAGCTCGGTCATGAAGCTCTGGCAGAAGCGCATGATCTCGCGCACGCTCTTGCCCTTGGGATTGAAGTTGGAGCCGCCCTTGCCGCCGCCCATCGGCAGACCGGTCAATGCGTTCTTGAAGGTCTGCTCGAAGGCGAGGAACTTCAGGACCGATTCGGTCACCGAGGGGTGGAAGCGAATCCCCCCCTTGTAGGGGCCGATCGCGTTGTTGTTCTGGACGCGCCAGCCGCGCTGGACGCGGATGTTGCCGGCATCGTCCTCCCAGCACACGCGGAACGACACGACGCGGTCGGGCTCGGCGATGCGGCGGAGGATCTGCTGGGAGTGGTACTCCTCCTTGTCCTCCATGAATTCAAAGATGTCCTCGGCCACTTCCTGGACCGCCTGGACGAATTCCGGCTGGTACGGATTGCGCTTCTTGACGCCCTCCATGAAGCCATTGAGGTCGACGTGATCGGTAACTGCCATGATGAATTCCCCCCCCTGCTCGTGACTATACGCGCCCCTGATGCACCTCGCTTGTCGATTTGCGGCAGTTACATCTCCCCAAATAATGGCGCTTCCATGGCAGTCGGAGCGGGGAGTGCAGGGGAGGTGGGAGGGGAAGGCGTTTGCTCAGATCGCCGAGGAGAACTTGCGCGGGGCGGCGGAGCGGTACGCGTCGAACAGCGCGGCGATGACCCGGGCATAGGGCAGGCCTGCCGGGGCAATCGCAAGCTTCCGGCCGTGCAGCCGCGCAAGGCCCTCGTCGGTGAAGGGGGTCAGCCGATCGGACACCTGCGCAAGCAGATCCTCGGGGATGATCGCCTCGCCTTCGCACAACAGCGCCTCGATCACCGCCCCGCGGCGCTGGTCCTCGGGCGAGCGGGCGATGCCGTAGCTGGCGGACAGGCGCCCGGCCTCGCTCAGCTGGCGGTAGGTCGCGGTGTGCTTCTCGTTCTGGGCGTGGAGCCCGGGAAAGCCGCTGATCGCGCTCGCGCCCATGCCGATCAGCACCTCGGACGGGTCATCGGTGAACCCCTGGAAATTGCGCCGCAGCCGGCCCTGCTGCGCCGCGCGCGCCATGGGATCGTGGGGCAGCGCGAAGTGATCGAAGCCGATCGCCCGGTATCCGTCCGCCGTGAGGATGCGGTGCGCCTCGCTCGCCATGGTGAAGCGCGCTGCGGCGCCGGGCAGGTCGCCTTCGCGGATCATCGTCTGGCGCGGCACGAGGTGCGGCACATGGGCATAGCCGAACACCGCGATCCGGTCCGCGCCGAGCTTGCGGGTCATCTCGAGGCTGTCTTCCAGATCGGCCTCGCTCTGGTGGGGGAGGCCGTACATGAGGTCGAAGTTCAGCGAGGTGACGCCGCCCTTTCTCAGCCAGTCGGTGCTGCGGCAGATCATGGTGAGCGATTGCTCGCGCCCGATCGCCTTCTGGCAATGTGCGGCGAAGGTCTGCACGCCCATGCTCGCCCGGGTGATGCCGGTGCTGCCGAGCGCCGCACTCCATTCGGCGGTCAGGCTGCGCGGATCGAGCTCGATCGACCATTCGGGGGCGAACAGCGGCAGGTGGGCGTGGAGCGCATCGACGAGGGCGAGGAATTCGCCGGTCAGGATCGCGTTGGGGCTGCCCCCGCCAAAGGCGATGCGCCGCACCCGTGCGTCCTGTGGGAGCAGGCTGCCGACGGTCGCGATTTCCTGATGCAGCGCGGCAAGGTAGGCCTCGACGCGCGCGCGCTTGCCCGAGGCTGCGGTGTTGCAGCCGCAATAGAAGCAGATCTGCTCGCAGAACGGGATGTGGAGATAGAGCGAGATGTCCCCGCTGGCACCCGCGACCGCGCGCTCGATGGTGCCGGGCGCGAGCGGGCCGAAGTCCGCAGCTGTCGGGTAGCTGGTGTAGCGCGGCACGGGGGTCGCGAGCAGCTCGGGAATGTATGTCCACATGAGGCGCTTAAAGCGCTCCTGCCGCGCCCCGTCTTTGCGCGAGATCAAATAGTCCGTTTGGGGTGCTTTGTCTGGTCTCTCTCGCGGCAGGTGCCCGCGTGGCAGCCCTTGGGGTGGCAGTCGCGTTCGGGTGCGGGCTTGCCGTCTCCCACCGGGATTGTGATCGTGCCGCCGTTGCACAGCTGCATCGTCAGCGTCTGGCCCGGCGCGGCGGGCAGCGGGCCGATCATCACCGGCACCAGCACGGCGAGCGCGAAGGCGAGGGCGCCGGTCATGGCGCATCCTCCCCGGGCCCGGCCTCGTCGATGAGGATGCGGTGGGCGGCGCCCTCCATGTCGTCATATTGGCCGGCGCGCATCGACCACAGGAAGGCGACCAGCCCGAGCAGGCCCATGCCGAGCGCGATGGGGATGAGGAGAACGAGGCCGGTCATTTCGGGGCTCCGGGGGCCGCCCCCGCCAGCCGCAGCGAATTGGCGATCACCACCAGCGAACTCACCGACATGGCGATCGCGGCGACCAGCGGCGTCACCTGCCCGGTCAGCGCGAGCGGCACCGCGAGCGCGTTGTAGGCAATCGAGAAGCCGAAATTCTGGCGCACGATCCGCATGCACGCCTTCGCGACCCGCACGGCGAGCGCGACCGGCATCAGCGCTTCGCCGATGAACACCGCGTCGGCCGCCTGCTGGCTGGCGTCGGACGCGGTGCCCGGCGCGATCGAGGCGTGGGCGGCGGCGAGCGCGGGGCCATCATTGAGGCCGTCGCCAACCATCAGCGGGCGGTGCCCGTCGGCCTTGAGCGCCTCCAATGCGGCAAGCTTGGCGCGGGGGTCGGCCCCGCCCTGCGCGGGCAGACCGAGCGCGGCGGCGATGGCGGCGACGGGCGCGGCGCGGTCGCCCGAGAGGATGCGCGCGGGCAGGCCCTCGGCAGCGAGCGCGGCGATGGCGGCGGCGGCATCGGGACGCAGGGGATCGGCAAAGGCGATGACCTGACGGGTCTCGCCGATCCTCAGCGTGGTGGCGAGGGTATCGCTTGCGTCTTCGGGCTTTTCCAGCGCCACTCCCAGCCCCTGCCAGCGCCCGGCAAGCCCGGAGCCGCCCGCCTCGCGGATATCCTCGACCACGGCCGGGATCACGCCCTCGCGCAGGCATGCGGCGGCAAGCCCGCGGCTCAAAGGGTGGCGGCTGGTCTGGGCGAGCGCGAGCGCGATGCTGCGCGCTTGCGGGTCAAGGCTAGCAATGTCGGCGCGCGGTGTGCCGAGCGTCAGGGTGCCGGTCTTGTCGAGCACCGCCAGGTCGCATTCGGCAAGGCGCTCGAGCGCGCTGCCGTCCTTGACCAGAAGGCCCCGCCGCATGAGCGCGCCGCTCGCCACGACCTGTGCGGCGGGCACCGCAAGGCCCATCGCGCAGGGGCAGGTGATGATGAGGACGGCAATCGCGATGGTGAGCGAGGCGTGCCACCCTGCGCCCGCCGCCAGCCACCCAGCGAAGGCCATCAAGGCCAGCGTATGCACCACCGGCGCATAGAGCCGCGAGGCGCGGTCGGCGATGCGGACATAGGTGCTGCGCGATTGCCCCGCCTCGTCCATCGCCCGCGCGATCTCGGCGAGGGCTGTGTCCTCGGCCACATGGGTGAGGCGCATCTTGAGAGGGGCGCCCATGTTGATCGCGCCCGCATGCACCAGTGATCCGGGGGCGACAGGCTCGGGTGCGCTCTCGCCGGTGAGCATGGAATTATCGAGCGCAGCGCGGCCCTCGACCACCTCGCCATCCGCCGCCAGCGCTTCGCCTGCGGCGACCAGCACCAGCATTCCGGGCGCAAGGTCCTTGGCCGCCACGCGGCGCGTGGCGCCATCGGGCCCAATGACGCTGGCGCTCTTGCCCATCCGCCCCAGCAGCGCGCCGATCCCGGCCCGCGTCCGGGTGCGCATCTCGGCATCCAATGCGCGTCCGGCGAGGAGAAAGAACAGCAGCATCACCGCGGAATCGAAGAAGGCATGCGCGCCGCCGGTGATGGTCTCGTAGAGCGACATGCAGGTCGCGAGGATCACGCCGATGCTGATCGGCACGTCCATGTTGGTGCGCCGGTGCTTCAGCGCCATCCATGCGCTCGCGAAGAACGGGCGGCCCGCATAGGCGACCACCGGCAGGGCAATGGCGGCCGACAGCCAGTGGAACAGGCCTCTCGTGGCCCCCTCCGCCCCCGACCAGACACTGACCGAGAGCAGCATGATGTTCATCATCCCGAAGCCCGCGACCCCGAGCGCGCGGGTCAGGCGCTGGTGGTCGGCATCGTCGCTGGCCAGCGGATTGTCGGTGACCGGCTGGGATTCGAACCCCAAAGCGAGCAGGGCCGCGGCAAGGGCGCCTTCGTCCAGTGCCGGATCATGGCTGATCGCCACGCGCTTGGCCGAGAGGTTCGCGCGCGCCGCTGCGATGCCGGGAGTCTTCGCCAGCTCGCGCTCGATCTTGCCGATGCAGCCGGCGCATTTCATCCCAGGCACGGTCAGCCGGGTGGTGACGAGCGGGCTTTCTGCCGCGAGGTTGAGGACGGGCGCGTTCACCTCAGTTCAGCCTCCCCGGCCCAGGCTTCGTCGCCCGCGCGGATGGCGAGGCGCACCTGCCAGCGGCCGGGTGCCACGATCTCGTTCGAGACCCATTGCGCGGGGCCCTCAGGCGCGAAGGTCAGCGGCGTATCGGCGCGCAGGCCCAGCGGATGCGCGGCGGCTCCGGTGATGCGCGAATCTGCGGGGACGGCGAGGGTCTCGACCACCACGCGGCCGTCGGTGCGGCGGCGGGGCACCGCCTGCCAGCCCAGCGCCTTGGAGGCCGCTGCTTGGCGGAGCCAGCCGTTGTAATTCTGGCTGGCGACATAGGAATTGTCGACCACCGTGCCATGGAAGCTCCCCACCGCCTGCGATGCCATGAACAGGTTGACCGCGATCACCACCGCGAACCCGCCGACGAAGATGGCTGCCATGTGCTTGCCGGTGAAGGTACTGGATTTGCTCGCCATCATTCGGCTCCCGGCATGGCAAAGGTGGTTTCTGCGGTGTCGCTCTCGTGCTGTTCGTCCTGTGCGGTAAGGCGGAAGGCGAAGGCGCTGGCGGTGGCGCCGCTCGGCAGCAGCACATAGGCGCGCAGCACCCGCGTTTCATTGGCGCGGACGGTGACGGTCTGCGTTGGCGCGGCGTTTTCGAGGCTGATGCTGTCGGTCCACATCACGGCTCCGGCAGGCAGGCCCTGAAGCGCCACTTCCATGTCGCGCGGGCGGGCCTCCATGTTGCGCAGGCGCAGCGTGTAGGCGTTCCTGACCGAGCCGTCTTTGAGCAGCATGAAGGGCGGATTGCGGTCGGGCGCGACGGTGAGGTCGGTGTGGGTGCGGGTGCCGAGCGCGAACAGCAGCCCGGCGCCGATCCCCGCCCAGACGCCGAAATAGATGAAGGTTCGCGGCCGCAGCAGCGCTTTCCAGGCGGGCCGGGCAGGGGCGCCTGCGCGCTCCGCGTCGCATTGGTCGAGCGTCGCGTAATCGATGAGGCCGCGCGGGCGCCCGGTCTCCTTCATCACCCGGTCGCAGGCGTCGATGCACAGCCCGCAGGTGATGCAGCCGATCTGCTGGCCCTCACGGATGTCGATGCCGGTCGGGCAAACTGCCACGCACAGCTGGCAATCGATGCAGTCGCCGTATTTCTCGGGGTTCTTCGCCGCCTTCTTGAGGCTGCCGCGCTGCTCGCCGCGCCAGTCCTTGTAGGTGACGATCAGGCTCTTCTCGTCGAGCATGGCGGTCTGGATGCGCGGCCAGGGGCACATGTAGATGCACACCTGTTCGCGCATGAACCCGCCGAGCCAGAAGGTCGTGCCGGTCAGCACCGCAACGGTCGCATAGGCGATGGGGTCGGCGGTGCCGCTCCAGAAGTCGTGGGTGAGCGTCGGCGCGTCGGCGAAATACATGATCCACGCGCCGCCGGTCCAGAAGGCGATGGCGAGGTAGACCGCCCACTTGGCGAGGCGCCGCGCGGTCTTGGCGGCCGTCCACGGCGCCTTGTCGAGCCGCGCGCGGGCGTTGCGGTCGCCGTCGAAGAAGCGGTCGACGTGCTGGAACAGATCGGTCCACACCGTCTGCGGGCAGGCATAGCCGCACCAAGCGCGGCCCACGGCGCTGGTCACCAGGAACAGGCCGATGCCCGCCATGATCAGCAGCCCGGCGACAAAGTAGAACTCGTGCGGCCAGATCTCGATGTCGAACATGTAGAAGCGGCGGTTCGACAGATCGACCAGCACTGCCTGATCCGGGGCATAGGGCCCGCGATCCCAGCGCAGCCACGGGGTGGCGTAGTAGATGGTGAGGGTGATCACCATGATCGCCCACTTGAAGCGCCGGAAGGGCCCGTCGATCCGCTTGTTGTGGACGGTGCGCCCCGCCTCGTAGAGCGCCGAGCCCATGAACCCGGCACCCTCGTCGCTTGCAGGCGCGGGGGGTGGCGCGGGAGCAGTTGCCCCCTCGCTCCCCAGCGCCCCGGCCCAGTCGCGCTGGGGCTTGGGCGCTCCCGGGGCGGGGCGGTCGAGTTCGTCGGCGGGCGACAGGGGGGGGGACCTGAGGGGCTGTCCTACTTGGCGGCGACTTTCGCCGCCTCGGGCTGGGGTGCGGCGGGTGCAGGAGCCTGACCGCCGCCGCGGGCATGGACATAGGCGGCGAGCATCTTGATCGTCACCGGATCGAGCCGCCCCTGCCAGGCGGGCATGACGCCGTGACGGGGGGCAAGGATCTGCTTGCCTATCTCCGCCGCGCTGCCGCCATAGAGCCAGATCACGTCGTTCAATGCCGGGCCGCCGACTGCGGGCAGACCTTCGCCGCCCGCCCCGTGGCAGGCCGCGCAGTTGTCGGCGAACATCTGCGCGCCGGTGGCATTGGGCTTGGCCTTGCCGGAGAGCGACAGAACGTGCCCCGCGAGCGCGTTCACTTGGCCCGCATCAAAGCTGCCCTCGAAAGCGGGCATGAAGTTGCTCCGCGTCTCGGCCGCCGCATCCCAGCGGATGCCGTGGGTGAGGGTATATTCGATCTCGGTCAGCGTCCCGCCCCAGATCCAGTCGTCGTCATTGAGGTTGGGGTAGCCCGGCGATCCCGCCGCGCCCGCGCCGTGGCACTGGACGCAATTGACCTTGAACGCCGCCGCCCCGCCGGACACGGCCGCCTGCATCAGCTGCGGATCGGAAGGCAGCGCCTCGATCGGGGTTGCCGCGATCTTCGCCACCACGCCGGCGCGCGCGGCATCGGCGGCGCGCATCTCGGCGGCAAGATCGCCCCGGCTCGACCAGCCGAGCGTGCCGGCGGTGGCCCGGTCGATCAGCGGCCAGGCGGGGTAGAGCACCACATAGACGATGGCGAACAGGATCGTCGCGTAGAAGGTGTAGAGCCACCAGCGCGGTAGCGGGGTATTGAGTTCCTCGATCCCGTCCCATTCATGGCCGACGAATTCGGTGCCGGTGGGCTCGTCGATGCGCTTATTGCTCGTCATGGTCGTCATCCCTGAAGATCGAATGCTTGGCGTCCGCCACATGGGCGCGGGCGCCCGGGCGGAAGTGCCACAGGCACAAGGTCAGATAGAGCGCGCAGATCATCGCCAGCCCGTAGCTGTCGGCGAAGTGGCGCAGGGCGGTGTAGGCGGTCATCGGCCCTTATCCCCCTTGGTCAGCTGCTCCTGCGCGGCGGCGCTGTTCACGTCGACCAGCGTGCCGAGCATCTGGAGGTAGGCGACCAGCGCATCCATCTCGGTGACGCGGCTCGGATCCCCGTCGAAGTCGCGGATCTGCGCCTTGGGGTAGCGTGTGGCGAGATCGCCCGCGTCGGCCTCGGGGTTGGCCTGCGCCTCGAGATCGGCCTTGGCCGCGGCGATGTCCTTGTCCGAATAGGGCACGCCCACGTGCCGCAAGGCGGTGAGGTTGGCGGCCGGATCGGCGACCTCCAGCTTCGTCTCGGCGAGGAAGCTGTAGCCCGGCATGATGCTCTCGGGCACCACTTCCCGCGGGGCCTTGAGGTGCTGGACGTGCCAGGCATCCGAATAGCGCCCGCCGACCCGTGCCAGATCGGGCCCGGTGCGTTTCGAACCCCACTGGAAGGGGTGGTCGTACATGCTCTCGGCGGCGAGGCTGTAGTGACCGTAGCGCTCGACCTCGTCCCTGAAGGGGCGGATCATCTGGCTGTGGCAGACGTAGCAGCCCTCGCGGATATAGATGTCGCGCCCGGCCTGTTCGAGCGGGGTGTAGGGGCGCATCCCCTCGACCTTCTCGATCGTGTTGTCGATCCAGAATAGCGGCGCGATCTCAACGATCCCGCCGATCGCCACTACGCCCAGGGTGAGTGCGGCGAGCAAGGTGACGTTGCGTTCGAGCTTCTTGTGGCCCTCGAAGGCACCGGTGTTTGCGGGTGTGCTCATGGTGTCAGGTTCCCTGTCTGAGCGGTCATTCGGCCGGCTGGGCGATTGCGGGGACGGGCAGCGGCCGGTCGGCGGTCTCGTCGTGCGCGGTCTCGCCCATCGGGGCTTCCTCGCGCAGGCGTCCGGCGATGGTCATGGCGATGTTATAGGCCATGATGATGGCGCCGCTGAGGTACATCAGGCCGCCGACGGCGCGCAGGATGTACATCGGGTGGAGCGCCGCGACGGTGTCGACGAAGCTGTTCACGAGGTAACCGTCCGCGCCATATTCGCGCCACATCAGCCCCTGGGTGATCCCGGCCACCCACATCGAGGAGGCGTAGAAAACGATCCCCAACGTCGCGAGCCAGAAGTGCCAGTTGATCATCCGCAAGGAGTACAGCCGCTCGCGGTTCCACAGGCGCGGCACGAGGTAGTAGACGCAGGCGAAGGTGATCATCCCGTTCCACCCCAGCGCGCCGGAGTGGACATGGCCGATGGTCCAGTCCGTGTAGTGCGACAGCGAGTTCACCGCCTTGATGCTCATCAGCGGGCCCTCGAAGGTGCTCATCCCGTAGAAGGCGAGCGCGAGGACCATCATGCGGATGATCGGATCGGTGCGCACCTTGTCCCACGCGCCGTTCAAGGTCATCAGACCGTTGATCATCCCGCCCCAGCTGGGCATCCACAGCATCACCGAGAACACCATGCCCAGCGTCTGCGCCCAGTCGGGCAGCGCGGTGTAGTGAAGGTGGTGCGGGCCGGCCCAGATGTAGAGGAAGATCAGCGACCAGAAGTGGATGATCGACAACCGATAGGAATAGACCGGGCGGTTCGCCTGCTTCGGCACGAAGTAGTACATCATGGCGAGGAAGCCCGCGGTGAGGAAGAAGCCCACCGCATTGTGGCCGTACCACCACTGGGTCAGCGCATCCTGCACGCCTGAGAAGGCAGAATAGCTCTTGGCGCCCAGGAAGCTCACCGGCAGCGCGAGGTTGTTGACCACGTGCAGCATGGCGATGGTGATGATGAAGGCGAGGTAGAACCAGTTGGCCACATAGATGTGCGGCTCGCGCCGGTTCAGGATCGTGCCGACGAAGACGGCAAGATAGGCGAGCCACACGACCGTCAGCCACAGGTCGACATACCATTCGGGCTCGGCATATTCCTTCGACTGGGTGATGCCGAGCAGATAGCCGGTCGCGGCGAGCACGATGAACAGCTGGTAGCCCCAGAACACGAAGCGCGCCGTGCCGGGCAGCGCCAGCGTGGTGCGGCAGGTGCGCTGGACGACATAGAAGCTGGTGGCGAGCAGCGCGTTGCCGCCGAAGGCGAAGATCACCGCGCTGGTGTGCAGCGGGCGCAGCCGTCCGAAATTGAGGTAGGGTTCAAGGTTCAGCTGCGGGAAGGCCAGCTGCGCGGCGATGACCACGCCCACCAGCAGCCCCGCGATGCCCCAGAACATCGTCGCGATCACGCCCCAGCGGATCACGTCGTCATCATAGCGGCCCGCCCCCGGAGGCATCCGGAAGATGCTCTGGGCCTTTGCCAGCGGGTCATAGCTGGTGGCTGTGGCGACAATCAGGATCACCGCCACAAGGCCGACGATCCCCATGTGGATCGCGAACCCGCTGTCGGGGGTGAGCGCGATGGCGGCGATACTGGCCATGAGGACAAGCGCCCACATGCCCAGCCGCTTAACGACTGTTTCCATTTTGAATTATCCCTTCCGTCGGAGCGATCCCTACCGCGCCTCAGCGTCTTGTGTGTTTGACCGAAATCAAAATTGGTTCAGTTTTTCGCAGGCCCCCCGCGCCCGGCGATGCGGGCAAGCGCGCCGACATCGGTGATCGCGACCTTCGAGCGGCCCTCGGTCTCGACCAGCCCCGCCTCGCGCAGCTCGGTGAGCTGGCGGCTGACGGTCTCGATGGTGAGGCCCAGAGAATCGCCGATGTCCCGGCGGCTCATCGGCAGCGCGAAGGCGCAGGTGCCGGCCCTGCAATCGGCCAGCCGCTCGGCCATCGAGACGAGGAAATCGGCGATCCGTGCCGCAGCCGACTTGTGTCCCAGCTGCATCATCCGCGTGCGCGAGCGGTGCAGTGCCTGGAGCGAGCGGGTGAGCACCGATCGCAGCACCGCCGGATCGCCCTGGGCATGGTCGAGAAAGCGGTCCGAGGGGAAGATCACCAGATCGCACGCGGTGAGCGCAACGAGGCGGAAATCGCCGTCCTTCTGGCGCAGCACCGAGACGAGATCGCCCGCGAAGTGGAAGGCGAGCACCTGCCCCCCCGGCGTGCCCGCCGCCAGCGCCGCAGGGCCGCGCGCGACCAGCTTGGCCGCGCCGCTCGCGAGCCATACCAGCCGGTCGGTCTCGGGATCGGGGGCAAGCTCCTCGCCCCGCGCCAGCTGCGCCGCCTCACCGAGCGCGCACAGCCCGTCCGCCACGCGCCCTTCGCCCGTTCCGGCCGGCAGAGCGGCGCGGAATTGCTCGAGCCCGAAGGCGGGCGGCTGGGGGCTGAGTGTCGCCATGATGGATTTCGCAATGGCGCCTCAAAGCGCAATGGTCTTTGATTCCGATCAATGAGGCGCAGCCGCGTGGCGGGTTATTCGGCCCCCACAGGCAGCAACCATCCTGGGCCGCGGAGGGCGGCCGCTGCTGCCGTTAAGGACGAAGAAATGAAGTTATTTCCGATGCTTGGCGTCGCCGTGCTGGCGCTCGCCGCGACGCCTGCCGTGGCACAGGGTGACGAGGCCGACCGTGCCGGCGATATCCAGTTCAAGGTGCTCGGCACCTATGTTGCGCCCGACGGGGCGATCACCGACATCAACGTCAATCTGCCCGGCCTCCCCGCGAGTTTGCAGACCGAGGCGAATGACAATGTCACGCCGACGGTCGCGATCGAATGGTTCGTGACCAACAACATCTCGATCGAGACCATCGCCGGGATGACCCAGCACGATGTCGACACCGTCGCCGGGCTCCCGGCCGGGGCCGAGCTGGTCTCGGACGCCAAGCTGATCCCCGCAACCGTGACGGCGAAGTATCACTTCGACCTCGGCGGCGCGAAGCCCTACGTGGGCGCAGGGCCCGCGCTGTTCCTGTGGGTCGGCGATGATCCGGGCGCGGCGACCCTGCCGCTGGGCGTGACCGAGACCAACCTCTCGAACGAGCTGGGCCTTGCGCTGCAAGCCGGGATCGACGTGCCGATCGGCGACAAGGGCTTCGGCCTCAGCCTCGATGTGAAGCGCTACTTCATCGACACCACCGCGCGCTGGTTCGTCGGCAATACCCTCGCGATCGAGACCGAGCACAAGCTCGATCCGTGGCTGATCAGTGCGGGCGTTGCTTACCGCTTCTGATCCGGGAAAAGGCGCGGCAAAAGCCCCGCCGGCCGGAATGCGGCTGGCGGGGCTTTTGCTGTGTGCCGATGCCGGGCGGCGCGCGGCCGTTGCCCGGTCGTGTGCATGTCATGCGCGGGTGGTGCAGACGCGGTAATGCCAGAATGGCAATGCTTCACGTGAAACATTGCCATTCTGGTTAGCCCGCATTCCGCTCAGAAATTGTACTGCGTCGAAAGCTGCACCCGTTGCAGATTGCCGCTGCGCCCGTCCTCGAGCGTGCGGGTCGCATACATCACTTCCACCCCGACATTGAGCGGCCCGACCGGGTTCCAGATCAGGTTGGCAAAGGCGTTCCAGCTCTCGTCGGTGACCTGGTTGGTGGTGAGGCGGACCGGATTGTCGGCCTTGAAGTACGAGCCCCCGAGGTTCGAACGCAGCCTGTCCCCCCAGACGTGGCGATAGGCGGCGAAGCCTGACCAGGTGAAGATCGGGTCGAGCGTCCCATCCGTCTTGATCGCGGCATCGTTGACGATGTTGAGGCCGATATAGCGCCCGAGGCCATCGCCCGCGGTCGCCATGAACCGCAAATCGTCCTTCGCGCCGACCTTGAGCTTGCCCGAGAGGCTGAGGCCATAGCCCCACGCGGCATCGTCCACGCCCATCAGATCGTCGGTGGAAACGTGCAGCTGGCGCAGGATCCCGGCAGCGGTAAAGGTGCCCCAGTCGCCGCTCCAGTTGTAGCGGCCGACGATGTCGGGGATCTGGTCGTCGCCCGGCGTGACCATCGATCCGTTCTGCGCGGTGACCACGGTCTCGGGCTGCTCGACCGCGATCTGCAGGCCCCCCTTGGTGTAGCGGATCAGCGGCTGGCGATCGAACACCGTGCCCGGCGTCACCCCGATGAAATCGAGCGAATCCGGCAGCGCGGTCACATTCTGGAAGGTCGACCAGCCCTGCCCGAAGGTCCAGTTGTCGTAATTGATCAGCGCATGGCGGATGCGCGGGGTGAAGCTGTTGGTGACCCGTTCATTGCCGCCGTCAGTGACGTTGAAATCGAGCTCGATCAGGCTGGAGAGCTTGTGATCGGTGCCGACATCGGTCTCGGTCTTGAACAGGAAGCGGGTCTGGCGGGCGGAGAAATCGGTGTCGAACCCGCTCGCCCGACCGCCAACGGGGATCGAGGAGGGGAAAAGGAAGTCGCGCAGGATCGAGTTGCCCGCGATCTGCCCGCCGCTGGTGCGCTGGCTGACCGCGTCGAGCTTGACATAGCCGCCATAGGTGACGCGGGTCTTGCCCATCCGGAACCCCTCGCCTGGCGCGATCGCGAACTCGATGAGCTTGTCCGACATCTCGGCCTGCTTCGTGGCGAGGGTGCGGGTGGTCGCTTCGGTCTCTTCGACCTCGCTGCGCATCGCCTGCTGCTCGGCCCGGATCGCCCCGGTTTCGGCGCGGACCGCTGCCAGTGCCGCGGCCTGCTCGGCCTTTGCACTTGCTTCTGCATCGAGCCGCGTGATCAGCCCCTCGACCATCCGCTCGAGCCGGTCGAGCCGCGCCTCGACGCTCTGCTCCTGCGCCAGCGCGGGCGCCGCGGACAGCATGCTCGCCCCCAGCAGCGCCGCCCGGAAGGCCCGGGCCACTCCCGAATTCATCATGCGTTCCTCCCATCCTCTCTTATGACTGGCAGAATGGGACGAACCGGGAGGGCCGGACAGCTAGCGGATAGTCGTAAGACCTTTGTCTGATGGGGCGGGGCGTGTAGCCTGATGTAAAAGAAGGCCGAGAATTAGGGAGAGTCGAGATGATCCACGCTGTCGAGCGGCCCCAAGCCCACACGCCCACGCATTGCACGCCTGCGCAGTATGACGCGATGTACCGCGCCTCGGTGGAGACGCCCGACGCCTTCTGGCTTGAGCAGGCGCAGCGGCTCGATTGGGCCAAGGCGCCGACGGTGGGCGGGGACTGGGCCTATGATCCGGTTCGCATCGCGTGGTTCGAGGATGGCGCGCTCAACCTGTGCCACAACGCGGTCGACCGGCACCTGCCCGAACATGCCGACCGGACCGCGCTGATCTTCGAGCCCGACGATCCGGCCACGCCCTCGCGCAAGCTCACCTATGGCGAACTCCATGCCGAGGTGGTGCGGATGGCCAATGCCTTGAAGAAGCTGGGAGTCACGCGCGGGGAGCGGGTGACGATCTACATGCCGATGATCCTTGAAGGGGTGGTCGCGATGCTCGCCTGCGCAAGGCTGGGCGCGGTCCATTCGGTGGTGTTCGGCGGCTTCTCGCCCGAGGCGCTCGCCGGAAGGATCGAGGATTGCGGCAGTCGCTTCGTCATCACTGCGGACGAGGGCCTGCGCGGCGGCAAGCACATTCCCTTGAAGGCCAATGTCGACGCCGCGCTGGCGCTGGCCGCCCATGCGACCCATGTCGCGGGCGTGCTGGTGATCCCGCACACCGGCGGCGCGATTGCGATGGTGGAGGGCCGCGATCACTGGCTTGCCGACCTCGTCAGCGACGAGGATTGCCCCTGCGAGGTCATGGGCGCGGAAGACCCGTTGTTCATCCTCTACACAAGCGGCTCGACCGGCAAGCCCAAGGGCGTTCTCCACACCACCGGCGGCTACGGCGTGTGGACCGCGACGACCTTCCACTACATCTTCGACTACCAGCCCGGCGAAGTGTTCTGGTGCACCGCCGATATCGGCTGGGTGACTGGTCATAGCTATGTCGTCTACGGCCCGTTGTTCAACGGAGCGACGGCCGTCGTGTTCGAGGGCGTGCCCAACTACCCCGATCACGGTCGGTTCTGGGACGTGGTCGACAAGCACCAGGTCAACATCATCTACACCGCCCCCACCGCCATCCGCGCGCTGATGCGCGAGGGCGATGCCCACGTGACCAGCCGCAGCCGCGCGTCCTTGCGCCTGCTCGGCAGCGTCGGCGAGCCGATCAACCCGGAAGCCTGGCGCTGGTATTTCGACGTGGTGGGCGAGGGCCGCTGCCCGGTGATCGACACCTGGTGGCAGACCGAAACCGGCGGCTGCATGATCACCACGCTCCCCGGCGCGCATGACATGAAGCCGGGGAGCGCGGGCCTGCCGTTCTTCGGCATCCGTCCGCAATTGGTCGACAGCGAGGGCGGGGTGATGGACGGCGCGGCCGAGGGGAACCTGTGCATCACGCACTCATGGCCGGGGCAGGCGCGCAGCATCTATGGCGATCACGAGCGCTTCGGGCAGACCTATTTCAGCACCTACAAGGCCAAGTATTTCACCGGCGACGGCTGCAAGCGCGACGCGGACGGATACTACTGGATCACCGGCCGGGTCGACGATGTCATCAACGTCTCGGGTCACCGCATGGGCACGGCGGAAGTCGAGAGCGCGCTGGTGCTCCACCCCAAGGTCGCCGAGGCCGCAGTGGTCGGCTACCCGCACGACATCAAGGGGCAGGGCATCTATTGCTACGTCACCCTCAACGTGGGCGAGGAAGGGTCGGACGCGCTGCTGGCGGAACTCAAGGCGCACGTCCGCAAGGAAATCGGCCCGATCGCCACGCCCGATATCATCCACTTCACCGACGGCCTGCCCAAGACCCGCTCGGGCAAGATCATGCGCCGCATCCTGCGCAAGATCGCCGAGAACGAGTTCGGCGCGCTCGGCGACACCTCGACCCTCGCCGACCCCTCGCTGGTCGAGCGGCTGATCGAAGGTCGGCAGAACCGCTAGTTCGATGGGGGGGCGCATCATCATTGCCGATGATCATCCGCTGTTCCGCAGCGCGCTGGCCCATGCGGTCGGCAAGGTGTGGGAGGGAGGCGCGATCATCGAGGCCTCGAGCGCAGCCGAGGCGCGCACCGCGCTGGCCGATGGCGGCGCGGAGGCGCTGCTGCTCGACCTGCATATGGCGGATTCCTCAGGGTTGTCGGTGCTGATGGACCTGCGTCAGGATTACCCCGCGCTGCCCGTCGTCATCGTATCGGCCTCCGAGGAGCCGCGGGTCGCGGCGGCGGCGGCGCAACTGGGCGCGGCGGGGTTCATCCCCAAGTCGGCGAGCCTCGAGGCGATGCGCGAGGGCCTCGCCGCGGTGCGCGATGGCGATGCGTGGTTCCCCGAAACCGCCGCGGGCACGGACGATGATCTCGCCCGGATCGCAAGCCTGACGCCCGCCCAGCGGCGCATTCTGGCGGGCATCAGACAAGGCCTGCTCAACAAGCAGATCGCCTATGAACTCGCGATCTCCGAGGCGACGGTGAAGGCGCATATCACCGCGATCCTGCGCAAGCTCGGGGTCGGCAGCCGGACGCAGGCGGTGCTGCTCGCCGCAAAGCTCGATGTCGATCAGCCGGTGGCAGATCCGGCGAGGGCCTGAGCCGCGTTATCGCGGCCCTGCGCCAGCGCGGTAGCGATCAGCGCGCGCAGCGCGGCGGGCGGGGCGGGCTTGAGCAGGCGGTTGGCAAGCATGCGCGCGGCGGCCCACTCGGTCTCCTCGGAGCCCTCCGCGGTGAGCAGGATCGCGGGGCAGCGGCTGCCCCAATCCTCGCACAGCGCCGCGAAGGCCGCATCGCCGCGTTCCTCATCGTCGAGCCGGTAATCCATGATCGCAAGCTCGGGAGCGAGCGGTGCCGCTGCTCGCGCCTCGGCAAGGCTGGCGGCGGTCGTCACCTGCAGCCCCCAGCGGGTCAGCAGCGCGGCAGTCGCGGCGAGGGCGGCGGGGTCGTTGTCGACCACCAGCACCCGCGCCGCGCCCAACCCTGCCGTGCTGCGCGCGGGCACAAGCCTGACTGCCGGAGCCGCCTCGCGCCGCAGCACCGGCATGGCCAGCGCAAAGCGGCTGCCGCGGCCGGGGCGCGAGGTCGTTTCCACCTCCACCGCAAGCAGCCGCGCCGCGCGCCGGACGATGGCGAGGCCAAGGCCCAACCCCTCGCGGTCGGTCGAGGCACCGCGCTCGAACTCGCCGAAGATGCGCTCGATGTCCTCGGGCGCGATCCCCCTTCCGGTGTCGTGAACGCAGATCACCGCCGCCGCGCCGCGCCGCCGCACCCCGATCAGCACGCCGCCCTTGGAGGTGTAGCGCACCGCATTGCCGATGAGGTTGCGCAGCACGGCGGTCAGCAGCGCGCGGTCGGCCATCACCCATACGCTTGTCCGCACGCGCCTTAGCTTGAGCCCCTTGGCCTGCGCTTGCAGGGTGAACTCGCGCGCGACGTCCTCGAATAGCTGGTCGAGCGCGATGGGCTCAGGCGCAGGCACCACCCCGCCGCTGTCGAGCTTGGAAATCTCCAGCAGCACGCGGATCAGCCGGTCGGCCGCAACAATCGAGCCATCGAGATCGGCGACCAGCCGCTCCAAGGCCGCTTTCCCGTTCACCTCCTCGCCGAGCGCGGAGGCGAACAGGCGCGCGGCGTTGAGCGGCTGGATCAGATCGTGGCTCGCTGCGGCAAGGAAGCGGGTCTTGGACTGGGTCGCCTGCGCCAGCAGCGCATTGGCTTCGCTGAGCTGGCGGGTACGCTCGGCGACCTTGTCCTCCAGCGCCTGCTCGGCCCGGCGGTCCAGCGTGATGTCGGTGTAGGAGGTGGTGTAGCCGCCGCCGGGCGTGGGCGCGCCGACGATCCGGAGCACACGTCCGTCATGCTGCACCCGCTCGATCCGGTGCTCGGTCCCGGCGCGCATATAGGCGAGCCGGCGCTCGACCTGCGCGCCGATCTCGGCCTCGCTGAGCGCCCCGCGCGCAAGGTTGAAGCGGATGAGGTCGGCAATCGGGGTGCCGACGGTGACGAGCTTGTCGGGCAGGTCGAACAGCTGCTGGTAGCGGCTGTTCCATGCCACCAGCCGCATCTCGCCGTCGACCAGCGCTACGCCCTGGTCGATCGATTCGATCGCGGTCTGGAGCAGCTCGGCGGAAAAGGACAGGCGGCGCTGGGTCTCGTCGAACATCGCGACGACCTCGGGCAGCGGGATCGGATCGCCTCCTGCCCATGAACCCACCAGCATCCGCGCCGAGGACGTGCCGATCACGCCCGAGATAACCCGCTCCGCCAGCTCCAGCACCGCCGCGCCCGCCGGATCGCCGTTGCGCATCTGCAAGGGGGCGAGTGCGGCATCGGCCCGCTCGCGCCCGACGAACTGGGCGAGCAGCGCGCGCACGTCGCCCAGCCGCTTGGCGGTGGCGTGGCGGGGGAGCTCTCCGGGCATCGGCGTGCCCACGAACGCGGCGGCCTGCGCCTGGTCGAGCAGCGAAGGGCGCACCAGCGCCGAGACCAGCCAGTAGAGCGCGATGTTGATCCCGAGGCTCAGGACCACGCCCGAAACCAGCGGATCGGGGTGGATACTGACCAGCGGCACGGTGTCGCTCGCTGCGGGCCAGATAAGCAGCGCGAGCCACAGCGCAAAGCCGGTCGCGAGGCCCGTCAGCATGCCTGCGCGGTTGCCGTGCTGGCTCACCATGCCCAGCACCAGCCCCGGCGCGAACTGCGCGGCGGCGGCAAAGGCGAGGGTGCCCATGCCGGCAAGGTCGGTCACCCCGGCAAAGCCGCGGTAGAAGGCATAGGCCGCGGCGAGCAGCGCGGCGATTACCACGCGGCGGATCAGCAACAGGCGGCCCGCGATGCGGCTGCGGTCGCCGCGCCCGGCCAGCGCGCGGCGCAGCAGCAGCGGGGCGACAAGGTCGTTGGTGATCATGATCGACAGCGCCACGCAGGCGACCACGATCATGCCGGTCGCCGCCGAAAAGCCGCCGAGGAACACCAGCACTGCCAGCCACGGAGCGTCGCGGGCGAGGGGGAGGGCGAGCACGATGGTGTCGGGATCGGTCCCCGCCGGGAGCAGCGCGAGGCCCGCCAGCACGATCGGCACGATCACCGCGGCGGTCACGGCGAGATAGGCCGGCAGCACCCAGCGCATCGCGGGCGAAGCACGTTCGCCCGGGGCCTCGATGAAGCTCATATGGAACTGGCGCGGCAGGCACAGGATCGCGGTGCCGGCGATAAGCGTGAGGACCGCAAAGCGCGCGTCGAGCTGGCCGGGGGCAAGCAGCACCGGGCTGGCCGGAAGCGGCGCGCCGCCGCTGCTGACCAGCCACCACAGCGCCAGCGCAGCCACCGCAAGTAGCGCGGCGAGCTTGACCACCGCCTCCAGCGCGATGGTCAGCACCAGCCCTGCATTGTTCCCCGGCCGGTCGGCGCGGCGCGAGCCGAACAGGATCGCGAACAGCCCCATCAGCGCGGCCACGATCAGCACCAGCTCGTCCGCCGCCACCTGCGCGCGCAGGTCGGGGGCCATCAGCAGCAGGGTCGTGCCGACCGATTGCAGCTGGAGAGCCATGTAGGGCAGCGTCCCCGCGCTGGCGATGACCGTGACCAGCGCGGCGAGGCTGGCGCTCTTGCCGTAGCGGGCGGACAGGAAGTCGGCGATCGAGGTCGAATGCTGCGCCTTGGCCTGCGCGAGGATCTTTTTGACGAGCCCGAAGCCCAGGGTGAAGACGAGGATCGGGCCGAGGTAGATCGCCAGATAGTCGAGCCCCGCGGTGGCGGCGGTTCCCACCCCGCCGAAAAAGGTCCAGCTCGAACAATAGACCGCAAGGCTGAGGCCGTAGATCGTGCCCGAGCGCCTCTGGAGCCAGCCAGTGGCTGCGCCCTGCCGGTCGCGCCACGCGGCCAGCCAGAACAGCGCGCCCAGATAAAGTGTGGCGGCCGCGAGAGCCGCGCCCAGCATCATGACCCCATCCTCTCCCTCATGCAGGAAGCTACCGCAACCGCGCCCACAAGCAAAGGGGCGGCGCCCTCGCGGACGCCGCCCCTCCCTTGCGACCCTTGCGGGCTGGCTCAGTCGTCGATGTTGCGCTTGAAGGTTTCGGGGAGGAACAGCAGCCCCGCCACCACGGTGAGCGCGCAGATGATGATCGGATACCACAGCCCGTAGTAGATATCCCCCGTCGCCGCGACCATCGCGAAGGCGGTGGTGGGCAGGAAGCCGCCGAACCAGCCGTTGCCGATGTGGTAGGGCAGGCTCATCGCGGTGTAACGGATGCGGGTGGGGAACAGCTCCACCAGCAGCGCGGCGATCGGCCCATAGACCATCGTCACCAGCAGCACGAGGTAGGTCAGCACCGCGACCACCATGACGGTGTTCATCGCGTCCGGGTCCGCCTTGGCGGGGTATCCCGCCTGGGCGAGCGCCGCCTTCACCTCCTTCTGGAAGGCATCGATGGCCGCCTTGCGCTCCTCGCCCGTCACCTTGGCCGGATCGGGCGCGGTGAAGGTCTGGGCCCCCACCTTGACCTGCGCGATGGCACCTGCAGCCGCTTGCGTGTTGCTGTAGCTTACCGCGCTCTTGGCGAGGAACGACTTGGCGATGTCGCAGCTCTTGGCATCGAACTTGTTCTTGCCAATCGGGTCGAACTGCACTGAGCACTCGTTATTGTTGACGATCACGCTGACCGGCGCCGCTGCCTGCGCCTGGGCGAGCGCCGGGTTGGCGGCCTCGGCCAGCATGTGGAAGGCGGGGAAGTAGGTGACCGCGGCCAGCGCGCAGCCGGTCAGGATGATCTTTTTGCGCCCGATCTTGTCCGACAGCCAGCCGAAGAAGACGAAAAACGGTGTGCCGATGGCCAGCGCCACCGCGATCAGGATGTTGGTGGTAGCACCGTCAACCAGCAGCATCTTCTCGAGGAAGAACAAGGCGTAGAACTGGCCAGTGTACCACACCACCGCCTGCCCCGCGACCGCGCCAAGCAGCGCGATGAGCGCCCAGCGGCCGTTCTTCCAGTTGCCGAAGGCCTCCGAGATCGGCGCCTTGGAATTGGTGCCTTCGTCCTTCATCTTCTGGAAGACCGGGCTTTCCTGCAGCTGCATGCGGATCCACAGTGACACGCCGAGCAGCACCGCCGAAACGAGGAACGGCACGCGCCAGCCCCAGTCCTTGAAGGCCTCCTCGCCGATGAGAGTGCGGGTGCCGATCACCACCAGCAGCGCGGCGAACAGGCCGAGCGTCGCGGTGGTCTGGATGAAGCTGGTATAGAGCCCGCGCTTGTTGTTGGGCGCGTGCTCGGCGACATAGGTGGCAGCGCCGCCGTATTCGCCGCCCAGCGCGAGGCCCTGCAGCAGCCGCAGCAGCACCAGCATGATCGGTGCCGCGACTCCGATGCTGACATAGGAAGGCAGCACGCCGACCGTGAAGGTCGATGCGCCCATCAGGCCCATGGTCACGAGGAAGGTGTATTTGCGCCCGACCAGATCGCCCAGCCGCCCGAACACCAGTGCGCCGAAGGGCCGGACCGCAAAGCCGGCGGCAAAGGCCGCGAGGGCGAAGATGAAGCCGGTGGTCTCGTTCACCCCCGAAAAGAATTGTGCCGAGATGATCGTGGCCAGGAGGCCATAGAGGTAGAAGTCGTACCACTCGAACACCGTCCCCAGCGACGAGGCGAGGATGACGCGCTTTTCGGTCCCCGTGGCCTCGTGGTGCTTGGGCAGCGCGCCGTCATATGCCGTTGCCATAATCGCTCTCCCGCTTGTGCGCCCGGTCCTGCGCGGCGATCCTGCCGCACCTGCCGAGGCCTTGCAAACTCGCGCGTTCGGGCCTGCGGGGATAGCTAGACCTTGGTCGGATGGGGGCGGGATTGCGCAGGGCCACGCCCCCGACACGAAAAGGCCGCCGGGGCGCGAACCCCGGCGGCCTCTTGAAGCCGTCACGGTGCGGGCAATCAGCCCTCGCGGGTGCCCGACAGCGGCATCGCGCCGAAGGCGCCGGCGTTGACCGAGCCGGTCAGGGTGTCGCCGTCGATGGTCGCTTCGCAATCGAGCGTCATCGGCATCGGCACGACCATGTTCATCTTCCACTTGATGGTGTTGCCCTCGACCGTGCCGCCGGCAATGTCCATCGAGCCGAGGCTGCCGATCAGCGAGCCCGAGAAGGTGTCGCCATCGGGCACCACGGTGAGGGTGCCGGACTGGTCGCCCATCGGGCTCTTGACGGTGGTCTTGTAGGTACCTGCAACGGACATGATCCATCTCCTCCTTGTGGTCCGGACCATGGGTGACCCGGCTCGGTTGCTCGCGTTATTTACACTGATGTCAGCGCGCTTCAACCGGTTTCCGGCTGTCGCGCGCTGACCGCATTCCCTTTTTCCGCCGCGCTCCTCAGAGCTTGTCGGCTTCCAGATATTCGACCGGCATGCCGAGCGTCTCGAGCTGGCTGTCGATCTGCTTGCGATCGCCGACCACCACGATCACCAGATCGTCCTTGCCGAGATACTGGTCGGCCGCCGCGTTGATCTTGGCGGCGTCGATGGCGCGGTAGATGTCCGGCAGCTGCGTCTGGTAATCGGCCGGCCGCCCGAGCAACTGGTTGCCGAGCACCGCCGAGAGCACCTGGCCATTCGTCTCGAAGCGGTTGGGCAGGCCGCGGATATTGCCCTCGGTCACCCGCTGGAGCTCGGTCTGGTCGACCCCCTTGCTGGCCGGGAAGGCTTCGAGGTTGCCGAGGATCGCGCGGATCGAATCCGCCGTGCGGTCGGACTGCACCGGGGTGAAGACGCTGAAGGCGCGCGGCCCCGCCCCGGCGCTGATGCCGCTGCGGATGCCATAGGTCCAGCTCTTCTCCTCGCGCAGATCCATGTTGAGGCGCGACAGGAAGCCGTCGCCGATCACCTCGTTGGCAAGGTCGAGCGCCTCGCGCCCGCCGTCAGTCCCGCGCAGCGGCAGCACCCGGCCGAGCAGCAGCACGCTCTGCGGGCTGTTGGGGCGGTCGATCACCACCAGCCGCGAGACCGCAGGCGGCACCGCGGCGTCGAGGTTCTTGAGCGGCTTCGATCCGGCCGGCGCCTTCCAGTCGCCGAAGGACTTCTCGAGCGCAGCGACCAGTTCGGGCATGGTGATGTCGCCAACCACGGTGATGCGGGCATTGTCAGGACGCAGCCAGCGGCCGTGTTCGGCGCGCAATGCCGCCGGATCGAGCGCGGTGATGACCTCGGGCAGGCCGCGTGCGCCGACGCTGCCATAGGGGTGGTCGGGGCCGTAGAGGATCGGGCCGATGGCGCGCTGCGCAAGGCCGATGGGATTGGCGCGCTCCTGCGCGATTGCCGCCAGCCGCTGGGCCTTCACCCGCGCGACATCCGCCTCGTTGAAGGCCGGATTGCGGACGATCTCGGACATCAGCGCCAGCGAGGGGGCGAGGTTCACGGTCAGCGCGTTCATCTGCACGATGCTCGTATCAGTGCCCGCCCCGGCCGAGATCGAGGCGCCGAGGCGTTCTTTCTCGATCGCGATCTGCTCTGCGGTGAGGGTCAGCGTGCCCTCTTCGAGCAAGCCCATCATCAGCGACTGCGTGCCCGCGCGCGCCGGGCCGTCGGCGGCGTTGCCGGCATCGAAGGTGATCGCGACGCTGACCTTGGGGATCGCGGTGCGCCGCGCCAGCGAAACCTCCATGCCATTCGTCAGCCGCGCGGTTTCGACCGCGGGGAAGGTCAGCGCCCCGACCGGCGCGACCGCAGGGGCTTCGCGCGGGGGCGCGGTGCGGGAGACGGTGAGCGGGGTCTTGGGATCGGGAGTGATCGCCGCGGCGGTGTCCTCGTCACCCCAGCCGCCCATCTTGCCGCCGTCGAGCGTGCGCTCGCCCGGCTGGATGGTGAGCGTGTAGGACGGCCGGCCGAGCCAGCGCTGCATGGCGCCCTGCACCTGTTCGGGGGTGAGCCGGGCGAAGCCTTCCAGCGCCTTCTTGTAGTACGCCGGATCGCCGGTGTAGAGCAGCCCCTCGGCGAGAGTGATGCCCTTGCCGCCGAAGCCGCCGACCTGTTCCAGTGCGTCGATCTGCCCGGAAACGATCTGGGTCGCGGCGCGGGCAAGCTCGTCCTGCGTCGGCCCGCGCGCGACCAGTTCGTCGATGATCGCATTGAACTTGGCCTCGGCCACCGCCGGGTCGACCCCCGGCTTCACGTCCATCTGCGCCTGGAGGAAGCTCAATTGTTCGTGCTGCTGGGCATTGGCGCTGACCGAGACCGCGACTTGATCGCCGCGCACCAGCGCATTGTCGAGCCGCGAGGAAGCGAGCCCGCCCAGCACCGACAGCCCGGCCGCAAGCGGCACCGCGTCAGGGTGGTTGATCGCGGGCCCCGTCCAGCTGCGCATGATGCGGGTGACCGGCACCTGATCGGTGATGGTGTCGCGCTTGTCCGTCGCCAGCGTCACCGGCTCGGCCTTGGTGCTGACCACCTCGGGCCCGCGCGGGAT
>NZ_JAMNXL010000289.1 GCF_023653175.1 Erythrobacter sp. | reverse complement strand
GCTTCCGCTCGATGCCGCGGTCCAGCCGCCGAACCCGCTCCCAGGCCCAGCCACCTTCCCCGCGATAGTCGGTCAGGCCCTGCAGCAGCTCATTGACGGCAAGCGTCGCTGTTTCGGTTGTGAATGTTACCACGGCTGGCGCCGGATTCTGACCGCCGCGGACATAGGCCTCACGCTTCTGCCGCTCGTATTCTTCCGGCGCTTCCCGACGCAGCGCCTCCTCGCTCGCGGCTTTGGGGTCGACAACGCCCCGGCATGAGAGGCAGGGCGCGCCCGGCGTCAGCACAGTGACCCGCGCCGACATGTCCCGCATGCCAGCCGACGCCGGCTCGATGGCAAGTCCCATGTCGATGACCGGGATCAGATAGAAATGCGAAAAGCGATTGAGAAACAACCGGCCGGCATGGTCATCCGTGCAGCCGAAGATCACGTCGCAGGCTTTGAGCGCATCCCGTGCGGCCTCTTTCTCGATCCAGCCACGATGGGTGTGGACACGCAAGCCGAGGCCTAATTCTGTGATCTCGCGCGCGAGCACCTCGACCTTTGGCCGCATGGCGTCGGCGTCTGCCCGGCGCGCGCCATGGAGGCGGTTCAGATTGGAAGTTTCGACGATATCGTCGTCAAACAAGGCGAGCTGACCGACGCCGAGGCGGGCCAACAGCATCGCCGTGGCGCTGCCTGTGCCGCCGCAGCCGACGACGCCTACCCGCATCGATGCTAGACGGTTGTTGACCGCTTCGCCGAACAACAGTGCTTGACGCACCAGTGCCGCGTTCGAGGCGCCGGACTCGCCGCCGAAATGGAGCAGCCGGGAGCCGACGCTCCGGACGATTTCGGCCGCGACGGGTTCCTTGTCATCGAACCAGGCACGCGCCATGAAATGATCGCCGCCGGCGAGCACCACGCTCGCCAGAATCGCGTCAGTGCCGTTGCGGTTGCGCAGCAACCGGTAGAGATCGCGCTCGTTCGCGTCGTCCTGCCGCGAGAAGACCCGCATGCCGGCAGGATGGCTGTGCACGATCGCTGGCACCAGATCCCGTTCGGCCGCCTGCCGGCACAGACTGACAAAGGAGGCAGTCGACCAGGTAACATGGTGGGCGCTCGCTGAAATCTCGTCGCCCGCCGGCACCGGAACGACCTGATGAGAAACCAGCCGGAGCCGCCGGCGACGGGTCCAGGGGTCAATCCCTACGAGGTTGCGCCCGAACATGACGTAGGCCGAGGCCTCGATCCCGTCCGGGCGCTCGAGCAGTTCGCGCAGCGCCATTGCATGACGCTCCTGCAGAGCTACATCGAGCTGCATCACGCGGCCTCCTGCAGCGCCTGTTCGACCCGCTTGAGCATGGTCCAGATGCCGTCGATGCCCGGCCGCCAGTTATTATTATGCCGGGACCATCGCTGCCAATTTTGGCTCTCAAACTGCTGGGGCTGATCCGCGCAGTTGGGATAGCGGCTGGATCGCACGAGGCTCAGCCAGGGCAGCGAGTAGAACATGTCTGGCGCCGTATCGGGATAGCCGCACGGAAGGAGGATCAGGATATCGGCCGCGACTACCTGAAATTTCGCCGACGGCAGGGCGAAGCCGGGAAGGATGACGCCCTTCCGGCCGCCATCGTCCACTTCGCGGAAGGCCAGCCCCCGTTCCTCAAGATAGCGCCGGTCGGCTGTCGGGAGGAAGCTCATGCCCCGCCCTCCGTCGTCTGGCTGATGCCCGTGAAGAAGCGTTCCAGCCCCTTGCCATCGAGCCGCACCAGCTCGGTGTCGCCGATCGGCCGATCCTCGGCGCCGCGCACTTCAAGCCAGACGCCGTAGGTCTTCGGATCGACCTTTGCGATCGTCTTCAACACCCGCCCGCTGATCGCGCAGGCACCCCATTCCAGCACCTGGCCGTCCAGTTCGATCCGAAAAGACTCGGCCCCAGGAAAGATCAGGAAGCGCTCAGCCCGACCGCCGCGCAGATCGGTCGTCTCGTCCTGGCGCAGCTCTTCGAGCTCGCCGTCCCGCAGGATCTGGAACACCAGATGTTCCTCGGGGATGCGCACGCCGGCGGCTTCGAGGATCTGCCGGCCGGTCGGAACCGGATCGTCGATCCGCACCGGCCGGAAATTCAGCTCGGCATCGCCCACGCTGATGTGGAAGGCGCCGTTGTCGTGTCCGTTCTGCTCTGCTGCCATATTGGCCTCCTATGCCTGTTAGGCAGTGAGACCCTTGCCATTGGCGGTCTCGACATGCCATGTATGTCGGGAATATAGGAGGGCGTTCGCAAGACGTCAAGATAAACATGTCGAAATCGCCATGACCATCGAACACGAGAAGCCATCAGATATCTTCAGGGAACGACTGCGCGCTGCGCGGGAGAGCCTGCGCCAGATGAGCCAAGCCGCCCTGGCCAAGGACAGCGGCCTGCCGCCCAGCTCCATCGCACATTTCGAGGCCGGTACCCGCAAGCCGTCGTTCGACAGCCTGCGCAAACTGGCCAACGCACTCTCCGTGACCACAGATTTCTTACTTGGGCGCACAG
>NZ_JAMNXL010000288.1 GCF_023653175.1 Erythrobacter sp. | reverse complement strand
AGCGACCTCATCAAGCGTGCGATCCGCGACATCTACAACAAGGAAATCGAGGAAGTCGTCGTCGAGGGCGAGGAAGGCTACAAGTCCGCCAAGGCCTTCATGAAGCTGCTCATGCCCAGCCACGCGCGGCGGGTGAAGGCCTATTCGGACCCCGTTCCGCTGTTCCAGCGTTACGGCGCCGAAGACCAGCTGCGCGCGATGTATGATCCGATGGTGCAGCTGAAATCCGGCGGCTATCTGATCATCAACCCGACCGAGGCGCTGGTTTCGATCGACATCAACTCCGGGCGCTCCACCAAGGAGCACGGGATCGAGGCGACGGCGCTCCACACCAACCTCGAAGCCGCCAAGGAAATCGCCCGCCAGCTGCGCCTGCGCGACATGGCAGGGCTCGTCGTGATCGACTTCATCGACATGGAGTACCCCTCCAACGTCCGCAAGGTCGAGAAGGCGATGAAGGACGCGCTGAAGAACGATCGCGCGCGCATTCAGGTGGGCCGCATCAGTTCCTTCGGCCTCATGGAAATGAGCCGCCAGCGCCTGCGCACCGGCGTGCTCGAAGCTACCACCCGTTCCTGCCCGCATTGCGACGGCACCGGCCTCGTGCGCACCGCCTCCTCGGCGGGCCTCTCGGCGCTGCGCCTGATCGAGGACGAGGCGGCGCGCGGCAAGGGCACGCAGATCCGCCTCGCGGCGAGCACCGAGGCTGCGATCTACCTCCTCAACGAAAAGCGCGCCGACCTTGTCGAGATCGAGCAGCGCTACGGCGTCAGCGTCGAAGTGGTGCCCGAGGGCGAGCAGGAAGGCGCCAAGATGAGCGTCTCGAGCAGCGGCCCGCGTCCGCACGCAGCGCCGAGGTTCGACCCGATCATCGACGATGACGACGACGACGACCTGCCCGAGGAAGAGGACGACTTCGCCGAGGAAGAGGTCGAAGCCGAAACCGACCGGCGCGAGCCCCGTCAGCCCCGCCGCGAGCGGGCCGACAATGACGACGAAGGCGGCCGCAAGAAGAAGCGCCGCCGCCGCCGCGGTGGCCGCAACCGCAGCCGTGACCGCGAGGATGGCGAAGCCGGTGACGAAGCGGGCTACGCGGCCGGTGACGAGAACGGCGACACCGAAGGCGCCAGCGAAGAGGGCGGCGAGGATGACGGCGAGAATGCCGCGCCCGAAACCGGTGACGATGGCGAGGCGCGTCCCAAGAAGCGCCGCCGCCGCGGTGGCCGTGGTCGCAAGCGCCGTGAAGGCGGCGAAGGCGAGGCGTCCGATGGCGAAGCCGAGGGCGATGACGGCGATGTTGCCGACACCGTGACCGGCGCGGAAGCCCCCCCCGAAGTCGACGCCGAGGCCGAGGCACCCGCTCCGCAGGAGCCCACTGCCGAAGCCGCCGAAGCCGACACCCCTGTCGAGGAAGCGCCGGCCGAAAAGCCCAAGCGCGTCCGCGCCCCGCGCAAGAAGAAGGTGGCCGAGCCGGTCGCGCAGGAAGTCCCCGCCGAACTCGCCCCGGAACTTGCCGCCGAAGCCGCCGAGGCTGCTACGACCGAAGAGGAAGCGCCGGCCGAAAAGCCCAAGCGCAAGCGCGCCCCGCGCAAGGCCAAGGTGGCCGCCACCGATCCGGCGGAAACCCTCTCGCAGCAGGTCGCCGAGGACATGGCAGTGATCGCGGGCCCCGATGGCGCCCCCGAGACCGCCGAAGCCATGGCCGCCGAAAGCGCCCCGCAGGACGAAGCCCCGGCTGGTGACGCCGCGGCACGGTCCGAAGCCGAAAGCCAGGGCGAAACCAAGCCCCGCCGCGGCTGGTGGCAGCGCACCTTCGGCGAGTAGGCCGCTAACCAGATCAAGCGAAACAAGGGCGGGAAAGAGCGATCTTTCCCGCCCTTTTCTTCAGCCTCGCCCGATCACCCAGCCTTCCGCGCCGCCCCCCATTCCATCCACCCGGCAAAGCGGGGCGCTTGGGGCGTATAGCCCTCACCCAGCGTCTCCACCGCAAAGCCCGCGCCTGACAGTGCGCCGGCGATGGGCCGCGTCAGGTGGCAGCCGCCCGCGAGACGCTTCCAGACCGGCTCGATCCGGCCCTGCCAGGCGCGGACCTCTGCGTCGGGGGCAAGGCCGTGCTCGAGGAACAGCACCTGCCCGCCGGGGCGCAGGATGCGGTGCATCTCGCGCATCACCTGTGCGGGGTTCTCGACCGAGCACAGGGTGAAGGTGCACACCACGCAGTCGAAGCGCGCGTCATCGAAGGGGATCGCCTCGCCCCGCCCGGCCCTGAGGTCCGCCGCCCAGCCCTTTTCCCGCGCCGCGGCGCGCGCACCCTCGAGCAGGCCCTCGTGCGGGTCGATCCCGGCATAGGAGGTGATCGCCTGCCTGTCATAGAAGGCATGGTTGATCCCGCCCCCGCAGCCCAGTTCGAACACGTCGCCCGCCGCGCGCGGCACCACTGCCGCGCGGCGCTTCATCACCTGCCCCTGCGAACAGGCGCAGGTGATGAGGCGCGGCATGATATTCGCCTCGTACCAGCTTTT
>NZ_JAMNXL010000153.1 GCF_023653175.1 Erythrobacter sp. | reverse complement strand
TGGCGCTCTCGCGGATGACCTCGGGGAGCACCTTGAGCAGCGCCATCTTGGTCTGGAGGCTGATCTGGTCGTTCGAGAGGATGTTCGCCGCCTCGTTGATCGCGCGCTGACCCGCCGCCTCGACCTCGAAGCGCACTGCGGCAGCCTCGGCGCGCAGCTTCTCAGCCTCGGCCTCGCCCATGGCTTCGAGCTTCAATGCCTCGGCGCGGTTGGTGGCGGCGTCCTTTTCGGCCTCGGCCTGCACCTTGACCCCGATTGCATCGCGCTCGGCCTGCTTGGTGGCTTCGATCAGCTCTATCTTCTTCTGACGCTCGGCAATCTCGCTCTCGCGCGCGGTGGTGACCCGTTCCTCGGCCTCGACCGCCTTGGCGCGGGCGTCATCGGCCTGCGCCTTGGCCTGGCTTTCCTCGCGGGACTTGTTCTGCACCGCGATCTGCTGTTCCTGCCGCGCGATTTCGAGCGCGCGCTGCTGGATGATGCGCGCTTCCTCGACAAGGCGATCGGCCTCGATCTGCTGGGCATCGACCTGCTTCTTGGCCTCGATCCGTGCGGCTTCCGCCTCGCGGTTGCGCTCGGCCTGTTCGCGGGCGATCTCGGCCGCCTGACCTGCGCGCCGCACCTCGACCTCGCGCTCCTGTTCGAGCCGCGCATATTCCTGATCGCGGCTGATCTCGAAACTGCGCTTGCTGGCTTCGAGGTTCTTGGTCTCGATCTGGACGCGGGTGTCCTGCTCGATGTCGTTGCGCAGCTTCTTGCGCGCTTCGATCTGCTCGGTCAGCTTGGTCAGACCCTCGGCATCAAAGGCGTTGTTGGCGTTGAAGTGCTCTATGCTGGTCTGGTCGAGCCCGGTCAGCGACACCGACTCCAGCTCCAGCCCGTTCATGGCAAGATCGTTGGACGAGACCTGCTGCACCTTCTGCACGAAGTCGGCGCGCTGTTCGTGCAGTTCGTTCATCGTCATCCCCGCCGCGACCGAGCGCAGCGCGTCGACGAACTTGCCCTCGACGAGGTCTTTCAGCAGATCGGGCTGCATGGTGCGCTGGCCGAGCGTCTGCGCGGCCATGGCAATGGCCTGCGCATCGGGGCGGACGCGGACGTAGAATTCTGCCTTCACGTCGATCCGCAGCCGGTCGAGCGTGATCAGCGCCTCGGTATCGCGCCGCACCACGGGCAGCACCAGCGTGTTCATGTTGACCGGCATCGCCTCGTGGAACACCGGGAAGACCAGCGCGCCGCCGTTCATCACCACCTTCTCGCCGCCGAGACCTGTGCGCACGAAGGCGGTTTCCTTGGTGGCGCGGCGGTAGAGCCGGATCAGGAAGGCGAAGAACACGACGACGAAGACCAGCGCGCTCACCCCGACCACGCCATAGGTGACGAGGCCCCCGGTGGAGGCGGCCAGATCGCCGGTGGTGGCGACCTCGCCTGCGGTGGTGCCCGCGTTGCTGGTGGTCAGAGACATCTGCGTTCCCCTTTAGCTTCCCAGCCCGAGCAGCGGGCTTTCATATTGAATGGCATAGAAGGTCTCGCCCTCGCGGCGGACCAGCAGGACGGTGTCACCCGCCTGCAATTCGGTGGATGCGTCATGGGGTTCGACCATGACGTTATGCGCCTGCCCGTGGCGGTCGATCACGCGGGCGCGGGCGGGCGAGCCGGCCCGCGCGGTGCCGATCTGGATTTCGGCATCGCGCCGCACCAGCTCGTCGAGCGCGATGGCGGTGGTCTCGTCCTTGGGCATCACCGCGGCGAGCGGGCGCATCGCTAGGGCGTTGAGCGGCAGCGCGGCGGCGCCCGCCGCCAGCACCGCCCACCCGGCAGACAGCGGCGCTCCCAGCAGGCCCGCGATCCACGCCTGGCCGATCAGCCCGATGCCGCCGAACACCAGCAGCAGGCTGGCCAGCCAGATCAGCAGCGGCACCCGCCCGAGCCCGAGCAGCGCGGTCAGGGCATCGCCGAAGCCGCCCAGCTCGAGCCCGCCGCCCGTGTCGACCTCGCCCTCGAGCACATCGCCGAGGCCCGTGACCTGCACGAGCGCAATCAGCGCCAGTGCGCCGAGCGCGATGACGAAGGGCAGGTTGTGCGCCGCGAGCAGGCTCATGCCGCGCACCCCCGCATGGCAAGGCGAAGGCTCGATCCCATGTCCCGAAATCTAGGACAAGCTGCCGCACTGTGACAGGAAAATCGGCGGAAAATCCGTCGAAAATCGGACAATGCGGCGTCAGTGCCCCCGCTCGGAGCCGAAGCTGCGGCCGCTCAGCAGCCGCGGGCGCACCACGCGGCGGAACTGGAGAGGGGGGATGCCCGCCGCGCGCTGGAAGGCGCTGCTGAAATGGGCGGCGCTGGCAAAGCCGGTGGAGGCGGAGATCTCGGCGATCTTGAGCTCGGAGCGCGCGACCAGCGCGGTGCTGCGGGTGATCCGCCGCCAGCGCACGTGATCATAGGGCGCGCGGCCGGTGGCCTGCTTGAACACGCGCGCGAAGTGGTAGGGCGAGAGGTGCGCCAGGTCGGCAAGCTCGCGCAGGGTGATCGGGCGGTCCAAGTTCGCGTCGATGTGGGCTAGCACCCGGCGCAGCTTGTGTGGCGGCAGGGCGATGCGCGGATCGGCGCGGCCCACCTCTTCCGGGCGATTGTCGCCGAGCCCGGCGGCGAGACGCGCGGTGGCCTGCTCGATGTGAGGATTGTCGGTCTCGCTCTGCCGCAGCACCAGCCGGCAGACGGCGTGCACCAGTTCGGCGAGCGCGGCATCGTCGCGCAGGCCGAAGGGGGCACCCAGCGCGGCGCTGCCCGCCCGCATCGCCGCAAGCCTCCCGGCGGGCACGATCAGCACGCACAGCATCGAGGAATCCCGGGTGTACTCGAGCACCATCCGCTTGCCGGCAGGGACGAAGGTCACGCGGTCGCTCGAATAGGGGCCGCAGCGCACCGTTTGCGTGCCCAGCGTGATCGTCACCGGGTACAGGCTCCCGCGCGACACGATCACCACATCGCGCGCTGGGTCTTGGAGAGTGACGACCTGCGGCCCGCCATCGTGATCGGGCACAGCCACCAACAGCGCGAGACCCGTATAGCGGTGCCTGACGAAGACGATTTCGTCCCCGAGTTGCTCTTGCGTGTGTTCTGGCCCGCCGGTCACGGCCCAGTGCTCGAGGATCGACATGGCTGCACTTCCCCCTGTAGCGACTGCTTCGTCGGGGCTTGTATACCCCATGTAGCACTCGCAACAACCCCTAGCGGCGGCGGCGGTCGTTTCCGCTGCGCATCGCATCAGAATGACTAATGTCACTGGTGGCAGAATCGCTCTATCTCGCAGTGCAGCACAAGACACAGAAAGTTCTGACCATGCCCCAGAGCTACGAGCCCAAGCGCCCGCCGATGGATGCCTGTCCAGTCGAGCACGTGGTCGCGCTGGTGGGCGGCAAGTGGAAGGCGCGGGCGCTCTACCTGCTCGCGATCCGCCCCTTCGCCTTCGCCGCGCTGCGCCGCGAGCTGGGGGCGGTGAGCCAGCAGGTGCTCTCGACCCAATTGATGGCGATGCAGCGTGACGGGCTCGTGAGCACCGTGGCGAGCGATGATGCAGCAACGATGCTCTATGTCGCGACGCCCAAGGGGTGCGAGCTGGTCAAGGTGCTGATGCCGGTCGCCGAATGGGGCACGGCGGAGCTGCGGGCCCGCGGGGAGGACTGGCAGCCGCCGCTCGCCCCGCTCAGCCCGGCCCCGCCCTCGGTCAGCTAGGCGTCACCCTGAGCGGCAGGGTCTTCAACCCGCCTACGAAGGTGCTGGTCGCGCGGGCCGCCTCGCCGGCCGGTTCGACCGCTGCGACGCGGTCGAGGATCGCCTCGAACAGGATCTTCATCTCGAGCCGCGCCAGGTGCAGCCCGAGGCACTGATGCGCCCCTGCGCCGAAAGCGAGGTGGCGGTTGGGCGAGCGCGCGGCGTCGAAGCGGCGGGGGTCGGGGAACTGGGAGGGGTCGTGATTGGCGGCGACATAGTTGATCATCAGCCAATCGCCCGCCTTGATTGCTTGCCCGCCAAGCTCGCAATCCTGCGCGGCGGTGCGCATGAAGTGCTGGACGGGGCTGGTCCAGCGAATCGCCTCCTCGACGATGCCGGGGAGCAGCGAGCGGTCGGCGCGCACGCGGGCATATTGTTCCGGGTCGCGGGCCAGCGCCTGCATCGCGCCTGCGGTGCTTGCCGAGGTGGTGTCGTGCCCCGCGGTGGCGACGATGATGTAATAGCCCGCCATGTCGCGCGGGGGGAGCGGCTGGCCGTCGACCAGCGCATTGGCGATGACGCTGGCGACATCCTCGGTCGGGTGCTTGCGGCGCTCCTCGGCGAGCGCGGCGAAATAGTCCTCGAAGGTCTTCACCGCGCCCGCGACGATCTGCACCACCTGCTCGGGCGTCATCTTGTCCATGCCCGAGCCCGAGAGGTCCTTGTCCTGCCCGCCGAACAATTGCTGGGTGAGCATCTGCATCCGGAACTCGTCCGAAGGCGGCACTCCGAGGATCTGCATGACGACGCGCAAGGGATAGGGGCCGGAGACTTCCTTGACGAAGTCCACCTCGGGGCCCTGCTCCAGCATCCGGTCGACCGTCCGCGCGGCCAGCGCGCGCAGTTCGTCCTCGAGCCGGGCGAGGTTCCTCGGCATGAACCATTCCTGGGTCAGCTTGCGGTACTTGGGGTGAACCGGCGCGTCGAACACCACCAGCGAATCGACCAGCATGTTCGATCCGGTCGCCGCGCGGCTGAACGCGATCGCCTGGTTGAAGCTGAACACCACCGGGCGCGGGTTGTTCAGGAACCCCGCGTTGTCCTTCGAAATGCGCATCACGTCGTCATAGCGAGTGACGAGCCAGAAGGGGTCGAACAGCCCGGGGGTGTCGGGCTGGACGCGGGCGACGGGGGTCGTCGCCCGGATGTGGTCGAAGGTGTCGAGCAGCCCGTCCCATTCGGCATAGGCGTGGGGATCGATCACTGCCCGGGCAATGTCGCCCGGCAGCACCGCCTCCCCGGTCATGCGGCAGCTTCCTGCGCGCGGGCGGCATATTCATCGCGCAGCTCGCGCTTGTAGAGCTTGCCATTGGCCTCGCGCGGCAAGTCGGGGCGGAAGTCGAACAGCTTGGGCATCTTGATCTTGGAGAGGCTGGCGCCGAGGAATTCGCGCAGCTCCGCCTCCAGCGCGGGCCCGGCGTGATCCATGTCCTTGGGCTGCACCACCGCCACCACCTTCTCGCCCAGGTCGGGGCAGGGCGCGCCGATCACCGCGGCGTCCATCACCTTGGGATGGGTGACGAGCAGGTTCTCGATCTCCTGCGGGTAGATGTTCACGCCCCCGCTGATGATCATGTGGCTCTTGCGGTCGGTCAGGAACAGGAAGCCGTCTTGATCGAGATGGCCGATGTCGCCCAGCGTCATCCACCCCTTGGGATGCATCGCCTCCGCGGTCTTGGCGGGATCGTTGTGATAGGTGGGGAGCAGCGCGTTCTCGAAATAGATCAGCCCGTCCTGCCCCGCCGCGACCTCCTCGCCCTCGGGCCCGCAAATATGGAGCGTGCCGTAGATCGCCTTGCCGACGCTGCCGGGATGGGTGAGCCAGTCGGCCGAGCGGATCATGGTCATCCCGATGCTCTCGCTGCCGGCGTAGTATTCGTTCACGATCTCGCCCCACCATGCGATCATCTCCTGCTTGATCGGCACCGGGCAGGGCGCGGCGGCATGGAGCGCGCGCTGGTGGCTGGAGAGGTCGTAGCGGGTGCGCACCGCGGGATCGAGCTTGAGGAAGCGCACGAAGTGGGTCGGCACCCATTGGCTGTCGGTCACCTTGTAGCGCTCGATCGCCGCGAGCGCCTCTTCGGGATCGAATCGCTCCATCATCACCACCGTGCCGCCGAGCCGGTGGACGACCGAGCACCACCCGATCGGGGCGGCGTGGTAGAGCGGGGCGGGGGAGAGGTAGATCATCGAGCCGTCGGTCGGCATTCCGGCGCCCATCACCGCGAGGCCCACCAGCGGCACGGCGGCCTGCGGGTCGGGGTCGGCGGGCGGGGCCGGGCGGATGCCCTTGGGGCGGCCGGTGGTGCCCGAGGAATAGAGCATAACCATCCCGGCGCTCTGGTCGGGGATCGGGTCGGGGTCTTGCGCAGCCAGCGCCGCCGCGAAGTCTTCGGCATCCCCGCTGTCCATCACCAGCACCGTGAGGCCGGGGCACTCCTTGCGGATATCGCCGAGCATTGCGGTGAAATAGCCGCTGGTGATCAGCAGCTTCGCCTCGGCGTCGCGGATGATGTAGGCGGCTTCGGGGGCGGTGAGGCGGCTTGAGATCGGCACCAGCATCGTGCCCGCCCGCTGCGAGCCCCAGATCAGGGTGAAGTACTCGATCCGGTTTTCGAGCAGCACCGCGAAGGCATCGCCCGCACCGATCCCGTGGGCGCGCAGCAGGTGGGCGAAGCGGTTCGATTCCGCCTCCATTGCCCCGTAGGTGATCCGCTTGCCTGATCCGGTCATGATCACGGCGGGATGATCGGGACGGGTCGCGGCGTGCGCGATCGGGTGCATCGACATGTTCTCTCTCCCAGCGGCGGTGCCCGCACGGGGGCCGCCGACATTCTCTCTCGGGGAGAAAATCTAGCGGGCGCGGGAACGCTCGCAAGGGAAAAGAGTATTCGAAATGCTACCCAACAGGCGTGTCACCTCCTCGGCGGGCGGTGGCCGGGTGGCTACGAGACAAAAAAAGGCGGCGGGATAACCCGCCGCCCATGTTCGGACACCCTCTCCAATGTCCGGCCCGTTTCACGGGCAATCTCTTGGTGCCTTCCGGCCGGGCGGTTATTCGCCGCCAGCGCCGGTGAGGCGTGCATCGCGGGCGTAAGCCAGCTGTGCTTCGCTCTCCACCATATACGGAATCGGATTGACTGCAAGACCCTCCACGCGAACTTCGTAATGGAGGTGCGGACCGGTCGAGCGGCCGGTCGATCCGACATAGCCGATCAGGTCGCCCTTCTTCACGCTGTCGCCCGAAGCGACCGCGAGGCGCGAGAGGTGGGCGTAGCGGGTCTGCATCGAGGCGCCGTGCTCGAGGCTGATGTAGAGGCCGTAGCTCGAATACCAGTCGGCGCGGCTGACGATGCCGTCGGCGGTGGCATAGACCGGGGTGCCGGTGGGCGCGGCGAGATCGATGCCGTGATGCTGGCGGCGGCCGCCAAGCACCGGGTGGGTGCGCATCCCGAAGCTGCTGGTCAGCGCCGCGCCTTCGAGCGGCATGCGCGAAGGCACCGAGATGCCGCGGGTCGGAACCGGCGAGGAATAGGCAGCGGGCGCTTCGACGGTGCCGATGGTTGGCGACGTGCGCTCGATCGCGGTCCAGCTGGCGAAGAGCGACTTGAACCGGGTATCGCCGTTGTCGACGACCTCGCCCTGCGCGTCACGCAGCGGCTGCACGACGTCGGCGCTCGCGGTGGTGGATGATGCGGCCGAATTGGTGTTGGCCAGCGCCGGCGAAGCGGCGGACACGAGGATGGCGCAGGCGGTTGTTCCAACCAGCTTCAGCGCTCCGCGGAAGGCAAAAATCATAAAAAGACCCGGTCCCGATTGCGACCCGCGATTGGTGCGGAGCCGTAGGAATGTTCCGGCACGTCTGATGCGCGCCTTACGCTGAGACGGGGTTATCCGGGCGGATCGTTAATAGGCAATCGTCGTGTAGAAACCGCGCGACAAACCGGCTGCAAGACGCGCCGAGTCGTTGAACGGCGCCTTAACCTGTCCTCGGAAATGCCCTTTTACGAGGTCCTGCCAGTAAGATTCGGGCTCCCGTTGCGCCATTTCGGCACATTGCAAAAAGTGCTTGGTGCCGGCTGCGACATGGCGAATTTCGTCGTCAAGTATGCGGCCGAGAATTTTGGCTCCGTTATGATCGCCCGCTTCCCGCACCCGTTCGAGGGTCGCCGGGGTCACGTCGAGCCCGCGCGCCTCGAGCACCATCGGCACAACCGCGAGCCGCGCGGCGACATCGTGGCGGGTGGCGTGCGCCGCCTCCCATAGCCCGGCATGGGCCGGGAGCGCGCCGTAGTGGCTGCCTAGCCCCGCGAGCTTCCGCGCCAGCAATGCGAAGTGCATCGCCTCGTCGGCGGCGACAGCGAGGAAGTCGCCGACGAACGCCGGCCCCATCTCCTTCCCGAACCGCCCCGCCATGTCGAGCGCGAGGTCGATCGCGACGAACTCGATATGGGCGAGGGAGTGCCACAGGGCGATCCGCCCGCGCTCGCTCCCGGCCTTGCGGCGCTTGGGCATCTGGCCGGGGGGCAGCAATTCGGGCGCATCGGGCCAGGCGGGCTGGTCGGGCATCGCCACGTCGAATTCCCACGCCAGCTTGCCAGCCCGCCAGTCGCGCGCGACCTGACGGGTGACGAAGCACTTTGACCGCGGCTCGGGGGTGAGCAGCGCGGCGCGGATGGCGCGGGCGACGGTGGTCACGGGCTTAAAGAGCTTTGGCCGCTGCCAGCACGTCCTCGGCGTGACCGGCGACCTTCACCTTGTCCCAGATGCGCGCGATTGTGCCGTCGGCGCCCACCAGATAGGTTG
>NZ_JAMNXL010000287.1 GCF_023653175.1 Erythrobacter sp. | reverse complement strand
GCATGTTGGCGAGCAGCACCTGCTGGAGCACCTGATCGTGAACCGTGCGGTTGAGGATGGGGATCAGGGTCTCGACCCGGCGGTCGAGATTGCGGCTCATCATGTCGGCAGAGGCGATGAACACTGCGGCATGGGCACTCGGCATCGTGTAGCCGCCCGCGAAGGCATAGATGCGGCTGTGTTCGAGGAAGCGGCCGATCACCGATTTGACGCGGATGTTCTCGGACAATCCGGCGACCCCGGGCCTGAGACAGCAGATCCCGCGCACCACCAGTTCAACCTGAACTCCGGCGTTGCTGGCGGCATAGAGCCGTTCGATCATGCCTTCGTCGGTGAGCTGGTTGCACTTCATCCAGACCGCGGCAGGCTTGCCCTTCTGGGCATTGGCGATCTCGGCATCGATGCGGTCGTAGATTTCCTGGCGCAAATCGATCGGCGCGATGTGCAGCCGTTCGAGGGCGTGAGGCTCGACATAGCCGGTGACGAAGTTGAACATCTTGGCCGCATCGCGCCCCATCTTGGGGTCGGCGGTGAAGAAGCTGAGGTCAGTGTAGATCTTGGCGGTGACGGGGTGGTAGTTGCCGGTGCCGAAGTGGCAATAGGTGCGGAACCCCTCACCCTCGCGGCGCACCACCATCGCCACCTTGGCGTGGGTCTTCCAGTCGGTGAAGCCGTAGATCACCTGCACGCCGGCGCGTTCGAGCTTGCTGGCCCATTGCAGGTTCTGCTCCTCGTCGAAGCGGGCCTTCAGTTCCACCACCGCGGTGACCGACTTGCCGGCCTCGGCCGCCTCGATCAGCGCGCCAATCACCGCCGACTGGCTGCCCGCGCGGTAGAGCGTCTGCTTGATCGCCACCACATCGGGGTCGGCCGCCGCCTGCCGCAGGAAATCGACCACCACCTCGAAGCTCTCATAGGGGTGGTGGATGACGATGTCCTTCTCGCGGATCGCCGAGAAGACGTCCCCGTCATGCTCGCGGATGCGTTCGGGCAAGCGCGGGGAATAGGCGTCGAACTTGAGGTCGGGCCGATCCTCGCGGACGATTTCGGCAAGGCCGTCGATGCCGATCATTCCGTCGGTCTTGATCAGCGCGGCCTCGTTGATGCCGAGCTGGTCGAGCAGCAGGGCCTCGGCGGCGGGATCGAAATCCTCCTCGATCTCGAGCTGGATCACCTGGCCGCGCCTTCTGCGCTGGATCGCGCTGCGGAAGGTGCGCACGAGGTCCTCGGCCTCTTCGGCGATCTCGATGTCGCTGTCGCGCAGCACGCGGAACAGGCCGTCACCCTGGATCGTGAAGCCCGGGAACAGCGCCTCGGCATAGCGCTGGATCAGCCGCGCGATCGACATGTAGAGCACCCCGCCCTTGCCCGATCCCGCGCTGGTCACCGTTTCGGGCACACGCACGAAGCGCGGCAAAGCGCTCGGGATCAGCACCATCTCGATCAGCTGCTCGCCGGTCGCATCGCGGGTCAGGGTGAAGAGCAGGCCCATGCCTTCGTTCTGGACGAAGGGGAACGGGTGCGCGGGATCGAGCGCCTGGGGGGTGATGATCGGCAGGATCTCGTTGAGGAAGTAGCGCTTGAGCCACTTGTGCACTTCGGGGCTGACGCGTTCCTCGTCGGCAACGTGGATGTCGGCCCCGGCGAGGCCTGTGCGCAAGCTCCGCCAGATCGACTGCTGGCGCTGCGAGAGGATCGCGAGCGTATCGCGGATCGCGGTCAGCTGCTGCGCGGGCGAACGACCGTCGATCGAGGGCGCCTCGAAGCCGCGCTGCACTTGCCCCACGAGGCCCGCGACGCGGATCATCATGAATTCGTCGAGATTGCTGCCCGAAATCGACAGGAACCGAACGCGTTCAAGCAGCGGATAGGCCTCGTTGCAGGCCTCGGCGAGGACACGCTGGTTGAACTGGAGCCACGAAAGCTCGCGGTTGAAATAGGGGGATTCGTCCGGCCCCAGTACCGCCATCTGGGTGGTGCCCGCAGCGCCTGCGGGCGCGGGTTCGGTGCCGGTCGGTGACGTGCTCATCGCTTCCCTGTCCCGCCTGTTGCCGCGATGCTGCGGCCCAGGCCTTGTCTTGCGCGCCATGATGCGCCGGGCGCGCATGTGTTCGCAAGCAGCTTACGTGTAAATGCGAAGGAGACAGTTGTCACACAAACGTCAAGGTCAGGCGCGCCTTGTGGGGCGGCCTGCCTCACACCAATGACCGGCTGTCCGCTATCGCAGTAATCCCGCGCTTTCCGTTGGCATCGCGGCCCAGTTGCACGATCACGTCGATCACGCTCGCGGCATAGGCGATGGTGTCGGAACGGGTGAGGCCGATGCCGGTCTGCATCACCATCAGCGAAAGCTGTTCCAATGCGCCGCGCAGGGAATTGGCGTGGATCGTCGAAAAGCTGCCCGGGTGCCCGGTGTTGATCGCGCGCAGGAAGCTGACGCTCTCGCTTCCGCGCAGTTCGCCCAGCACGATGCGGTCGGGACGCAGGCGCAGCGCGGCCTGGAGGAGCTCGTTGGCGGTGACCTTGGCCTCGCCGAGTTCGCCCTTCACAGCAACGAG
>NZ_JAMNXL010000286.1 GCF_023653175.1 Erythrobacter sp. | reverse complement strand
TTTGCGGTGCTTCCGGTCCAGCGCAGCAGCATCATCGGGCCAAGCCCGTCGATGTGGTCAGAGTGGAAATGGGTCAGAAACAGGCGCTCGATCCGCCCCGGCGGCAGGCCCATCAGTTGGAGATTGCGCGCACCCCCTTCGCCCGCGTCGAACACGAACATCCGGGTGCCGGCCATCACCACAGTGCAGGCGCCCGCGCGGTCGGGATTGGGCAGGGGCGAGCCGGTGCCGCACAGGCCCACATGCAGACCATCTCCGAGATTACCCGTCATATCACGCCCGGCACGCTGCTCAACAGCGCGCGCGAACAGGGCTTCGCCAATCGGCGCGCGAAAGGCCAGTGCCGATCCGGTCGCGACGATCACGAGCGCCAGAATGGCCAGGCCTCCCGTTCGCTTTCGCATTCTCCCAACCCTCCTTGGACATGGATTGGTCGATTCGACCACCATTGCGTCTAGCATGACAATTAATTTGACATATTCAATGCCAATATAATTATGCGGCCGGGTTGTTGCTCGATCAGACAGCCAATCCGCGCCTGTGGAAGAGGCTCCCACAATGCTTCCACATTGGTAGCCTAGGCTGTGTTGACAAAAGACTTTAACCAAAGGCGGGCAGCGGCGAGATTGAGGAAGCTTTCGAAGGAGAGGACGGTCTTGTCGTAACGGGTGGCGATCCGGCGCTGCTGCTTGAGCTTGCCGAACATGCGCTCGACGCGGTTGCGGTCCCGGTAGCGGCGATAGTCGGGATGCTCGGGCACCTTGCGGTTCGAACGGGGTGGGATGATCGGCAGGATGCCCCGGATCAGCAGGCTTTCCCGGAAGCGATCACCGTCGTAGCCCTTGTCGGCAAGCAGCGCCTTGGGCGCGGCGATGGGGATCTCCATCAGTGGCTCGGCAGCGGTGTAATCGGAGGCCTCGCCGCCGGTCAGGATGAAGCCGAGAGGCAGTCCCTGATTGTCGCATCGGGCGTGGATTTTGCTCGTAAAGCCGCCGCGTGATCGACCAAAAGCCTGCGCACAAGCCCCCCTTTTCCGCCCACTGCCGATACATGGCCGCGAACCGTGGTACTGTCGATCATGTGTTGCCAGTCATCCGTCAGTCCCAGGTCGACCAGCGTTTGCAGCAGCGCATCCCAGACGCCTTGCTCTGCCCAGCGCCGGAACCGGACATAGACCGAGTTCCACTTGCCGTAACGTTCGTGCATGTCGCGCCAAGGGCAGCCGACCCGCAGCACGTGGAGCATGCCATTAAGGAAGCGCCGGTTATCGCCCGCCGGCCGCGCCCAGCGACCTCGCTCATGACCGGCCCCCACCGAGTGGTCCGATCGGATTGTTAGTGCATTGACGCCTCCATCGCCAGTGTTGGCCGTAGGTGGAGCGAAGCGGAACCGGAGGGCGACACTGGCGATGGAACGGCCTCTGGCGCCGGTGGTCGATATCCCAGCGAGCTGTGCGGCCGGACGGTGTTGTAATGACGCCGCCACGCCTCGATCAGGATCCGGGCCTCGGCGAGCGAGTAGAAGATTTCGCCGTTGAGCAGTTCATCGCGCAGCGACCCGTTGAAGCTTTCGCAATAACCATTCTCCCACGGGCTACCCGGCGTGATGTAGAGCGTCTTCACGCCGATCTGGGCGAGCCATTGCTGCACCGCCGTTGCGATAAACTCCGGGCCATTGTCCGATCGTATATGCGCCGGCGGCCCACGCGTGACGAACAGCTCGGCCAGTGCCGCGAGCACGTCGTCGCTCTTGAGCTTACGCGCCACCGGCAACGCCAGGCACTCCCGGCTCGCCTCGTCGATGATCGACAGGATCCGGTATTTGCGCCCGTCATGGGTGCGGCCCTCGACGAAGTCGTAGGACCAGACATGCCCGGGATATTCCGGCCGGAGCCGGATGCATGATCCGTCGTTCAGCCACAGCCGCCCGCGCTTCGGCTGCCTTTGCGGTACTTTGAGCCCCTCGCGACGCCAGACGCGCTCGACCCGCTTGCGGTTCACATGCCACCCCGCATCACGCAGCAACGCCGTCACCCGGCGATAGCCATAGCGACCATATTGCCGGGCCAGCGCGATGATATCCTCGGTCAGAGCTGCTTCGTCATCCGCCCCGCGGGGCACCTTGCGCTGTGTCGATCGGTGCTGCCCGAGCACGCGGCAGAGCCGCCGCTCGGACACCGGCATCATCATTCTGATGTGGTCGATACAGCGCCTTCGGCGCGCGGGGCTCAGAAGTTTCCCCGAGCGGCCTCCTGCAGGATCAGCTTGTCGAGCGTCAGGTCGGATATCGCACGACGAAGCCGCGCATTCTCCTTCTCTAGATCCTTCATTCGACGCGCCTGATCGGTCTTCAGGCCGCCGTATTCCTTGCGCCAACGATAGTAGGTCTGCTCGCTGATCGCGATCCGACGGCACGCCTCGGCGGTCGTGGCGCCCTGCGCCAGCACAACCTCCGCTTCACGCAGCTTGCCGATAATCTCTTCCGGGCGATGCTTCTTGCTCGGCATTCCATGTCTCCTTCGTCATCCAAAATATCATCAATTTTGGACCACTCAGAAGGGGGCAGGTCA
>NZ_JAMNXL010000152.1 GCF_023653175.1 Erythrobacter sp. | reverse complement strand
GCCGAAGGTGAACCCCGCGCAATCCTCGCTCGTCCAGATCACATAGGCACCAATCGGATCGAGGCCGGTGATCTTGATTTCGTGGTGCAGGTCGCGATCGAGCGCGGGCGCTGAATACGTGCGTATCCTGCACCCTTCTTCCGAAATCTCGGTGACCTTGGCTGCGATAGTGAATCCCGAGGAATCGGTGAGGTCGGCAGCAAGCTCGATGCAGCGCCGTTGGGCCCAGCGGCGGTCCATCCGGGGGGCATCATCCTCGCCGAGGGGAGACGAGCGATCCTCGCCGCGCTGCTCTTCGGGTTGCATCCGGCCTCTCCCAGTGACGTGACTGGTCGGCAGGTTGTCACAAATCCCGACCCTGGACGCTTAAGTATGATAATATTTCGACCCGATTGCCTTCCTTGCAACACCCGCTACACCCTCATGCCGTGACCGTCGCAATCACCACAGCGCTGATGTTCCTGATCGGCTATGCCAGCCAGCGTGCGGGCGTGTGCATGGTGCGGGCCATGCGCGAGGTGATCGACAGGCGGCGCGTCCACCGGCTCGCCGGCTTCACCCTTGCCGCTGCGGCCGCGATGGTGGTCATGGGACTGGCCGAGTGGCTCGGAGCCGATCCCTTCATGACACTCCAGGGCACGCCGCCCGACAGCCTCGCCGTGGCAGGCGGCGTGCTGTTCGGGCTCGGCTCGATCCTTGCCGGGAACTGCGCGATGGGGCTGCTGGCGGGGCTTACTCAAGGCGAGCTGTGGCGCGCCGGAGCAATTGCGGCGATGTTCGTCGCCGCGCTGCTGCTTGGCCCCAGCATGTCGAGCGCGGCGCTGATGCTGCCTGCGCGCACGCCTGTGGCCTCGCCGCTCACCGGCCATGTGGTGCTGGCGCTGACGCTTGGCGGCACGGTGGGCGCGGGGGCGGCCACCTATCTCTACCGCCGCCTCGGCTGGCATCGCCTGCGCGGCGGCTGGTCGCCGCTCGTCGCGATGGGAGTGATCGGCACCGCCTCGGGACTGCTCTTCGCGCTGGACCGGCAATGGGTCTACACCAGCCGCATCGCCGAGATAGCCTATGGCGGGAGCTGGGCGCCGGGCGCGCTGTTCGGGCTTGCGGCGCTGATCGCGGGGATGACAGCGGCGACGGTGATCGGCGGCACATTCCGGCTGCGGGCGGGAAGCGCCAGCCAGTGGCTGAGCGCCCTGCCGGGAGGCCTGCTCATGGGCGCGGGCGCGACGCTGGTACCCGGGGGCAATGATGCGATGCTGTTCACCGGCGTACCGCTGCTGCTCCCCAACCTGCTGGCAGGCTATGCGAGTTTTGCCGCGACCCTTGCGCTGGCATTGCTCATCCGCCGGCAGGCTGTGCCGATGGGGGCCTGACGGGCGGGCCTAGACGCCCGCCAGCAACCGCACCCCCACCACGCCGACCAAGAGCGCGGTCAGCCAGCGGATCCACTTGGGCGGAAGCAGGCGCGCGGCGAAGAGGCTTCCGATCTGCCCGCCCACCAACACCGCGATCAGCAGCGGCAGCGAGGCACCCAGCGCCGCACCAAACAGGCCGGGGCCGTTCTTCACCATCTGCCCGGCGAGGCCGAACAGCGAATTGACGAGGATGAACAGGCTCGCGGTCGCCGCGATTCCCCTCGCCTCGTGCCAGCGCGCAAGGTGCAGCAGCGGCGCGAGGAAGATCCCTCCGCCGATCCCCACCAGCCCGGCGAAATAGCCCAGCGGCGCGGCGGCGAGCGGCATGAAGCGGGCGGCGCGCGTGGGTGCGCCCTCCGCACCCTCCTTCACCGGAACCAGCATCGTCAGCGCAGTCAGCACCAGACTGGCGCCGAGAAGTATGAGGAAAGTCGCCTCCTTGATCGGGGTCAGCCCGCCAAGAAAGCTCATCGGCGCGCCGAGCGCCACGATCACCCCCGCCTTTCTCCACGGCGTGATCCCCGCGCTGGCGAAGCGGATGCTGCTGCCTGTCACCACCACGATGTTGCAGGCAAGGCTCACCAGCGGCAGCAGCCGGTAATCGAGCCCCGAGAGCGCCAGCAGCGCCGAATAGGTCGACCCGCCGCCGAAGCCGACGCTGGCGTAGAGCAGCGCCGTCACCGCGAAGGCGAGCGCCAGCAGCACGGGGATCGCGCCGATCATGCCTGACCCCCGCCCCCGTCAGCCCGTCAGGCGCTCTGGCTGACGCCCACCGCGCCGTGGCAATGCTTGTATTTGTTGCCCGAACCGCAGCGGCACGGCGCATTGCGGCTGATGTCGAGATTGGCCCATGGGTTGTTCGGGTTGGCCCCGCCCGGACCGAAAGCCGCACGCGGCGAGCCTGCCAGCGAGCCGAACAGTTCGGGGCGGCTCTCCGACCCGTCGCCGTCGGCCGAATTCTCGAGCCCGGTCAGCGGATCGATATGCCCGGTGAGGAAATCGGGCAGTTCAGGCAGCGTCTGCACCGCAGGCTGCTCGAAGCGCAGCTCGGCGCGGAACAGGATCTTGGTGACCTCCTCGCGCAGCGTGTCGAGCATCGTCTCGAACAATACGAAGGCTTCCTGCTTGTATTCGTTGATCGGCTGCTTCTGCGCCATGCCGCGCATCCAGATCACCTGACGCAGCGCATCGAGGGTGGAGAGGTGCTCCTTCCAGTGATGGTCGAGCTGGCGCAACAGCACGTCCTTTTCGACCATGCGCCAGATCCCGGCGTCCTGTTCGCCCATCTTGGCGTCCATCATCTGGTCGGTGAGCTCGCGCAGGCGTTCCTCGAGCAGCTGCGGCTCGACCTCTTCCTCGGCGAGCCATGCGTCATAGGGCGGCTGGAAGCCGAAGATTTCCTCGGTGCGCGCCTTGAGGCCCTCGATGTCCCACTGTTCGGGGTAGGAGCCCGGCGGGCAGGCGGCGCCGACCAGCGCGTTGATCGTGTCGTGGCGCATGTCGACCACCACATCGTCAACCGTTTCGCTGTCCATGATCTCGGCGCGCTGTTCGTAGACCACCTTGCGCTGGTCGTTCATCACGTCGTCGTATTGCACGACCTGCTTGCGCATGTCGTAGTTGCGGGCCTCGACCTTCTTCTGCGCGGTCTCGATCGCCTTGGAGAGCCACTTGGAGCCAATCGCCTCGCCATCGGCCAGGTTCGACTTCATCATCTTGGAGAACAGCGTGTCGGGGCCGAAGATGCGCAGCAGATCATCCTCGAGGCACAGGTAGAAGCGCGACAGGCCCGGGTCGCCCTGACGGCCCGAACGGCCGCGCAGCTGGTTGTCGATGCGGCGGCTCTCGTGGCGCTCGGTGCCGAGCACGAACAGGCCGCCTGCGGCCTTCACGCGCTCCTTCTCCTCGGCGACTTCGGCGCGGATGCGGGCGATGGCTTCGTCACGCTCCGGCCCGTCGGGCAGTTCGGAAAGTTCGTCGCGGATGCGGTATTCGATGTTGCCGCCCAGCTGGATGTCGGTGCCGCGTCCGGCCATGTTGGTGGCGATGGTGACCGCGCCATAGCGGCCCGCCTGCGCCACGATGCGCGCTTCCTGTTCGTGGAAGCGGGCATTGAGGACGCTGTGCGTCACGCCTTCCTTGTCGAGATATTCGCTGAGCAGTTCGGACTTCTCGATCGAGACCGTGCCGACCAGCACCGGCTGGCCGATCTTCTGCTTTTCATGGATCGCCTTGGCGATGGCGCCGAACTTGTCGGCGGTGTTCTTGTAGAACTCGTCCTCCTCGTCGAGGCGGGCTACGGGCAGGTTGGTCGGGATCTCGACCACGCCGACCTTGTAGATGTCCCAGAATTCCGCTGCTTCGGTCGCCGCGGTGCCGGTCATGCCGGAGAGCTTGGGATACATGCGGAAATAGTTCTGGAAGGTGATCGAGGCGAGCGTCTGGTTCTCGGGCTCGATCCGCACGCCCTCCTTGGCCTCGACCGCCTGGTGCAACCCGTTCGACCAGCGGCGGCCGTCCATCATGCGGCCGGTGAATTCATCGATGATGATGACCTTGCCGTCCTTGACGATGTAGTCGGTGTCGCGCTTGCGGGCGAAGTTGGCGACCAGCGCCTGATCGAGGTGGTGGACAACCTGGGTGTTGAGCGCGTCATAGAGGTTCTCGGACGCCAGCAGGCCCTTGGCGAGCAGCAGCTGTTCGACCTCTTCCAGCCCCTCTTCGGTGAGCTGCACGCGCTTCACCTTCTCGTCGATGTCGAGCCATTCGACCGGGATCTCGCGTGCGACCTGATCGAGCTGGACGTAGAGTTCCGACTTGTCCTCGGTCGGGCCGGAGATGATCAGCGGGGTGCGCGCTTCGTCGATGAGGATCGAGTCGACCTCGTCGACGATCGCGAAGTTGAACGGGCGCTGCGCCATCTCGCCGCGCGAGTGCTTCATGTTGTCGCGCAGGTAATCGAAGCCGAATTCGTTGTTGGTGCCGTAGGTGATGTCGGCATTGTAGGCGTCGCGCTTGTATTCCTCGGGCATGCCGGGGACGATGACGCCGACGCTAAGCCCGAGCCAGTTGTAGAGCTTGCCCATCTCCTCGGCATCGCGGCGGGCAAGGTAATCGTTGACGGTGACGACGTGGACGCCCTTGCCCTCCAGCGCATTGAGATAGACCGCCAGCGTCGCCATCAGGGTCTTGCCCTCGCCGGTGCGCATTTCGGCGATCTCGCCGCGGTGGAGCACGAGGCCGCCGATCAGCTGCACATCGAAGTGGCGCATCCCGAACACCCGCACCGAGGCCTCCCGCACCGTGGCGAAGGCTTCCGGCAGGATGTCGTCGAGCTTGGCGCCGCCATCGATGAGGCCCCGCAGCTTGTTCGTCTGGCCCTGAAGCTCCTCGTCGGAGAGCACCTGGATCTGCGGCTCGAGCGCGTTGATCTGGTCGACGATCTTGCGCGCAGCCTTGATGTAACGCTCGTTGGCCGAGCCGAAAACGGATTTGATGACGGAAGAGAACATGGGTGTAGGCCTTTGATTCGGGGGCAATCACCGCGAATGATGCGGGCGGCTTGCGGATCTGTGCGGGGAAGGCGCGGCCCTCGCAGGGCGCGGCGCGCGGGAATTCAGAGGTATGCGGGTAACGCGCCTATTCGTAGGCGCGCTCAATCCCCATCAAGACCGGCAGGCGCAGCGATTCCGGCACCGGTGGCGGCGGGCACGGAGCCTCGGCCGCGCGGGTGGCGCTGATCGTGGCGGGCGCAGGCTGCGCGGCGACGCTTTCGCTTGGCGCACGCTCGTCCCCGCTCGCCGCAGCGACGCTTGCGGAGCATGCCAGCGCCTCGGCCAAGGACGCCTGCGCCGTGCCGCCTAGTGCGACAAGGCCGGTCAGCAGAGCCAGAAGAGCTAGAAAACGCCGGGTCATGAAACGATCAGATAATGGTTATGCGCCAATTCGTCCACAGCCATAGCGCGATAAGCTGTGCGAGAGCTTAATTGCCGGGCTGCGCGCCGCCGGAAGCAGCAGGCGTGCTCTCCACCCTCATCGTCAGCACCACATCTCGCGCCTCTGGCCGCCCTTCCTCGTCGCGGGCGGGCAGGCCCTTCTGGCCCGGGCACGGCTCCTTTTCGAAACTGCTCAGAATATCGGCCGGGATTTCGCCGGACTGCGCCATTACTCGGCAATTCACGTAGGCTCCGCGCGGGTCGATCGTGAAGGCGACCTTGATCTCGAAGCTGCCGCTGCCGAATTCGGGCTCGCGCCGCGTCCATCTCATCCGGCCGGAATAAACCGACCCAACTGGCCTGCTCTCCTTATCCTGCTTCGGAAGGAAACGCGCACGCTCGCTCAGCAGGCGGCAGGTTTCTGCCTCGAGGGTGGGCGTGGCAGTGCTTTTCGTGATCCGGCAACCCGTCACCGCCCCTTCGCGGTCGACGTCGAGCGCATAGCGCACCTCGCCCTCCTCGCGATTCCGCCACGCGGCTGGCGGATAATCGGCGTTGGAGACCCAGTCGGACGGCTTGCCGATCGGCTGCGGCCCGTTTTGATCGACCGGCATCGGGAGCGCCAGCCGCACCTCGGGCGGATCGGCGGCTATTGCGGTGCCATCCTGCGCTTGCTGCGCGGCGGCGGGCAGAGCGATAGCGGCACACAGGCTCGCTGCGAGCAAGAGTCTGATTTTCATGGGCTTGACATCTATCTCAGACCCCGCCCCGCGCAAAGCGGCAAAAGCCCGTGATTGCAGCGCTCCCGATTGGACATTACTGGCATGGCCTATGCAGATCGATCCCTCGCCCCTCGCCCGCCCCTTCCCCGACCTGCCGCCGATCGCAGGCGTCACGCTGCGCGTCGCACGGGCGCGCTACAAGATGTGGGACCGCTGCGACCTGACCTTTGCCGAACTCGCCGAGGGCACCAGCGCCGCGGGCGTCTTCACCAAGAGCGCCTGCGCCTCCTCCGAGGTCGAACTCGGGCGCGAGGCGGTGAAGTTGGGGCGCGCGCGGGCATTGATCGTCAATGCGGGGAACTCCAACGCCTTCACCGGCTGGCGCGGCCGCGCGGCGGTCGAGGCGATCCGGGCGCAGGTCAGCGAGGCGCTTGCCTGCACGCTCGACGAGGTGTTCGTCTCCTCCACCGGCGTGATCGGTGTGCCGCTGCCCATCGAGAAGGCGCAAGCCGGGATCGCCGCCGCACTGACCGCCGCGCCTTGCAGCTGGGAGGATGCGGCGAACGCCATCGGCACCACCGACACCTTTGCCAAGGGCGCGGGCGCCTCGGCAATGCTTGGCGGCGTGCGCGTGGAACTTGCCGGGATCATCAAGGGCTCGGGCATGATCGCCCCCGACATGGCGACCATGCTCGGCTACATTTTTACAGATGCAGACGTGGCGCCTGCCTTCCTGCAAGAGGCGCTGGAGCGCGCCAATGCGCAGACTTTCTCCTGCATCACGGTCGACGGCGACACCTCGACCAGCGACACGGTGATGGTCTTCGCCACGGGCCGCGCGGGCAATGTGCGGATCGAAAGCTGGGAGAGCGCGGGTGCGGACGCCTTCGCGGCCGCGCTCGCCGATGTATGCCGCAACCTCGCCCAGCTGGTGGTGCGCGACGGCGAGGGGGCGCGCAAGTTTGTCACCATCCGCGTCGCAGGCGCGGTCAGCGACGAGAGCGCGCGGCGCATCGGGCTTGCCATCGCCAACTCGCCGCTCGTGAAAACCGCGATTGCGGGCGAGGATGCCAATTGGGGCCGCGTGGTCATGGCAGTCGGCAAGGCGGGCGAACCGGCCGACCGCGACAAGCTCTCGATCGCCTTCGGGGGCGTGTGGGCGGCAAGGAACGGCGTGCCGGTCGAGGACTATGACGAGGCCCCGGTGGCCGCGCATCTGAAGGGCGAGGACATCGACATCGCGGTCGATCTCGGCCTCGCGGATGGCCGCGCCACCGTGTGGACCTGTGATCTCACCCACGGCTACATCGCGATCAACGCGGATTACCGTTCGTGAGCGCCCTGCCAGCTCTGGACGCGGAAATCCGCGACCTGATGCGCTTTGCCGCCGAGCGTTCGATGCTGCCGCGCTTCCGCAATCTGGCGGCGGGCGATGTCGAGATGAAGGGCGTGGATGATCCCGTCACCATCGTCGACCGCGAGGTCGAGGCCTTCCTCACCGAGGCGCTGACCAAGCTTGCGCCGGGCGTGGCGGTGGTGGGCGAAGAAGCGGTGCATGCCGACAAGAGCGCGCTCGATCACCTCTCCGGCCAGTGCTGGATCATCGACCCGCTCGACGGCACGGCCAACTTCGCCGAAGGCAAGGAGCCGTTCGGGATCATCGTCGCGCTGGCCGACGCAGGGCAGGCGGTGGCGGGGTGGATCTACGATCCCTTGAAGGACCGCTTCTGCCATGCGCGCCGCGGCGAAGGGGCTTTCGTCAACGGGGAGCGGATCGCGGCCCGGACCACCGGGCAGGAGCCGCCGGTCACTGCCGTCAGCCGGATTTTCCTCACCCCGCAGGAATCCGCGATGGTCGACGCCAAGCTCGCCGCCCACTACACCCTCGTCGATATCCCGCGCTGCGCTGCCGAGCAATATCCGCGCCTCGCGCTCGGCGAGAACGACATTTCGAGCTTCAAGCGCACGCTGGCCTGGGATCATGCGGCGGGCGTGTTGTGGCTCAACGAAGCGGGCGGCAAGGCGGCGCGGCTCGATGGCAGCGCCTACCGGGTGGACCAGCATGAGGCGCCCGGGCTGGTGGGCGCATCAAGCCCCGCGATCTGGGACGAATTTGTCGCGCGGGTGATGGCCTGAGCTTCCGCCGCAGCGGCCATGGTGCTAAGCGCCGCGCGCTCCGCGTCAGGAGCGGCAACGACAGGAGGCCACCATGGCTCGCAAGACCAACGACCCCGCCGACCTGCCCTGCTTTCGAGCGTTCGTCCAAGCGGCGTAAGGGCTATCCCAGCGAAACACAGGTGAAGCGCGGCCTGCGCTTCGTGCATGGCGACAAGGAACTGGTCGAGAAACTCGGCCGGAAGGATCCCTGCCCATGCGGTTCGGGCAAATGCTTTCAGGAAATGCTGCCTCACCTCCGGCCGGTTTCGACGGTGCCGGGCGGCATGATTACTGGCGGTGAAAAAGGGGGCGCCGCTCTGGCGCCCCTCATTCCTAGAGTTCGCTTTCGAGCCAGGCCTTGAGCTGGCTCTTGGGCGCAGCGCCGAGCTTCTTGGCCACCACTTCGCCATTCTTGTAGAGCAGCATCAAGGGGATCGACTGCACGCCGACCTGCGCGGCGATATCGGTGTTCTCCATGAT